>NZ_JBGFGM010000015.1:0-5451 GCF_041224635.1 Leisingera sp. XS_AS12
CCCGACGCGTAGATCTCGACGCCCAGCGATTTGAGAAACGAATTTGTAGCACACATTGCGAAACGCACTCCCCATCATGAGATGGAGATCACTTCGCAGCCGAAGCCATCAGCAGCAACGTGGGGTCGAGACGCCGCTTACATCTCACTCACCAAGAAAGAGAGTACAATGACAGAAACAGCAAGCCAATGACATCCTGCACTAACCAGGAAATTTGGTCTAGATCGCGTAGCAGGGGCACAACTTCAGGCGACCACTCGCCACAGGGGCAGCAGGATTAGCCCCTACCTGCTCCGGCTCAGTTCGCTGCTGCCGCAGAGAGCCCTATGATTATGCTGCCGCAAAGCTATTGAAGGTTGGCAATTGCATTCATCGGTCAGAGACAGGCAAACCTCTTTTCAAATTTTTCAATGAAGCTTGTCACGTTAACTACCCCTCAGGCCAACTAGCCGGGATGAGGGCATTTTCACCACGCCACTCCTCTGAAATGGCCCTCTCAAACCATTCGGTTCTCAAGTGAGCGTGGTCCAGGACGATGAGCTGAAAGGGTGCCTCGATCTCTTGGCAAGCCCGGTGCATCAATTCAAAAAGGGACTGAACCGCGCGCCTGTCTTCATCAATGTCGATTTCATCCAGTGAACCATCCTTCGCATCAGGTGGATAGTAAGCTTGTGTGGGCTGATCGAGAACCAAGAAGGCCGGTACCGGCCTATGGCGCTTGCGAAACCACCAGTGCAGCGCAAGGTGTGCCAAGACATGGTAACCAACCCAGTTCTCACCGCTTCCCATTCGGCTAAGAGGAATGGGGCCGTCTTCAGTGTTAGCAACTACTGTAAGTTTCTTGACGTCAAGCCGGAGCGAACTGCCCTGGTACTCCAGGTTCAGCATACTGGAGTACTCCGTCATTTTCTGACTTATGAAGTCTAGGAAGGTTGTGATTTTCGATTCTGTTTCTTCGGACCGAAGCTTTGCAAGAACGGTGGTTATGAGTTGCTTGGCACGATCAAGTTCGGCTTCATCAAAACTCTCATCTTCTTCAGGCGATACAGTTTCCAAAAAGTTCAATAGGCGGCCAACATAGCGTGCCCGAGCCACAAGCTGTTCTTGGGCAGCTCTTGCCTGTTCGTCCGATGCGACAGCTCTTCGCAATTCTCGGGACACTTCTCGCAGGTCAATACTTAGCCCCTGGATCTTCTCTTCAAGCAAGGCGATGTGGGAGAGCAAATGAGGACTTTCTTTGTGCACGGACTGCAGTTGAAGCTCAACGTCATCGAGGGCTTGGTTGATCTCCGCCAGCTTTGGAGTCGGGTTGTCTTGAGGTGTCTCGCATAGCGGGCAAATCTTTCTGTCGCCAAGCGGTTCTTTGTAAATGCCGATGCTGCTCAGTCTAGATTTTTGCTCTGAGACTTCTTTGCCATAGTCTGTTTGAGCTGAAAGAAATGCTTCAGTTGCTGAGCGATCATTCGATAATTCCTCAATGCGATTCCAAATTGACCGCCGTTCGTCCTCTAGTTGCTGTATTGTATCGCCGAAGTCTTGGTATCCTACAGGCTCCTCAACGTCCGTTTGTGCGATTTGCGATAAGTAATCAAAAACGGTGTCGTCAACGGCTTGGTAGTCCTGAGGGATCAAACCAACTCGCTTGCCGTCATTCACCAAACGTGTGACCCGTGATCTGCTTACTTCGATGGCCTGAAGCTGCTTGTTCTTCTGAGCTTCCAGAATTCGCAATTGCTTCCGTAGTTCATCAAGCTCGGCCAAATACCTGAAGTGCTCTTCATCCACGGCACCGAGGAAGTATGGGAGAGTGTCCCGCAACGCCAGTGCTCGGAACGTGTCATCCATGCGATTAAACAATTGGTCCTTACGGGCAACCACCCCTTGTGGCTGAAAGCACAGAAATAGTGCGTGGGAAATGTTGGCACTCAGCGGGTCTCGGGTCCCAGATACAGGTCGGTGCTCGTTCTCGGCGATGCCTGCAAACTGAGTCATAAAAGTCTTGAGACTCGTTTCTGTCGTGTTCTTGGAAATCTCATCGATACTCGGCCACTCTTCGAGCAATCCTCGCCTGAAGAAAACCTTGGAGCCAGTTGAGGCACCTGTTCCAGGATTATCTCGGGCAATGAAAACCTCATCTCCGTTGTTTTCGAGGTGTAATCCGAACCAGGAAACCTTCTTGCGAATAACGCCTTCTGCGACGTTGTAGCTTCCACTGCCAAGGCAATAATCGATAATATCGATTATGGCCGACTTGCCCGTTTTTGATTTGCCTGTGATGATGGTCAGCCCGTTGGAATTGAGATGAATGGGTCGAGCTTCACCTGTGTGGCTGTATACGACAATGCTTCTGATAATAAAGCTCATGGTCTTACTCCCCATCCTGAGAGGACTGACGTTTCCGACCCAGATTTCGCAAACCACTTAGCCAAGAAACGAGTTGCAGCTACGGCTTCGTTCACGTCGCTAGACACTGTGCCCAAAAATCCTGGCGTGAAGTGTCCCTTCTGCGAACCGATCACCATCCTATGCTCTTCCCCGAACTCAAGTACTTGTTGGTGCAGCGCAAACTTTGCCCCGTCCCGGAGCAGTGGCAAGAGCGCCCTGCAACGTCTGGGAAGATCAACCAAGACATCCTCGTTTTCTTGAATCCACTCGTAGAGGGAAGTTACTGTGCGGCGCGGAAGTCGATTTCGTGTCTGCCTGTGCAAAGAAAGCGCAGGGAAAAGGTAGATGTAGGTGATTGGACAAGCCTCCCCCTTGGCTTTGCAAAACTCTCGCACGTAATCGCACATTAGCGAGGATAGAAAGGCTGGGTTGAAGGTGTAGCTTTCTTCACGGGGGCGATTTTTCCAAGCCTTACTCATCTTCCTGCTCCTGAGACGGCTCGACAGGATCACCGAATTCGGGGTGCCATCTAACTTTCTTCTGATCGGCAAGACCGTGGTAGGAGCCGGCGGTGATCCACTTCTCAACCACGTTTCGAAGGGGCGTGGATTCCTGCGTGGCCCAAAGAAAAACTCGTCTGCCAAGCATGACTTTTTCCATGCTACTCGCGGCATTCTCCATCAGTAGTTCAGATTCGAACCTTCGCCGCCAGGAATCCTCAAGCTTCGAATCATACCCGGACAGTTCGTCTTCCAGTATCAGGTTCTCTCTGCTCCATCGGGATCGTTGCGCATAGGCGCGGTAAAAGTCAGAGGTGGCATTCCGAACCATGCCATCAGTAAGCTGGATTGCCCGCATCTGCCGCACAAACAGCCGGGACTCGTCGTCGTCGCTGTACTTTTTGACTTTGAGTTCGTTTGGATCATCGATTGGCAAAGCCCCTTCAGACAACGATTTGCCAATTTCGTGGGCCTTGAGGATTACGTGCTGTACAGGGATGCCCTTGTCCTCGAGTCCCATAAGGTGCTGGCTGATCCGATTTAACCACCAGCCTTCCAAATACTCTGCAGCAAGCTCTGAGTGGTCTGGTGCAAGAATGATGAGTTCGGCAGCAATCTCCGAGAAAACGTCTGTGAGGTGTAAGCGCTGTCTGCGCCCCACGCGGGATCAGCTTGACGTGGTGAAGTTCCAGGGCAGCAGCTCGTCGATCTTGCTGGCCGGGTGACCGGAGGCGATCGCTTCGAGGGTCGCCTTGAGGTAGGCGAAGGGCTCCACGCCGTTGATCTTCGCGGTGGCGATCAGGGAGGCGATGCGGGCCCAGGTGCGGCCGCCCTCGTCGTGGCCGGCGAAGAGTGCGTTCTTTCTTGTCAGGGCGATCGGGCGGATCAGGTTTTCGACGGCGTTGGAGTCCATCTCGACGCGGCCGTCGCGGAGGAAGGTCTGCAGGCCGCCCCACTGGCGGTGGATGTAGGTCAGCTTCTCGCCGAGGCGCGACTTGGCCGAGATACGCAGACGCTGCGCCTGAAGCCAATCACCGAACTCGGCCACGAGGGGCGCGCTGCGGGCCTGACGGGCCGACAGACGTTGGCCCGGGCCCATGCCCCGGATCTCGACCTCGATGCGGTAGAGCTCAGCGATCCGGCGCAGGCCCTCGGCGGCGATTTCCGAGCCGTCGCGGTCGAAGACCTCCTTCAGCTTGCGCCGCGCATGCGCCCAGCAGTGGGCCACCGTGATCGGCGCGCCGCCCTTGCGGGAGGGGCGCGTCAGCCGGTCATAACCGGTATAGCCATCCAGTTGCAGGATGCCATCGAAGCCCTGCAGGATCTGCTCGGCATGGGCGCCAGCACGGCTTGGGCAATAGGTGAAGACCACGCCGGGCGGGTCATCGCCGCCCCATCCACGATCATCCCGGGCAAGCGCCCAGAGGTAGCCGGTCTTGGTTCGGCCGCGTCCGGGGTCGAGGACCGGAGCCGTGGTCTCATCCATGAACAGCTTTCCGGAGGACTTGATGTGTTCCGCCAGCCGGTCGACCACGGGGCCGAGGTGGAAGGCCGCTGTGCCAGCCCAGTCCGCCAGGGTGCTGCGGTCGATCTGGATGCCGGAGCGGGCAAGGATCTGGCTCTGTCTGTAAAACGGCAGGTGGTCCGCGAACTTGGACACCAGGACATGTGCGATGGCCCCTTCGGTCGGCAGCCCGCCTTCGATCAGCCGGGGTGCGGCGACAGCCTGAATGACCCCATCCGAGCAGATGCGGCAGGCATACTTCGGCCGGATGTCGACCAGCACCCGAAGCTGCGCAGGCACGATGTCCAGCCGCTCGGTCCGATCCTCGCCGATCCGGTGCATGCGGCCGCACCCACACGGGCACTCAAGGCTCGCCGGTTCGATGATACGCTCGATGCGCGGCAGGTCCGCGGGCAGATGGCCGAGATTGCGCTGCCGTGTCGCGCGCGGGGTCCTGGTGGATGGCGCGGTCTGCTCCTTGCGGGTCTCGACCTCCGCGACTGCGGTTTCCAGGTCTTCGAAGGCCAACTGCCGGTCGTCATCACTCAGCTTCTCGGACCGTTTGCCATGCACGACATGGTTCAGCTCAGCCACGAGATGCTCGAGCCGCCGGTTGGCATCCTTCAACGCGCCGTTCTCCTGAAGCAGCGCCAGAACGGCCGCGCGCTGGCTCTCGGGGATCGCGGAAAGGTCGAGGGGCGGGGTGCTGGACATGCGCGGATTATACCGCGCCAAATGCGTCGATGCCCTATCATTCCCTGGGGCGAGTCACTCTGCCACAGCTGGTCTGCGCACCTCCAGCGATCGCACACGGCGCCAGTCCAGGCCGGCAAACAGGGCCTCGAACTGTGCCCGGTTCAGCGTCATGGCCCCATCCCTGATCGCAGGCCAGGTGAAGGTGCTTTCTTCCAGCCGTTTGTAGGCCATCACGAGCCCGCTGCCGTCCCAGAACAGGATCTTCAACCGGTCGGCGCGCTTCGACCGGAACACGAAGACCGTGCCCGTGAACGGATCCTCGGCAAGCGTCGACTGAACCAGCGCCGCGAGACCGTCATGCCCCTT
>NZ_JBGFGM010000006.1:0-307 GCF_041224635.1 Leisingera sp. XS_AS12
ACGTACCTATTTACCTTCTGAACCCGGGCACCCATGACCCGTCCCCCCTGGGGTTCCACTCTTGAAACTCCTCCCCCTCTCTTTCCCATTTCCCTCTTCACCCCTCCCACCCCCCCCCTCCTCCCCCCCTCCCTCTCCCCCCTCCCCCTCCCCTTTTAGTGATACTGCGACCGCCGAGAGCTATACACAGACTCGTTCTTCGGCAGAGTCGGATGTGGATAGTAGAAAGGCTCTCGAGGTCATTGAGGAAAGCCCTTCGCCTCTGCGGCCAGTTTACCGCGGTAAATCGGCCACCACGATCATGGTA
>NZ_JBGFGM010000086.1:0-1770 GCF_041224635.1 Leisingera sp. XS_AS12
ATTACGCCCAAATCTCCTTGTGGACTGGGGGCTTCCATCCAATATGCCATACAGTACAGCATTTTAGACCGGTGTGACCGTCATGGCCCTTCCTGCCCGCCTCCTCCCTCTCGCTTTGAGCGGTTTCGCCGCGCTCGCCAGCTCCACGGCCGCTTATGCTGCTAGCAGCGCCTGGCTGCCGGTCGCCGCGGTGACGGGCGGCTTGACCGCTTTGGGCCTGAGGGATCTTGTCCAAAGGCGCCATGCGGTTCTGCGCAACTACCCGATTATGGGTCACATGCGTTTCCTTCTGGAATCCATCCGGCCAGAGATCCGCCAGTATATGCTGGAAGGCGACCGCGAAGAGGTGCCGTTCTCTCGCGAGGCAAGGGCACTGGTGTATCAGCGCGCTAAAGGCGTCGAAGACAAGCGGCCTTTCGGCACCACCGAGAATGTCTATGGCTCCGGCTATGGCTGGATCACTCACTCGGCCGCTCCGGTCGATATCGAAGATAGCGATTTCCGTGTCACCATCGGCGGCCCCGATTGCCGCCAGCCCTATTCGGCGTCCCTGTTCAACATCTCGGCGATGAGCTTCGGATCCCTGTCGAAGAACGCGATCCTGGCGCTGAACACCGGCGCCAGGAAGGGCGGTTTTGCCCATGACACCGGCGAGGGATCAATCTCCCGCCACCACCGCGCGGGCGGCGGCGATCTGATCTACCAGGTTGCCTCCGGCTATTTCGGCTGCCGCAATGATGACGGGACATTCTCGCCGGAAAAGTTCAGCGAGCAGGCCGCGAGCCCGCAGGTCAAAATGATCGAGCTGAAGCTGAGCCAGGGTGCCAAGCCCGGACATGGCGGCATGCTGCCCGCGGCAAAGATCACACCCGAGATTGCCGAAGCGCGTGGCATTCCGATGGGGCAGGATTGCATTTCGCCGGCAGCGCATCCCAGCTTCTCCACTCCGCGCGGCATGATGGAATTCATCGCCCAGCTGCGGGACCTCTCAGGCGGCAAGCCGGTCGGCTTCAAATTGTGCATCGGCCACCGCCGGGAGTTCATGTGCATGGTGAAGGCGATGCTCGAAACGGGCGTGGTGCCCGATTTCATCGTTGTGGATGGCAGCGAGGGCGGCACCGGTGCCGCGCCGCTTGAATTTGCCAACCAGGTCGGAATGCCGATGCTGGAGGGGCTGACGTTCGTTCACAACACCCTGCGGGGCGCCGGGCTGCGGGAGCGGGTCAAACTCGGCGCTGCGGGAAAGATCACCTCCGGCTTCCATATTGCCCGCGCCCTGGCGCTGGGGGCGGACTGGTGCAACTCGGCCCGCGGCTACATGTTTGCCATCGGCTGCATTCAGGCCCAAGCATGCCACACGAACAAATGCCCGGTTGGCATCGCAACCCAGGACCCGGCCCGTTTCAAAGCAATCGATGTGGGGGACAAGTCTGATCGGGTTGCGCGCTACCATCGCAATACGATGCGGGCGCTCGGCGAGCTCGCGGGCGCAGCCGGGCTGCAGCACCCGGCCGGCTTCCGCCCGTACCACTTCATGTTCCGCAAGAAGGACAACGCCTTCTCCGACGGCAACATCGCCTACCCCTATCTGCCAAACGGCTTCCTGGTTTCCGGCCGCGAAATTCCGGAACTGGCCGATTGGCATGAGCGCTGGGGACGGGCCTCGGCGGAGAGCTTTGCCCCGGACCGGATCCCGGAAGGGCCCTTCACGGCCGCGATCGCACGGCTGGCATAAGCCCGCGGGCGGCGGCCCCTGAACAGGCCGCCCGG
>NZ_JBGFGM010000097.1:0-19301 GCF_041224635.1 Leisingera sp. XS_AS12
ATGGCGTCGAGCCCTTCGTCTACCTCAAGGCCACTCTCGAAGCCATCGCTGCAGGTCACCCTGCCAGCCAACTCGACGAGCTCCTCCCCTGGAACTTTTCACCGTCAAGCTGATCCCGCGTGAGGCGGGGGCAACGCTTACGATGAACTTCTACGGTTCGAGGGGATATTCCCATCGCAAGGCCCGTTTCCTTGCTGGTGAAGCCATTTACAATATGTCGGGCAACCTCGCGTTCTCTGGGCGTTAATGTGGAGGACGTCGACGGTCGGGTTTCCAGGTGATCGAACGTCCAAACCATCAGTCGAAAGGGATCGGTCGGGGTCAAAGTCCGTCCTGACGCTCGAGTCCAGATGACCTCACCGCTGCGGCATTGCATGAAGCGCTCGTCCGTATAACGCGGCCGACCATCCAGCCAGCGCCGCCAACGGGAGCCTGTCTTTTCGTAATCGACACTTGAAGGGTAGAGGATGCGGATTGATTGTCCTTCAAGTTCATCGCGGGACCAGCCAAAAATGCGCTCCACCTCCGTATTCACAAGCTGAATTTTGCGATTCGACAGCACCATTAGGCCGATCGGAGCGTCCATGAACCCCGTCAAACTAAGGTCGGACTCCGAAATCTGGTCGTAATCCATGGGCCGTTTCCCTTCTCTGCACCTGCATCTACGTAGTACATACGTATTTTTATACGTAGTTCCACGGATAGCTGAGATATTTTTTTTCCAGCACCTTTGTTTCCGGAGGACATTACATGACCCAGGAAATTTATATCACAGGCTCTGGCCACACTCGGTTTGGCCGCCTCGATGCCACGCTCGAAACGCTGATCGTCGAGGCCGCGCGTGAAGCACTGGAGGAAGCACAGATTCCGCCGGCTGAAATCGACGCCATTATTCTCGGCAACTTCAATTCCGGACTTGTGCCTGACGGGTTTGCCTCCTCACTCATTCTGCAGGCGCATCCTGACCTGCGCTTTACACCTGCTGCGCGCTGCGAAAACGCCTGCGCCTCGGGCGCGGCCGCGATTCATGCCGGGCTGAACGCCATTCGGGCGGGCCAGGCACGGAACGTTCTGGTGGTTGGCGCCGAAAAGATGACGCACCGCTCCACGCAAGAGGTTACCGCCGCCCTGGCGGGTGCGGGATATCAGAATGATCCGGCAGAAGCGGCCCTGAGTTTTCCGCAGGTCTTTGCCCTTGCGGCTGATCAATACGCGGAGCGCTATGGCGATCCGCTGGATGCGATGGCGCGTATTGCGGCAAAGAACCATGAAAACGCAATGAAAAACCTTCTGGCTCATATGCACAAGCCACTGGCCTATGAGGTGTGCCGCGAGGTGAGCGAGAAGAACCCGCTGATCGCACCGCCCTTGCGGCTGAGCGATTGCTCTTTGGTCACCGATGGGGCCGCTGCGATTATTCTCAGCGCCTCTGATGCCCACGCTGCGGATGCAGCGGCCCGCGTGCGGATTGCAGCCGCCGAGCATGTGTCCGATTTCCTTCCGATGAGCCGCCGCGATTTCGTGGCATTCGAAGGGCCGGAGCGCGCCATTCGCGCGGCCTATGACGCGGCCGGGATCACGGTTGCAGATCTGGACTTCGCAGAAGTCCACGACTGTTTTACCCCGGCGGAGCTGCTGATCTATGAAGCGATGGGGCTCACCCCCAAGGGCCAGGGCGCGCAGGCGCTGGAGCAGGGCACGGTCTATGCGGACGGGCGCACTCCGGTAAACTTGTCCGGCGGCCTCAAGGCCAAGGGACACCCGGTCGGTGCAACCGGCGTGTCGATGCATGCGCTTGGGTTCCGGCAATTGACCGCGCGTGCTGGTGGGATTCAGCGCGCCGGTGCCGAATGGGGGCTCGCGTTCAACATGGGCGGCGCGGCCGTCGCAAATTACGCGACCATTTTGCAAGCCGATCGTGCCTGAAGATCACCCGGGAACTGCTAAAACTATGAATATCGCAAATTGGCTGTATCAGACCGCCTTGTCCTGGCCCGCCCGACCGGCACTCTATCAGGGGGACATCCTTCGCCAGACCTATTCCGAATTGTTGCAGGCGGTTTGCAGCCGGGCCACCTGGCTGCGTGACCAGCATGGCATCCGCAGCGGTGACCGGGTCGCGGTCTTTGCCAGAAATGCGCCGGAGTATATCGAAGTACTGCATGCCTGCTGGTGGCTCGGGGCTGTTGTTGTCCCCGTCAATTTCAAACTGCACCCCCGTGAAGCCGAGTGGATCATCCGCGATGCCGCTGCGGCGCTGACACTGACGGAAAGCGGAACGGTGTTTGTGGCCGAAGACGGCATCGCCGAGGCAAAGCTTGCAGCACCGGTTGCAAATCAGGGCAAGATCTCCGCGCCCGAACCGGTCTGTACACAGGCGCTCGCATGGCTGTTCTACACCTCGGGTACCACCGGCACACCCAAGGGAGTCATGCTCAGCCATGACAACCTGCGGCACATGACCCTGTGCTATGCGCTGGATGTCGATGCCGCCCAACCCGATGATCATATGCTTTATGCCGCGCCCATGTCCCACGGTGCAGGGCTTTACATGTTCGCGCAGATCCGCGCGGGCGGTGCGCATCTCATCCCCGCGTCGTTCGGGTTTGATTGCGAGGAGATCATTGGCCTCGCCGAGACCCGCGGCAACCTCGTGTTCTTTGCGGCGCCAACAATGGTCAAACGCCTGATTGCCGCGGCGAAACAGCAGGGCTACGCGGGGGACGGCATCCGCACCATCATCTATGGCGGCGGGCCGATGTATGCCCATGACATCGACGAGGCGCTTGCCTGTTTCGGTCCGCGTTTCGTGCAGATCTACGGACAGGGCGAATCTCCCATGACAATCTCTGTACTGCCACGCGATCTGGTCGCGGATCAGACCCATCCGCGCTGGAAGGCGCGGCAGGCCTCTGTCGGCATTGCGCAAGGGGCTGTGAAACTGGCGGTTCTGGGCACCGAGGGAGAGGTTTTGCCAGCGGGTCATACCGGGGAAATCTGCGTCCAGGGCCCAACCGTGATGACCGGCTACTGGCAAAACGAACCGGCCAGCGCGCAGGCGTTGAAACAGGGTTGGCTGCACACCGGCGATCTGGGCCATCTCGACGAAGACGGCTTTCTCTACCTCACCGATCGCTCCAAGGATGTCATCATCTCGGGCGGCACCAACATCTACCCGCGCGAGGTCGAGGAAACGCTTCTGGCCCACCCGACAGTCTTTGAAACAGCCGTCATCGGCGAACCTGAGCCGGACTGGGGCGAGCAGGTTGTTGCATATGTCGTGTTTGAACCCGGCAGCAGCGCCAGCGAGGCCGAGCTTGACAGCTGGTGCCGCCAGCATATCGCCGCCTTCAAACGCCCGAAACGCTATGTGGCCGTCCCGGAGTTGCCCAAAAACAGCTACGGCAAGGTCTTGAAAACCGATCTGCGCTGCCGCACAGGAGCCGAGGCCGCGCCCGCATAAGCCCAAGCAAATTTTTCCGGGCACGAGGAGCCCGGTTCCAACGGAGGAGAACCCAATGAAAAGACGCGACTTTCTGAAAAGCTCAGGCGCTATGGCCGGCGCGGGGCTGATCGCGGGCCTGCCCGGCCTTGCCCATGCCGCAACCTCGCTGAAATTTGACAGCTATGTCAGCGAAACCGCCGGCCCGTCCTGGATCGACCGCTGGTTCCTCGAAGAGCTTGCCAAGCGCAGCAATGACGAGATCGGCATCAAATACTACTGGGCGGGCAGCCTCAACAAGGTCGGCGAGCATCTGGGCGCGGTGCGCGACAGCACCAGCGAGATGACCCTGATCTCGCCGGGCTATTATCAGGCGGAACTGCCGGTCACGCGTGGTCTTGAATGGTATTTCCGCATGGAACGCGCCGACGAGCTGCAACTGGTGTGCCGTGACGTCTTCGAAAACTTCGCGCCGCTGCGGCAGGAATGGGAAGACCGTCACCGCAGCAAGGTGTTGTACTGGACCAACTGGAACTACGCGCCTCTGGTGATGCGCGATCCGATCAGCTCGATCGCCGATATCAAGGGCAAGAAGATCCGCGGCTACGGCGTGGCCACCGATGTGATCGAAAGCCTGGGCGGCATTGCCGTTCCGATGGCCGCGGGCGAGGTCTACCAGGCGCTCGAACGCGGGGTTCTGGACGGGGTCTACGGCTTCGATTTCGTCACCGCTGTCGCCTACAAGCTGCATGAGACCGCACCGAATTTCTACGACATCGGCGACGGACCGCATGCGCCTGCCGCCACCATCATGAATCGCCGTGTCTGGGAGGGTCTGCCCGCCGAACACCAGCAGATCTGCACCGATCTCGCCGATGAGCTGTATGGCGGAAAATTCACCGAGATCTACAACAAGGTGCTGACCGACTACGTCCAGAAAGCGCAGGCAGAAGGCGTGGTGCTGTCCTCCCTGTCGGACGAAGAAAAGCTGCGCACCAAGGCCGTCGTGCAGCCGGAGCAGGTCAACAAATGGGTCGACACCGTGGCGCGCCCCAACGGCATCGACGGCGCGGCCATGCAGGCCGTTGTAGAAGAGGCGATTGCCCGTCACGCGGGCACCGGGGCGATGAAACGTCCGGTCGAAATCGCGGCGGGCCTGTAGGCCGATGCTGGCGCGGCTGAACCGCCTGGTCGACGGGGTTTCCCGGATCACATCATGGGTGGCGCTGGGGTTCCTCGCCTTCATGATGCTGGCCATCACAGTGGATGTGGTGGCCCGCGCCGCCCTGGGACGCTCTGTGCCCGGGCTGTTTGAAATGACGGAAATGTCCATGGTGATGGTGGTCTTCATGGGGCTGGGCGCAACCCTGCTTGATGACGGACACATCCGGGTCACCATGCTGACCGATGCGCTGCCCGGTCCGTTGTCGCGCGCAAGCACGGCCCTGGCCTGGCTGTTTGCCGCGCTGACCTTTCTGATGCTGGCCTGGCCCGCGACGCTTGAGGCGGCATATTCGTTTTCGATCCGGGAGTTCCGCTGGGGCTATTTTCAGGTGCCGATCTGGTGGGCAAAGATCGCGGTCGCCGCGGGGCTTTGGTTTGCTGCGCTGCAGGCCGCTCTGCACAGCCTGCAGATCGCGCTGAAGCAAACCGGAGCGCAGCTCGACACGCCCTCCACCGGTGCGCGGAACACGCGGCTGCACTAGCCGCCCGCGCCCGAATGGTCCCGGCGGATGCCTCCGGGACCGCGACTTTGCATTTCACAGGACATCGACAATGGATGTGACACTCATCACCCTGCTCGCCGTCGGGCTGATCTTTTTCCTCATGGCCCTGGGCACCCCGGTCTTTGCGGCACTGGCCCTGTCGGGGGCTTTCGGCATCGTCATGGTGGAAAACCTGGGCTTCCTGCTCGCGCGGTTGAAGTCGTTTTCCTTCAGCCACACCGCCAGCTACGCGCTGACGGTCATTCCGCTCTTCATCCTCATGGGGGCCTTCGCCCATCATGCACAGGTCGGGAAACGGCTGTTCTATGTGGCAAATAAATGGGTGGGGCATCTTCCGGGTGGGTTGGCGATGGCCAGCATCCTGACCTCCGCCGGCTTTGCCGCGACCTCCGGCTCCTCGGTGGCGACGGCGGCCACGGTCGGGGCGGTGGCCATTCCGGAGATGAAAGAAAAGGGCTACGATCCGCGCCTTTCGGCCGGGGCGGTGGCTGCCGGCGGCGTGCTGGGCGTGCTGATCCCGCCCTCTGTCCTACTCATCTTCTATGCCGCGCTGACCGAGGTGTCGGCTGGCAAAATGCTGATCGCGGGCTTCGTTCCAGGAGTAATCACCACGGTCGCCTTCATGATCGGCGTGGCCGTGATCGGCCGCCGAGTTCAAACCCGCTCCACCCGTGCCCCCAAGGCAACCTGGGCAGAGCGGCTGTCGTCGACCACACAGGCCTGGCAGGTGCTGGTCCTGTTTTTGATCGTGCTCGGGGGCATATATCTCGGTCTCGTCACCCCGACCGAAGCCGGTGCGGTCGGCGCGCTTGCGGCCCTGCTGATGCTGGTTTTCGCCCAATCGGCACGCGGGCGTCTCGGCCATGCGCTCTCCGAGAGCTTCCGGTCTACCGCCACCACCACGGTGATGATCCTTTTCACCATGATTGGCGCGGGCATCTTCAGCTTTTTCCTGACGTTGGTGCAGGTGCCGCAGATGATCGCCGGCGCCGTCACCGAAAGCGGTATTCCGCCCCATCTGATCGTCGCCGTTCTTCTGTTGCTTTACATCCCGCTCGGCATGTTTCTCGATGCCTTCTCAATGATGGTGATCACGCTGCCCATCGTGTTTCCCACTGTTTTAGGGCTGGGCTTCGATCCGATCTGGTTCGGTATCCTCTGCGTCAAAATGTGCGAAATCGGGCTGATCACCCCGCCCGTCGGCCTAAATTGCTTCGTGATCGCTGGCATTGATCGAGATACCCCGCTGCCCGACGTGTTCCGGGGCGCGCTCTGGTTCGTGGCAATTGAGATGGTGACTGTAGCCCTTATCTTTGCCTTCCCCTCCATCATCACCTGGATGCCCGACACAATGATGGCCCCGTAGCCGATGCGCCCTAAGAAGATGTTTGCCCCCTCTTTGCAGGTGCAACGCCACTCCTGCAAAGGGGGGCCTCCATAGCGGGATGTGATCGCACTGACCTACCCTAGAAAAGGTGGCCAGCTTCACTCTGGAACGGTGGGGGGGTTAGCGCGCTGCTGAAAACACAAGATGCTAATGGTACTGATAGAGGTAATCGTCCTTGGCTTTGCACCGGAGGGCCCTGAAGAGGAGGTAGCTAGCACCCTTTTGAAAGAAACCGACCATTTGGAACCACGGGCTACGCCAGTTTCGCCTAATTCCATGCAAAAAGCTCCTCCAACCCATTGACCTTTTGATCGCGGATGCGGGCGAGCTCTTAGCCCAGCCAAAGGCTGACAACCCCGCGATGCCGTTGCGCATGTCTGTGACGCCGAAGACAAGATACTCCCGAGCACCAGTTCCCGGGCCGATCATGCTGCCTCCACTCCGTGGATCAGCGGGTTCGCCCCCCCTGCTTCCAGATCACTGGGAAACCGGAGGCACCGCCCGTTGACCAGGCTCAGCTCAGCTTGAACGGAACGGCTGGCAACCGGCAAAAACGCGCCCCCTCTGTCATCCTGCGAGAAAATTCTACCTCCGCATCCCCTCAAGATTGGAACGATTACCGGTAGAAACGGAAGAAAGACTGAAGCGTTTCTATGAAGAGCCAGAAATTGACTGGTATTACAACGACCAGTAAGCGCGAGCCGGACCAGTCAGATCAGCCTTCCCACTACTAGACGCCACAATTTTTATTGTATGATAATTTAACACCATTGATAATATCATTGACAGGTGCATTGATTCATCATACCAAACCAGCGACGTTGCGGACGTAAGCTGCAGTGTCGATGGAGGGTTCGGTGGACAGATCAATCAACAAAGCGTTGAAACGCGACAGCCTGAACAGGTCGGCTAAGGGATCCGAAATGTTGGAAACTCTCGGGCGCCGCATCGTATCGGGTGAATACGCCGTCGGTGAAACCCTTCCGATCGAGGCTGAGCTGATTGAAGAATTTTCTGTCAGTCGCACCACACTTCGAGAGGCGATCAAGACACTTACCGCGCTGGGTCTCCTGGAGGTCCGGCCCAGGCATGGGACCCGCGTTCGTCCGCAACGTGAATGGACCTTGCTAAACCGAGACGTGCTCCGCTGGATGCAGCCCGTTAACGGTTTCAACGTGGAGCTGTCGACGGCAATTGATGAAGCGCGCGAGGTTTTTGAACCCGCAGCCTGCGCCCTGGCCGCGGTCCGGGCTGACCGGAAAGAGATCACCCGTATCCGGTTGGCTTATGAAGCGATGGAGCAGGCCGCTGCAGAAGACGATGTTCCCGCAGCGATTCAAGCAGACAAGGAATTTCACCTGTCGATCCTCGCCGCGACCGGCAACCCCATACTGGAGGCCTTTGACACGGCTATCGATGCGGTTTTGGGGCAGCTCTTTCGCGCGGCTATCGAAGTCCACATGGAAAGTTTCCGCAAGAACCTAGTCAATCACCTGCGGGTTCTCGAGGCAATTGAGCAAGGCAAGCCGGAGGAGGCGCGCCAAGCAATGCTAGATATGATCAGCCTCACACGCCGCCACTTGAAGAATTACAAGATAATCCAACCAAACAGCTGAAAATAAGGAGGAAATTTCATGCTGAAGAACACCCTGCTGGCGATGGCCGCAGCGGTGGCCGCTACCGGTGCGGCCGCTGCAAATTACCCGGAAAAGCCCATCACTATGATTGTCCCTTGGAACGCTGGCGGCGGCACGGACGCCATCGCCCGCACCTTGGCCAGCGGCCTGGAAGAGGAGCTGGGTGTTCCGGTCGCTGTCGTGAACCGCTCCGGCGGAGCCGGTGTTGTCGGCCACAACGCGATGGTGACGGCCCCTAAGGATGGCTACACCATTGGATTCGCGACCGCCGAGATGCTGACCTACTATTGGACAGGCAATGCCGAATTCTCCGTGGATGATTTCACGCCGCTGGCGCTGGTAAACTTTGATCCTTCCGCGTTCCATGTCTCCGCTAGCAGTAGCTGGGAAAATCTGGACCAGGCGATTGCCGCGATCAAAGCAGAGCCTGAAGGGACCTACAAAATGTCCGGCACCGCTGTCGGCGCCGCCTATCATCTGGCATTCGCTGGTTTCCTGCAGCAACAGGGCGTCGACCCGCTGAAGGTCACGATGGTTCCGTCCCAAGGCGCAGCCCCCGGCTTTCAAGAGCTCGCGGCGGGCGGTGTGGAGATCATCCCCTCGTCGCTGCCCGAAGGCAAAACAATGATGGACGCTGGCCTGTCCAAAGCGATCGCGGTCTTCGCCGATGATCGCAACGCGTCCTTCCCGGATGTCCCGACAGCGTCTGAGCAGACCGGAACGCCCTATGCGGCGGGCACCTGGCGCGGGCTTGTCGGCCCAGCTGACATGGATGCCGAAGCCGCGGAAAAACTGGAAGCGGCCGCGCAAGCTGTCTTTGAAAGCGAGAGCTTTCAAACCTTCATGACGCAGCAAGGCTTCGGCGCACAGTATCGCGGCGGTGATGACTTTGGCACCTTTCTGAAGGCCACGCACCAAAGCATCGGAGAGGTGATGCAGTCCATCGGCCTGTCCCAACGCGCAGACAAGGGCTAAGACGATGCGGCTCCCCGATACCTATACCGGATTGGCCGTTGCCTGTCTTGGCGGCTTCGTCGTGCTGCGGGCCACTGGCTTCCCGGAGCCGACGGGAGCCGCATCCCCACGGCTTTTCCCCTACATCATCGGCAGCGCCTTTCTTGTTCTGGGGCTAGCGATTGCGGCGCGCAGCCTATGCGCGCCTCAAGGCCGGGTCACCGACGCCTTCCGGCCGCTGGCAAACGACTGGCTGCGCAGGCCGCGGCACCTGCTGCGGGTGCTGCTGATCCCGGCAACCGTGGTTCTCTTCGGCCTCCTCTCCCCTGTTCTTGGGACCGTGCTGGTGGCGGTGCCCCTGATCTTCCTCAACGCCCTGGCCTGGCAGGAAAAGCCTGTGCCCGCCTTGGTTTCATCAGTGGTCATCTGCGCCACCGTCACCCTGTTCTTCACTAAGGTGATGCGCGTGCCGTTGCCGACCGGGCCGCTGCCTGGTCTCTGGTTCTGAGGTTCCGTCATGGATGTTTTTCTCTCCTCTCTGGAAATGGTCCTGACGGTTCAGGTTCTTGGTGTAATCCTGCTTGGCGCTGTCTTCGGACTGTTCGTCGGAGCCACACCTGGTCTCAGCGCCACAATGGCAGTTGCACTGCTGGTTCCGGTGACGTTCTTTCTGTCGCCGGTCGCTGCCATCGGCGCCATCGTGGCCTGTTCAGCCATGTCGATCTTTGCCGGCGACATTCCCGGCGCGCTGCTGAGGATCCCCGGCACCCCCGCCTCGGCTGCCTATATGCGGGAGCTCGACGCGCTGACCCAGAAGGGGCGCCTCGATCTATCTCTGGGCCTCTCGATGTGCGTCTCGGTCACCGGCGGGCTGATCGGCACCCTTGTTCTGGTGGTGGCCGCGCCGCAATTGGCCCGCATCGCTCTGAAGTTTTCCAGCTTTGAATATTTCTGGCTCGCCCTCCTCGGCCTGTCTTGCGCGACAATAGTTGCGGGGCGCGACCGGCTGAAGGGCATGGTGTCATTGCTGCTGGGCCTGGCGCTGACCATGGTCGGACTGGATGTTACCACCGGCCTGCCGCGCTATACTTTCGGCATCATCGACCTACAGGCCGGTGTTTCGCTGATTGCCGTGATGATCGGGGCATTCGCGTTGGCCGAAATCCTGCGCACCGCCTCATGCGAGCTTAGCAGGCCGCAAAAACCGGCGACAGCAGGGCTGTCGATCCTCAAAGGCCAGTTCGGCAACCTGTGGCGGTTCAAGCTGCCTGTACTGCGCGGCAGCCTGATGGGCACCGTAATCGGCGCCCTGCCCGGCGCCGGCGCCGACATCGCCGCCTGGATCGCTTTTGCGGTCAGCCAACGGTTCTCCAAGGTAAAGCAGAACTACGGCAAGGGAGAGCCGGAAGCCATCGCAGGCTCGGCCTCCGCCAATAACGCCGCCCTGTCCGGCAGTTACGTGCCTGCGCTGGTGTTCGGCATCCCCGGCGACTCGATCACCGCGATCGTGGTGGGGGTTCTGGTCCTTAAGGGCATCCAGCCCGGCCCGATGGTGCTGCTGACCTCGCCTGATCTGGTGAATGCGATCTACATCGTATTTGTCCTGGCCAACCTGCTGATCATCCCGCTGGGTCTGGCCGCAGTAATAGGCGGCCGCCATGTCCTGGGGCTGCGCCCCGGCCTTCTGTACCCCGCGATCCTATTGATGTGCGTGCTGGGCACCTTTGCCACCAACAATGCGCTGTTCGATCTGTGGACGCTGGCCACCATCGGGGTGCTGGTCTGGATCATGGAAGCCAATGACTATCCCGCTGCGCCGATGGTGCTGGGCCTGGTGCTGGGCAAGATCGTCGAGGAAAGCTTCATGTCCAGCATGATCAAGGCCGACGGCAACCTACTTGGCTTTTTCGAACGCCCCATCGCCGGAACTCTGGGGGTGATTACGATCCTGGTCTGGCTGGTGCCCCTGCTGCTTTCACTGCGCGGCCGCCGTGTCGTGCGCTCTGAACTTTCATAACTCAACCAAAGGACTAGCCTCATGCCTGTCGAAGCCGACAAGGTCGAAGACCGCAACGACGCACTGACGCCCTATCAGCTGCCGTTCCCGCAGGACGCCGCTGAAGAAATCGTCATCCCCCAAGCCATCGCGACCGACGAACGCATCTGGGTGCCGCAATCCGAAAACGTCTCCTTTCGCCCGCTGTGCCTGAACGCATCGCAAGGCTATTGGATGAACCTTCTTCGGGTGCGCAAATCCGGTGTGCTGTCGCGCCACCGCCACCCGCAGCCGGTGCATGGCTTTGTGTTGAAAGGGCGCTGGCACTATCTGGAGCACGACTGGGAAGCCCGCGAAGGCGGCTATGTCTACGAGCCTCCGGGCGAGACGCACACGCTGGTCGTGCCCGATGACGTGACCGAAATGATCACCTACTTCCAGGTGAACGGTGTCATGCTCTATGTTGACCCCTACGGCAAGACGATGGGCTACGAGGACGTCTTCAGCAAGATCGAGATGTGCCGCAACCACTACGAAGAAGTCGGCCTGGGCGCCGCCTACGTGGACCAGTTCATCCGATGACGGCCGGGTCTGAACAAACCGGCGCCTGGGCGGCGCCCTTTCTTGACGGTCGGCGGGTGATGGTCACAGGCGGCTCGTCCGGTATCGGCCGTGGCATCGCCGAGGCCTTTGCGCGCGCGGGATCGCATGTCGTCGCCACGGGCGTCACCGGGCCCGAGGTCGATGCGGCCACGGAATGGGCCGCCGCTGAGGGGCTGTCCTCCCGCCTGTCCTTCCGCCAGCTCGACGTCTGCGACAGCGACGCCGTGACCCGGGACATTGGCGGCATTGACGATCTGTTCGCCCTGGTCTGCTGCGCCGGGGTGATCCGGCGCGGTGACGAACTGTCGCCGGACGTCTTCGCCAAAGTGGTCGACGTGAACCTGAACGGAGCGATGCGCTGTGCCCACGCGGCAAAACCGGCGCTGGCAAAGACCGGCGGCTCGATCGTGATGACCGCATCCATGCTGTCATTTTTTGGCGGCGGTCTGGTGCCGGGCTATTCGGCCTCCAAGGGCGGCGTGGCCCAGCTGACCAAATCCCTGGCTATCGCATGGGCAGCTGAGGGCATTCGGGTGAATGCCATTGCACCGGGATGGATCAAGACGCCGCTCACCGCGGCGCTGCAAGAGGATGAAAACCGCGCGCAGCCGATCCTATCGCGCACCCCGATGAACCGCTGGGGCGAGCCCCAGGACCTCGCGGGCCCGGCAATGTTCCTGACCACGCCACTGGCGGGCTTCATGACTGGCACCGTGGTGCCCGTGGATGGCGGCTACGCGATCGCGTGAACAATGAAAGATCCAAATATGAAAGCGCTGGTCTATACCGGACCGCGCACCGTCGAGGTGCGCGGCATTCCCAAGCCGCAGCCAAACGCTGGTGAAATCTTGCTGAAGATCCGCTACTGCGGGGTCTGCGGTACAGATATTGGCATTTTTGGCGGCACCCACCCCCGAGCCACTGCCCCGCTTACGCTGGGCCATGAATTCGTTGGAGAGGTGGTCGATGGGTCGGCGCGCTTTGCCGCCGGTCAGCGCGTGGTTGCCTACCCCCTGCTCTCTTGCGGGACATGTCATGCATGTCGGACAGGGCAGCCGCATGTCTGCGACAGTTTGCGGCTACTGGGCATCGACATGGAAGGTGGCATGGCGGAATACCTCGCCGTGCCCGAGGACATGCTTTTTGCGATCCCGGATGATCTTAGCGATCAGATCGCTGCGCTGGTCGAACCGATGGCCGTAGCACAGCGCGCTGTTGAACAGTCTGGCCTTCGGCTGTCAGATCGGGCCACAATTCTTGGTGCCGGACCAATTGGACTTCTGGTGGCCCTGGCCGCCCGCCAGGCTGGCGCTGCAAAGATCATTGTGTCTGATATCGACCCTTTTCGCCTGTCACTGGCTGCATCCTTCGGCTTCACAACTGTCGATCTGCGCAACCAGGACCTAACCGAAAAGATTCTGGCCGAAACCAACGGCGACGGAGCTGATGTTGTTTTTGAGTGCGCGGGTGCCGAAGCGGCTGCGCGGGACATGACCCGCATCACCCGATCCGGCGGAACAATCTGTATCGCGTCCCTTCATAAGGCTCCCAGCCCCGTCGCTCTACTGGACATTGCCTTCAAGGAGCTGCGGCTGATCGGCTCACGCGTTTATACGAAGGAACAATTCAAACGCAGCATTGAGCTCGCGTCCACCTTGGCCGATGATCTGGAACAGCTGATCACTCGTACTTTACCGCTGAGCGCTGCAAGTTCCGCTTTTGACCATGTCTCTGACTTACACAAGAACGATGTGAAAGTTTTGATCAACTGTAGGGAGTAGTGTCACGATAACTCATCAGTTTTACTCATGAACCGCCCCCTAATCTGAGGAGGTGTAGAATTAGGCCGTGTTGACAAAAGGGATTCACAGGCAGGGCTGAACGTGATTCAAGCTGGTATCTGCGATGGAGACCAGCTTGGCACGAGACCTTATGTCGGACGAAGAATGGGTATTCTTTGAGCGTTTCATCCTTTCTGCCCGCGCCCCGAACGGACGCAAACCGGCCAACCACCGGCTTGTTCTTGATGGGATATTCTGGATTGCCCGGACCGGCGCGCCATGGCGCGATCCTATGATGGCGACAGCATCAGGGCGAAGCTGAATGCGCGAAACGTCCTGCCCGTTATCCCAATGCGGAAATCCCGTAAGAAGCGTATCGATGTCGACCGCTCGCTTTACCGCCTGCGCAACCTGGTCGAGCGCTGCTTCAACAAACTTAAGAATGCCCGCCGCGCGGCAACTCGCTACGACAAAACCATGGAAGGATTCCTGGGCTTCATCGACATTACATCCATCCGGCTTTGGCTCAGACATTTGTCGACATGACCTAAACACGCCGTGGCATCTGAGGGTGATTTGACGTTCAACGCGCTCGCATCATCCAAGGTAGCCACGAACGGCAGCTCAGGGCTCGTACCTGTCATTCCCCGCAACGTGGCATCAGCTATGTCAATCGGCAATGGTCGCGTTACTCACGGCCCACAGCCGACGTCCAACGACCACCAGCGTCGCTGCGGTGCGGCCCGGCAGAGGAGACGTTCGCTGCAACCGCGAAATCAGATGACGGGCGAATTCGCCCTATGCGCAACCTTCCGAGCCTTCACCGCAGTTGCTCAAATGTCCGCTTGCAGCGCTTTCCGTCACCCGCATCGGTAAACAAATATGCGCAAGATTCGGGTCGAGTTCAGGTATTCCAGGTTTAAGCATGCTCTTGCCACTGAAAGTTGAGTGTATGGAAATGAGCATCAGACAAAAACTGGCTGAGAATGAATGGAAGGGCGAAATCGGCTTTACCATTGAAAGCCGCGAGCTCGAACGCGTGGTTGCCAGAATGCCGGTGGCCGAAGCCGCAAAGAACCCATTTGGAACGATGCACGCCGGCGCCTTGATCTGGTTTGCCGATATCGCAGCGACCTTGTGTGCAATCGGCGATCTGGACAGCATTGGTGAAGACGGGTCGGGTTTCCCGCTCGCCGTTGATCTTCATACAGTCCTGTCGGGCAATGAAAAGGCGGGCGATTTGATTGCAACCTCCACGACGGTCAAACGCGGCGGCAAACTCATTGTCATTCGCACCGAGGTGCGCGGAGAGACAGGACGTCTGCTGATCGACATGACAACCACGCATCTGCGCGCCGGTTGACGAATTGCAAAAGCACCCGCCATTCTTGTGGCGGGCACTCTATTCATAACCTCAAGCCGTCGTCAGGAAGTCCGTCAGCTGATCAATGGTCGCTTCATCTGTGCGTCCATTGGTGACGCAGGCCCGCAAAACCGGATTGCCCTCGAACACCGCCTTGGAAATCCAGAACCGGCCATCTGCGTGAACCGCATCGACATAGCGTTGCACGGCGTCGTGCCCTTCCGGCGGGACCATGCAACTTACCCCCATGAAAGACCGGTTTGCCTCTGTCCAACCCGCCTTCTTCAGGTTGTCCGTGAACCGGCTGGTCAGCCGGATGCAGCGTTCCACATGGTCGCCGTAGCCGTCCCATCCCGCGGCCCCGAGAGCGAGAAACAGGCGCAATCCCACAAAGCGGCGCGACCACTGATTGGAATTCACGTAGAAATCCTTGGCTGCCTCGCTTTCTGGCATGTAGCTGGCCGAGATCCGGAAAACCTGTGCCGGTATGTCAGGGCGTGAGGTCAGGAACATGCCGGCCCCCATTGTGGTGGCGAACCATTTATGGGCGTCAATCGTGATCGAATCCGCCTGTTCAATGCCATCCAGCACAGACCGCCTTGCCGTGCTGGCAATCATCGCACCACCCCAAGCCGCGTCAACGTGAAACCACATGCCGTGCGCTTGCGCCAAAGCGCTGCAAGCTTTAAGAGGGTCGATCATCCCGGCATTCGTGGTGCCAGCCGTGGCCACGATCAGGACCGGGACGCAGCCGTTTTTCAAATCCTCATCAATGGCAGTCGCAAGACAATCCGCATCCATCTGGCCTTGGCCATCAGTTGCGATCAATCGAACGGCGTTGCGTCCGATGCCTGCCGAATGCGCCATCTTCAACCATGCAAGGTGGCTTTCTTTCGAGACGTAAATCGTCGGCTGACCGCCGAACTCATAGATGCCCTTGTCGCTGTAATCCGGGCATTTCGCCTGCAAGGCACATAAAACAGCCGTCGAATTGGCTTCGGCACCGCCACTGGTAAAATGTCCTCCAGATCCCTCGGGAAGCCCCGCGCGTCGAGCCATTTCTTCGATGACATGTTGTTCGATTTCGACGGCGGCAGGCGCATGAGAATACACACAGATTTGCGGATTGAACATCGACGCGATCCGATCTGCACATTCCGCGGCAAAGGTAGGCGCAGGATTGAACAGGCCAAGATACCCCGGATGAGTCATCTGCACGCTGCCGGTATCGAGCGCGTCAATCACCCAGTCTATAAGCGGTTCGAGATCTTCCGCTTGGTCAAACCGTTTGGATTTCAACTCTTCCAACCAGTCAGGCGTTAACCCAGCCGAGGTCGCATTGCGCCTGGCATAGTCGCGGCGCGCCTGATTTAGGCGTTCGGTCAACGCATCTTCTGCCTTCGTAAGTTGTTCAAAATCCGGGAAGAGTGCATCGCGTCCGTGCATCGGGAGATCCTGTGATTGCTTTGGGGTGAAATTATCTGCACTGGCCAGTTGCATCGACCCGAAACATGCGGTTTCCGCGCGACAACATTGTCAAGATTTCGATCCCGACCGGATCAATGACGGCTTTTCCCTCACCGCATTCAAAATGTGCGATGCGCAACATTGGTCATAATGGGCTCGGAGCGGCCTTGCGGCGGCGCAGCGGAGTCATCAACGGCCTGGACAGTTACCGTCGCTGTAACAGCTGACCGCAGGCAGCCCAAAGCGGCCGCGGCCACAACAGCCGTTCGCCCTTGACAGCTCGTTCAGGAAGGGCGGAGAGCGGGAGTTCGCCGCACCTTTGGGAAGCACTCCTCCGACATGCGAAAGCAGCCCTTTGGCCGACAAGACAGACTTGCTAAACGGCTGCTGGAAATAAGACCAACTATGCGTCTTGAGCACCTGAAACAACGTTTACGGTTCTTCCCGGAAGCAGAGCATCGGGCAAGAAGTTGACGGTGTCAGATGGACAGTTTGCAAGGATACCAATGGAAGCCTTCCTGCTTCAGATTGCCTGCACCGGGCTGAACACTGTCCGGAGCAGGCAGAGGTTCAGGCGAAGCTGACCCCATTGCGGTTCATCGGCAGCGCCGTCACCCGCGGGCCGTTGACTGCGATGGCATTGGCCAGCGCCGGGGCCGAGGACGGGGTGCCGGGCTCGCCGACCCCCGTGGGCATCTCGGCGGAGGGCACGATATGCACCTCGATGGCGCCGATGTCGCCGATCCGCAGCGGCTCGTAGTCCGGGAAGTTGAACTGATCGACAACCCCCTCGGTCAGGGTGATCTCGTTGCGCATCACATGGCCCAGGCCGTAGCCGATGCCGCCTTCCATCTGCGCCTTGATCACATCGGGGTTGACGGCGACGCCGCAGTCCACCGCGCAGGTGACCTTCTCGACCTGCACCCCGGCATTGGCATTGCCGGAGATTTCCACCACCTCGGCCACATAGCTGCCAAAGCTTTTGTGGACGGCGATACCCTGGCTGCGGCCCTCGGACGGGGTGCCCCAATTGCCTTTGTCCGCCGCCAGTTTCAGCACGCCGGCCAGGCGCTGCTGATCCTTGCCGCCGCCTTCCAGCAGGGCCAGGCGGAACTCGACCGGGTCACGCCCCGCAGCCCGCGCGGCCTCGTCCATCATCGTTTCCATGACATAGGCCGTGTGGGTATGCCCGACCGAGCGCCACCACAGAACGCTCGTCGCCTTGGCCACATCGGTGAGGCCGACAAACTGACCGGGGATCTGATAGAGCGTGTCGGCAGTGCCCTCGATTGAGCTGTGGTCGACGCCGTCATGGACAAGCATGGATTCGAAGAGGGTGCCTTTCAGGATCGACTGCGCGGCGATACGGTGGTCCCAGCCGGTGATATTGCCATCGCCGTCCAGGCCCACGCGCACCTTATGCGCCACGGCGGGGCGGTAATAGCCGCCGGTGATGTCATCCTCGCGCGACCAGACCAGTTTGACCGGGCGCGAACGGTCGGTGAGGACAAAGGCCAGCGCCGCCTCGACCTGGTAGTCGGCTGTCGGCGTGGCGCGGCGGCCAAAGGAGCCGCCGGCCAGCATCGTGTTGATGCGGATCTTTTCCATCGGCAGCTGGAATATCTCGGCCATTGCCATATGCGGGCCGGTTGGCATCTGGGCGCCATCGTGCAGGGTGATACCGCCGTCGGCGTCGGCCTCGATGGTGCAGGTGAGCGGCTCCATCGGGGCATGAGCCAGCAGCGGGAAGTAGAAGGTCTGCTCGACCACCTTCCTTGCGGTGTCGACCAAAGCGGCGGTTGCGGCTTGGTCGGCGCCGTTGACGTTGTATTCCGGGTCGCTGTTCACCGCAGCCAGAAGCTGTTCTCGGATCTGGTCCGAGCTGCGGCTTTCGGCTGCGGTGAAATCCCAGTCAACCGCCAGTGGAGTACCCCATCTGAATTGGCCCACCGTTATGTTTAGGAAACGGAGGACTGAGAATGGCGAACAAGCGACACAAGCCTGAGGAAATAGTTCAGAAGCTGCGGCAGGTTGATGTGCTTGTCGGACAGGGGATGCAGCGCGTGGATGCGATCCGCGAAGTGCGCATCACTGAGCAGACTTACTACCGCTGGCGCAAGCAGTATGGCGGGATGGGAGCCGACCAACTGAAAGAACTCAAACAGCTTCAGAAGGAGAACGAACGGCTGCGAAAAGCCGTTTCGGACCTGACCTTGGACAAGCTCATCCTGAAGGAGGCGGCCCGGGGAAACTTCTGAGCCCCGCCCGTCGGCGCGCCTGCATCGAGCTGATACGCAGCGAGATGAAAGTGTCGGAACGCCGGATCTGCCGGGTGCTGGGGCAGCATCGATCAACACAAAGGTATCAATCGCGAGGCCGGGAAGATGAAGACCGGCTCGTGGCGGACATGATTGAACTGGCCAGGCAATACGGCAGCTATGGCTACCGCCGGGTCGCAGTGCTGCTTAGGGACGCGGGATGGCAGATCGGCGACGGCCGTGTCGAACGTCTGTGGCGGCGAGAGGGGCTCAAAGTGCCACCGAAGCAACCAAAGAAGGGGCGGCTTTGGCTGAACGACGGATCATGCATCCGCCTTAGACCGGAGAGCCGCAACCACGTCTGGAGCTACGACTTCGTTCATTGCCGCACTGACGACGGTAAAGCGTTCCGCACATTGAACATCCTCGATGAGTTCAGCCGGGAATGCCTGGCAATCAGGGTGAAGAGGAAGCTGAACTCGACCGACGTAATCGACGCCCTGACCGATCTATTCATTCTGCGGGGGCCTCCAGCCTATGTTCGAAGTGACAACGTCCTATGTCGGGAATTTCCGGCTGCTTAGGTCAGCAGGTCATGGAGCATCCGGAGCCCCGGACGCCCTGACAGGTTTGCCCAGACGGGCTCTGCCGTCAAGAAATGATCTCTTCCATAGCAAACACAGGGT
>NZ_JBGFGM010000007.1:0-2111 GCF_041224635.1 Leisingera sp. XS_AS12
AGCCGGACATTGCGGCATCCGATGAGGTGATCCGGATCGTCTCGGGCGAAGTCAGGATCGAGCTGGCGCCAGGCACGCCCGCAGCGCGGATCGCCGAGATTGTGCATGCGCTCGGGGCCACGCCATGCTGATGCCCTCGCAGGGCGTCCGGATACTGGTGGCGACAAGGCCGGTGGATTTCCGCAAAGGCCATGACGGCCTGGCAGCGCTCGTGCAGTCAGCGCTGGCGGAAGATCCGTTCACCGGCACGGTCTTTGTGTTTCGCGCCAAACGGGCGGACAGGATGAAGATCCTGTTCTGGGACGGCAGCGGGCTTGTTATGGCTTACAAGCGGCTGGAGGAAAACAGCTTCACTTGGCCCGCGATCCGCGATGGCGCGATGACGCTGAACCGCGCCCAGTTCGAGGCGCTGTTTGCCGGGCTGGACTGGCGACGGGTGCGGTCTCTGGAGGCGCGCCGCCCGGCTGTGGCAGAGTGACTCGGGCTGCGGAAAGCCTGCTCCCAGCGGGGCAGATCAGAGTATGGTCCGGTCATGTCCAGCGCCCCGCCCATCGACCTTTCTGCCATTCCCGAAGACCAGCGTGACGCTGTTCTGGCAGTGCTGCGCGAGCGGGATGCGCTTCGGGAGGCTAACAAACGCCTGGAGCATCTCGTCGCCGAGCTGAACCAGGTCGTGCATGGCAAAAGGTCGGAGAAGCTGAGCGAGGACGAGCGGCAGCTGGCTTTCGAGGATCTCGAGACCGCGGTGGCCGAGGCCGAGACGCAGCAAAGCGTGCAGACGTCCACCGGTCCGGCGCCGCGCAAGCCAGCCCGCCGCAACCGGGGCAATCTGCCCAAGGACCTGCCGCGGACCGAGACGGTGATCGAGCCGGACAGCCTGGACTGCCCATGCGGGTGCGGCGAGATGCACCGGATCGGCGAGGATCGCACCGAGCGGCTGGATATTATTCCCGCGCAGCTCCGCGTCATCGTCACTGTCCGGCCCAAATATGCCTGCCGCGCCTGCGCCGAGGGTGTCATCCAGGCACCAGCCCCCGCGCACCTGATCGAGGGCGGTCTGCCGACCGAGGGCGCCATCGCGCATGTGCTGGTCAGCAAGTTCTCGGATCACCTGCCGTTATACCGCCAGAGCCAGATACTGGCCCGCTCCGGGATCGACATTCACCGCAGCACGCTCGCCGATTGGGTGGGGACAGCCGCCTTCCACCTCGCCCCCGTAGTCGACCGGCTTGCCGAGCACCTGAAAGGATCGGGCAAGCTGTTCATGGACGAGACCACGGCGCCGGTTCTGGACCCGGGCCGGGGCCGGACAAAGACCGGGTATCTCTGGGCCCTGGCCCGGGACGACCGCGGATGGGGCGGCGATGACCCGCCCGGCGTGGTCTTCACCTATGCTCCCGGCCGCGCCGGGCAGAACGCGGAACAGATCCTGCAGGGCTTCGACGGTATCCTGCAGTTGGACGGCTATACCGGCTACAACCGGCTGACGCGCCCCTCACGGAAAGGCGGCGCGCCGGTCACGGTTGCGCACTGCTGGGCGCATGCCCGCAGGAAGCTGAAGGAGGTCTTCGACCGCGACGGCTCGGAGATCGCCGCCGAGGGGCTGCGCCGGATTGCGGAGCTCTACCGCATAGAGGGTGAGATCCGCGGTATGGGCCCTGGCCAGCGGCTGTCGGCCCGGCAGACCCGCACCGCGCCGCTGGTCGCAGAGTTCGGAGAATGGCTGCAAAGCCAGCGCCGCCGGATCTCCTCAAAGTCGCGTCTCGGAGAAAAGCTGGCCTACATCCACCGGCAGTGGGACGGGCTGCAGACCTTCCTCCACGACGGCCGTGTCGAGATCGACTCCAATGCTGTCGAGAACCTGATCCGCCCAATCGCCCTGACAAGAAAGAACGCGCTATTCGCCGGCCATGATGAAGGCGGCCGCGCCTGGGGCCGCATCGCTTCGCTCATTGCTACGGCGAAGATCAATGGCGTCGAGCCCTTCGTCTACCTCAAGGCCACTCTCGAAGCCATCGCTGCAGGTCACCCTGCCAGCCAACTCGACGAGCTCCTCCCCTGGAACTTTTCACCGTCAAGCTGATCCCGCGTGAGGCGGGGGCAACGCTTAC
>NZ_JBGFGM010000017.1:0-7610 GCF_041224635.1 Leisingera sp. XS_AS12
CTCCGCCGCCAGCGCCCGCGCCGCCGCCGCGCCGTCCTCGGATTTCAGATCCAGAACGATGGATTTCTTGCCGCGGTTCACCGATTGGAACAGCAGACTCTCGCCGTCCCTGAAGGGGCCGATGTGGCGGTAGTCATCGCCCGCGGGGGGCTCGACCTTGATCACCTCCGCGCCCAGATCGGCCATCAGCGCCGTACAATAGGGCCCAGCCAGAACCCGGGAAAAGTCCAGAACCCGGACCCTCTCCAGCGGCCTGCGGCCTGCCGTTTTGCCATCTTCGAACATGCGCCCCCCATCAGTTGCTTGCTGGAGGATAGCGTCCGGTTTGGTATATTTAGAAATACGGGATGAGTATTAAGGGTATGCAAAATTGAATATACCATTGAACTTCCGCCAGGTTGAAATCCTGTTGGCGGTCGCGGACACTGGCAGCACCGCCGCGGCGAGCCGCGCGCTGAACACCTCGCAGCCCTCGGTTTCGCTGGCCATTGCCCGCTGCGAAGAAGTGTTCGGACAGAAGCTCTTTATCCGCATCCCCGGGCGCGGGATGGAGCTGACCCCGTTCGGTCAACACAAGCTTGCACAGCTGCGCGAACTGGAGAAACAGGCCCGCTGGGTGCTGAGCGGCGGTGAGGGCACGCCGGAGTTCCTGAATCTGGGGGTGTTTTCAACGCTCGGCCCGCGCTATGCGCCGCAGCTGGTGCGCCGCTTTCTGGACGCCCGCCCCGACGCCGAAATCCGCATCCTTGAAGGCGACCTGCAAACACTTTTCGATTGGCTCAGCGAAGGCAGGATTGACATGGCGCTGCTGTACGATTTCGGTATTCCGTCGGATTTTGTCATCACGCCTCTGATGGCCGTGGAGCCCTACGCCCTGCTGCCGAAGGGGCACAGGTTGGCACAGCAACCCAGCGTTTGCTCCGAGGATCTGGTGCAGGAGCCGGTCATCCTGATGAACCTGCCCCACAGTCGGGGCTATTTTCTGTCTCTGTTGCAGAATACAAGTGTTCCGGTGCGGGTGACACACGAAACAGCTTCGATTGAAATGTTGCGGTCAATGGTGGCCAACGGGTTTGGTGTTGGCCTTCTGGCGACCGACCTGCCAGACGGTCCGTGCTATGATGGCAGTCCAGTGATCCGGGTTCCACTCGACGGCCGCCCGCCGCTGCATCAGGTCGCCCTTGCTCATCGCGGCGCGGCGCTCAAGCGGCCAATCACCCAAGCTTTTACCGCCTTTTCTGAAGCCTATTTTAACCCGGCGACCTGAGCGCCAAGAGATATCCGGGGCCAATCCACGGCAACATGAATTGCGTCTTTTGTTCTGCCTCCAGCATTTCATGACCGGCCCTTTCCTGACCTTCGCCAGATGGATCACCGCTGCGGCGCAGCTTCCCCAGTGCGGACGTTCAAACGCGTGCGTTGCAAATGGATAGTGCCCCAAGATCGGGGGGGATTGCCGGGACCGGAGGGCCCGGCGCAGGTCACCCTCCGGCTCCATCTCGTGAGCCGCCGCACAGGCGGCTGAGAAAAACCTCGGAAAACCATTTCCTATACCACGCGGACGACACGATGTCCGTTGAGTAAGCCGCCGCATGGGCGGTTGGGGGCGGAGGGCCCGGCGCAGGCCACCCTTGGGCTCCATCTCGTGAGCCGCCGCATTGGCGGCTGAGAAAAGCCTCGGAAAACCATTTCCGATACCACGCGGACGACACCATGTCCGTTGAGTAAGCCGCCGCATAGGCGGTTGGGGGCCGGAGGGCCCGGCGCAGGCCACCCTCGGGCTCCATCTCGTGAGCCGCCGCATAGGCGGCTGAGAAAAGCCTCGGAAAACCATTTCCGATACCACGCAGACGACACCATGTCCGTTGAGTAAGTCGCCGCATAGGCGGTTGGGGGCCGGAGGGCACGGTGCAAGCCGCCCTCCGGCTCTATCTGGCATCTTCCGCGAGAGCTTCCAGATAAGCTTTTGTGCATGACCTGCCCCCCGCGGGTCCCTCGCTCATGACGAGAGTCTGCGGGTTTGATTTTGGTAGTCGTCGGTTTCGGGCTTGGCAAGCGCGGCAGGCGCGGAGCCCTCAAATAGCTCAAGCGCCTGCCGCGCTTGCTTTGGCGTTCTGTTCCCCAGCGAAGAGTGCGGCCTGACGTTGCTATAATCGTAGCGCCACAGCGCCAGTTTACGGCGGGCATCGTCCAGGGTATCGAACAGCTCTTCATTGAGGAGTTCGTCCCGCAGACTACCGTTGAATGATTCGATGAAGGCATTCTGTTGCGGTTTTCCTGGGTCGATGTAATGCCAATCCACGCCGTTCCTATCGGCCCATTTCAGAATTGCCCGGCTGGTGAATTCCGTCCCGTAGCACGTCGGGAAGATTGGCCGCTGAGAGGTTATGGCCAAGATGCGGAACTTCCTTGATGCGCCGAAGCTGTCCGCCAGAAAGTCCAGGGATCCCGCTGCCCGGCAGGCGATTGCGGAGCAATCTGCCGAGAGGGGGCGCTGATTCGGCCGTGTGGCTTCGGGCATCGGCGTGCGCGAGCCCCGGGCGCGTTTGCGGCCCCGCCGCCGCTTCACCGCAAGGCCTTCTTCCCGATAGAGGCGGTACAGTTTATTGTGGTTCATGATCATGCATTTGCGCTCAAGCAGCACGCCGATCCTCCGGTAGCCGAACCGGCGGCGCTTGCCTGCGATCTCCTTCATCTCCTGGCGAATCTCAGGATGGTCGGGCGGGCGTTCGCGCCGGACCGTCTTGGGGTCGACACCGACAAGCCGACAGGCCCTTCGCTGCGAGATGTCATGATCCCGCATCGCGTTGAGCGCTGCCTCTCGCCGCTCCTTCGGTGCCGTCAGTGTCGGCCTTGCCCTCGAACCAATGGCGGGCTGGCGGCCTCCATTCCCAGCAGGTCTTTCAAAACCACGTTGTCGAGCATCGTGTCCGCCAGCAGCCGCTTCAGCTTGGCGTTCTCATCCTCCAGTGCTTTCAGCCGCGCGGCCTCCGACACCTCCATGCCGGCGACGAGGTTATGTTCACGACGACCACGGCGGAAAAACTGGCTGCGATGCGCGTAAGCGGTCCCGATGGCGGCGCTACCTTCGAGGTGTTGTCATGAGCCGTATGCTGATTGTTCACCGCGCCGGACCGGGCGTGACGGTACAGGATTTTGGTCGTCCCGGATACCTCGCCTTCGGCCTGTCCCGTGGCGGTGCTGCCGACCGCCTGGCGCTCGCGGAAGGGGCGGCCCTGCTGGGGCAGGATGAAAGCCTCGCCGCCCTGGAAATGGCAGGTATGGGTGGCGAGTTCGAGGTAACCGAAGACACCCGTATCGCACTAACCGGGGCACCAATGCGCGCCAGTATCGACGGCGCCCGCATTGCCTGGAATGCCAGTCACCTGCTGCCTGCGGGCACGCGGCTTTCCATCGGCGCTTCCGAGGCCGGGACCTATGGCTATCTGCACCTTGGTGGCGGTGTGGCGGTGCCCGAACGGCTGGGTGCCCGCAGTACGCATCTGGCAGCCGAACTTGGCGCACCGATCGAAGCCGATTGTCGGCTACCGATTGGTGCGGACAGCAAGTCCGATGCCATCGGAATGGGGATAGACCCAGACCCACGCTTTGACGACGGGACGGTTCGGGTCGTGCCCAGCCTTCAGACCGAATTTTTCGATCCGGCGGAAATCTCCCGTTTCGAGGCGACCGAATTCCACCGCGACGCCCGCGGCCATCGCATGGGCGTGCGGCTTTTGCCCCGGGGGCGACGGCTTTCACAATGAGGCTGGGCTGAGTGTCTTGTCCGAGGTCATCGTGCCCGGCGACATCCAGATAACCGGTGACGGAACCCCCTTCGTGCTTCTTAGCGAATGCCAGACCACGGGGGGTATCCTCGCATCGGCTCGGTCCTGCCTGCCGATCTGCCCCGCGTTGCCCAGGCTCAGTCCGGCACCGGCCTGCGCTTTCGCTTCGTGACATTGGAAGAGGCAGTCGAGGCCGAGCGGCGTGAAAGGGAGCGACGCAAGGGATTGCGGCGCAGCCTACGCCCGCTGATCCGGGACCTTCGAACCATGCACGATCTGCTATCCTATCAACTCATCAGCGGCATGACCGCGGGGGACGATCTTGAAAGGGAAGTCTCATGAGCAAATCCGTTGATCTGAACGCCGATATGGGCGAGAGCTTTGGCCCTTGCATCATGGGCGATGATGAGACCCTGCTGGACATCGTGACTTCGGCCAATATCGCCTGCGGGTGCCACGCAGGAGACTGGGACGTGATGGACCGGACGATGCGAGCCGCTGTCCAGCGCGGCGTCGGCATCGGCGCCCATCCAGGCTTTGCCGATCTGCAGGGCTTTGGACGGCGGCGCATGACGCTGTCGCATGAAAGTCTCGGCAACCTAATCCGATATCAACTTGGTGCCGCGAGGGCCATGGCGCGCGCTGCCGGGGGTGAGGTGAGGCACTTAAAACTGCACGGTGCGCTCGCCAACATGGCTGCCGAAGATCAGGCCATGGCACGGGCTTGCTATGGTGCTGCCCTTTCGGTTGCACCTGAGATCACAATCATGGTTCTGGCAGGCACCGCCCAGCAGGCAGCGGTTGCCGAGTTGGGCTGCAAGGCCGCCTGCGAGATCTTCGCCGACCGCGCCTATAACGACGATGCCACACTGGTCGATCGAAGCCTTCCTGATGCCGTCATCCACGACCCGGGAACCGCCAGCGAACGTATAGTTAAGATGGTGCAGGTCGGGGCCATCATCGCCGAAAGCGGCAAGCATATTCCAACCCGGATCGTTTCCATCTGCCTGCATGGCGACACGCCCGAGGCGATCGAATTAGCCAGAATGATGCGTGCCGCACTGGAAATTGCCGATATTTCGCTGGCCAGTTTCGAGGGCGCTACTGTCTGATTGAGAGGCTGACAAGTTCCCAAAGGAGAGGTGTACCGAAGCCAAAAACGGTTCTTCGGTGGTTTCAGCGAATGCGGAAGTCAGCTTTCAACGTTGCCGCTTGATCGGTTCGCGCTTGCAGAGAATGTCCGGTATCCGCCCTTTCGTCCCAATCGGAGGCCATCGACATATTCTAAATTCGATTTTTCGATCTCAAACCTAACCCCATCTTCTCTTCAGACTTGGAGGGCAGATGTCACATTCAGACCGAAAAATTGAAAAGCCGGACTTGGCGACGGTCAAGGACCTCGCCAAGTTCTTCCAGGTAGAGCGCACTGCTGTGCCGGATGTCATGAGCGAAATGGGTGTCCCGAAGCGGGGCCGGGGTTATCCCTGGATCAGGATCTGGCGCGCGCTTGGTTTTGATCTCAAGACTGCAGAAAATCTGGAGGATCTCAAAATCCCGTTGCTGAATCTGAAACAGGTGGCCGCAAAGTTGGGAGAGAGCGCAAAGACAACGCGCCGTCGCAGCAATGGTGAACACCGGGATAAAACCATTCCGGCGTATATCGAGCTTGGTCCGCGAAAGCGCTTGTTTTTCCCGGCAGAGATCGAAAGCTGGCTCTTGGGGGAACCGCTGCCCTTCGGCCGGGAACAGAAGAACCTTTCGTTCATCCCAGGACAGGCAAAAAGAACTGGAGCGCCCAAAGAAGCACGCAGAGAGGCCGAGGCCGCATTGTCTCCGTCACCCTCAGCAGCTGCTTTGTTCATGGTACCGCCCAAACCAGGCTGAACCAGAACCGGGATTTCCTGAAACTCCTCCCGGGACCTACCTCCTTTCCGCACCCGGAAAGGAGGTTTTCTTTTGTCTGTCAGCAGGGTGCCGCCCTGCCCATTTTATCAGCAACACTCCCGCGAAAATGACACCTGGGCACGGAATTGGCCGAACAACGGACAGATGACAGGCCGAGCGGACAAAATGACAAACGCCCCCGAAATTTCGGAAGTGGCAAGTGGAGGATTATTTGTCATTTTCGGCTTCGGTTTTTGGAATAACGGCCAATTTGTCATTCAGCGGACAAGAAAAGAGGCCTTCATGAGCTTTTTCACACCCATCGCGCCGGTGACCATGCAGGACGTGCTGGACTGGACCATCGCGTACAATAAGGACGACTACGTCAATCCAGTGAAGAAATGCGAGGAGCGGTATGATCACCGTGCCCTCCGTGATATCCCTGCCGATCTCGAAGAGTTTCACAAACGCTTCCCGCTGAAGGGTTACAGGCCTGGTCTTGGTAAGACGGAAAAGGCCTACAAAGCCTGGCGGCGCAAGGTACAGGCCGCCATTAAGGGCGCTACCGGCCAGATTGCGGAAGAACAGGAGCGCCGGGCGCGACAAGACGCCTGGGCGGAGCTGATCGGTGCTCTGGAGCCGCTCACCGGCATGCCCGAAGAGGCGATGTATCCGCACCAAGTGCTGATTCCTATCCGGAAGCTGTCCGATCTTGCCCGGCAGCATGGCAAGGAGCCCAGCCAAATTTCCCAGGAATGGCTGTCCGGGCTTCGGACACGTTTGGGATCAAATGAATGGAAATCCCTGCAATCCGCTCTTCGGCAACTGAATCATTTCCGGTACCTGTCGTCGGTACGGCCGCTGCTTCCACCTGAGCCGTTTGCCGAACCCGCGGTTCTGCGTGCCAACATCCTGCCGGGTATCCCGGATCACGTCGCCGCCGAAATCAGAGACTGGGTGCTCAACGCGACGCGTGGAGAATACGATCCGGTCGAGGATAGATACGAGGAAGGGACCTCTGAGGATGACAAGTCCTTCAAGACCACAGCGCTGCGCAAGTTCGTCAGCACCCTGTCGGAATGCGCTGGTCTGGAGACGGACCTCGGGCTGAGGGAACTTCTTTCTCCTGAAAATGCAGTCCAGGTCGTGCGCAGGTGGTCGTCTGACATGGATGGGGCCGGCAGGATCACCGCCCGAACGGCACATGACTACCTGAAGGCCATCTATGTCGTGATGGCGCGAAACGGCCTGCCGCCGGATGCGATTAAGGCGCAGCTCGCAAACAACCGGTTTTTGAAGCAGGGGAAGAAGCAGGGCAGCCATATGTCACCCGGCGCGCGGACTTTCTGTGAAACTCTGCTGGGATCGCAGAAACTGACCCTGACCTTCCTTTCCCTGCACGTGCAGCTGCGCAACCGGGCCCAAGAGCTTCTCGACAACTACACGGCGGATGGGCGGGCGATGACCAAGAGGGAAATCGAGGAGGTGCGTTCCATTGGTTCGGTGTCAGCCGTCTGCGCGCTCGAAACCCGCGGGGCACCGATCCGCATCGACAACGCGCTGGCGCTTGCGATCCGCGGCGACAATATCACATTCCACTTGCCGGGCAGGATGACCGATCACGCGACAATCACGCTGTCGCCGGAGCACACAAAGAACGACAGTGAGATCTGGGCGCCGATCGAACGCGGCAACCTGAACGGGCTTGAAGTGATCGAATGGTACATGGAAACGATCCGTCCGCTGTATCCGGGTGCGGATAGCAGCGATTTCCTATTCCCAGGGATTATTGCGGAGGGCAATCTGCCCTACGAGACCTTTCTCGGCTGGTTCAAGCGCGAAACCCGTGCTGCCGGCCTGCCGATGACCCCGCATAATTTCCGCCACGGCTTGGCCTCGCTGCTGATCGAAGCCAACCCGGGAAGGTGGGACCTGCTC
>NZ_JBGFGM010000063.1:0-85482 GCF_041224635.1 Leisingera sp. XS_AS12
GTGGGGGGGGGGGGGGAAAAAAAAACATCCCCCTCCTTTTTTTTTTTTGTGGTCCCTTTTTTTTGCCTCCCCTCTCCCACCCCCCCTCCGCGCCGGAGCCTCGCTCCGGCGCCGGGCCCAACCGCAAGGGCGGCATGTCCCATGCTGCCCCGCACGGGCGGGAGCGCTTCTGACGCGGCAACAAACACCAGCCGGGAGTGGCGCGGCCCCCGGCTCAAGACACAGCAAATGTTGCAAAATTCCGCGACCGGCCCCGGCTGCGGTTGAATGCCCGGCCGCCCCCGCCTAGGTCTGAGCCTGTCATGAGCAGCACAGACCCCGTTACCGGCCCGATCCTGATCCTCGACAGCCTCCAGCAGGGGCGGATGCAGCTTGCCGCGCTGTTCATAGCCCCCCGGGACACGCAGCTGCCGCCGCTGCGCCACGAGGGCGCGGAGACCACACCGGAGGTGATTGCCGAATATAGCAGCCACGCGGTGCTGCGCGCCCGCTTCAGCCTGCCAGCCGACCGCCCCTCCAGCTATGAGTGGGACGGTGCAACCTTCGAGGTTGCCGGCGGGCTGGGCGAGGAGACGGCGGATCTGCGCATCGCCTATGCCTCCTGCAACGGCGAGGAGCACGGCGACCTGGAGCGCAGCGGCGAGGAGCGCAACGCGATGTGGGCGCGGATGGGGCGCGATCATGCCGCGCGGCCGTTCTCGCTGCTGCTGCACGGTGGCGATCAGGTCTATGCAGACGAGGTGACCCATGGCCACCCTCTGAGCGAGAACTGGCCCGGCCGCCCGCCGCGCGAACCCAGCCGCGAGGATCTGAAGGCGCTGCACACGCATCTGCGCGAGGGCTTCCTGCGCCGCTACCTGGCGGTCTGCAGCGCGCCGGAGTTTGCCTGGATCGCAGCCCGGGTGCCCGCGCTGGCGCAGTGGGACGACCATGACATCTGCGACGGCTGGGGCTCGCTGCCGCGCTCGCGCACCTATTCGCCGGTGGGCCAGACGCTGTTTGCCGCCGCGCGCGAGGCGGCGCTGCTGTTTCAGCACGGCTGCACCGACGGCGATCTGCCGCCGCGCTTTGCCGACCCGGAGGGCAGCCACCTGGGCTGGTGCGTCGAAGCGCCGGGGCTGCGGCTGTTGGCGCCGGACCTGCGCAGCGAGCGCAGCCGGCGGCGGGTGATGGCGCGCGGCGGCTGGCGGATGATGAAGGCGGCGGTGGAAACCCCGGCGCCGGGGCGCACCCTTCTGCTGTCCAGCGTGCCCCTGCTGGGGCCGCGGCTATCGCTGCTGGAGCTGTTGATGGTGCTGACGCCCCGCATGCAGAAATACGAGGACGACCTGCGCGACCAGTGGCAGAGCCGCGCGCACCGGGCCTCGTGGCGGCGGATGCTGCGGATGGTGCGCGACATGGCGGCGCGGGAGGGCCAGCAGGTCACCGCGCTGTCGGGCGAAATCCACCTGGCCACGCGGGGCGAGATGCCGCTGGGCGGCGGCAAGCTGCTGCATCAGCTGGTGGCCTCGGGCATTGCCCACCGCGCCCCGCCCAAGGCCTGGGCGCGGGTGCTGGGGCTGCTGGCCTGGCTGGGCGACGCGCCGCTGAAGGGCCATCCGATCCGGATCCGCAAGATCCCCGGCCAGGCGGGGCGCTACGTGGCCGAGCGCAATTACCTGACGCTGGAGCGCCAGGGCGGCAGCTGGTCTGCGGCCTGGGAGCTGGAAGACTCCGGCACATCGCCCGCGCTGGCGCTGTAGCGCCGAAGGTACCTTTGCGACAGCGGCGGCGGTTACCGCGTTTTGCGCTTGAGCCTGTCCGGCAAAGCCCCCATATCTGAGCCATGCTGCGCCTCACCCCGATCCTGCTGGCCGTTCTCTATGGTCTTGTGATGTACCGGATTTCCGTCTGGCGCACCCACCGCGAGCTGGACCAGCGCTCGACCGAGCTGGCGGATCCCAAGCTCAAGCGGTTGACCGACCGGCTGGCCGCGGCGCTGGAGATCGACCGTATCCCGGTGCATATCTACGAGGTCGATCCGGTGAACGGATTGGCCGCGCCGGACGGCCGGATCTTCATCACCCGCAGCTTTTACCGCAAGTACCAGAACGGCGAGGTCAGCGCCGAGGAGATGGCGAGCGTGATCGCGCATGAGCTGGGCCATGTGGCGCTGGGGCATGCGCGCAAGCGGATGATCGACTTTTCCGGCCAGAACGCGCTGCGCACCGCGCTGATGCTGCTGCTGGGGCGCTATATCCCCTTTATCGGGCCGTGGATCGCCGGGGTGCTGACCAGCCTGCTGGCGGCCCGGCTGTCGCGCGGCGACGAGTACGAGGCGGATGAATACGCCGCTGCGCTGCTGACCAAGGCAGGCATCGGCACCGAACCGCAGAAAAGCCTGTTCCGCAAGCTCGAGCAACTGACCCAGGCCCGCGCCGGCATGGCCCCCGCCTGGCTGATGAGCCACCCGAAGACCGAGGAACGCATCGCCGCGCTGGAGGCGCTGGAAGACAAGTGGTCGCGGGGCTGAACTGCCCCCTTCCCGCTCTGCCAATTTCGAATGGCCCCTCTTGCAAACGCCCGCATGATGCACATGTAAACCTTCCAGCCAAAAGAAGGTTTCCATGCGCTATTCCGTTCTCGACCTCGCCCCGGTGCCCGAAGGGCAGACCACTGCCACCGCGCTGCGCAACAGCGCCGACCTGGCCGCCCATGCGGAACGCTGGGGCTATCACCGCTACTGGCTGGCGGAGCATCACAACATGCCGGGCATTGCCAGTGCCGCGACGGCGGTGATGATCGGCCATGTGGCGCAGGCCACCAGCACCATGCGAATTGGCGCGGGCGGCATCATGCTGCCCAACCATGCGCCCTACATGGTGGCCGAAGCCTTTGGCACGCTTGCGGAAATTCACGGAAACCGGATCGACCTGGGGCTGGGCCGCGCGCCCGGCACCGATATGGCGGCGATGCGCGCAATGCGGCGTGGTCTGGATGCGGGCGCCGGCGACCGCTTCCCCGAGGACGTGCAGGAGCTGATCGGATACCTTGGCCCGCGCCGCGAGGGCGCGGCGCTGCGGGCCATTCCCGGCGAAGGCACCGAGGTGCCAGTGTGGATCCTCGGCTCGTCCCTGTACGGTGCGCAGCTGGCGGCCGCCCTCGGGCTGCCCTATGCGTTTGCCTCGCATTTTGCGCCGCCCGCGTTGGAACAGGCGCTGGAGGTCTATCGGCGCAGCTTCCGCCCCTCCGCCACGCTGGAGCATCCCCACGCGATGATGGCAATCAACGTTTTTGCCGCCGCCACCGACGCCGAGGGCGTGCGGCTGCGCACCACCATGCAGCAAGCCTTTGCGCGGCTGCGGATGGGCACGCCCGGCAAACTGCCCGCGCCGGTAGATGACATCGCGGCGGTGCTGCAGCCGCAGCTGCTGGAGGGCGTCAACGCCGCGCTGGAGATTTCCGCCACCGGCAGCCGCGAAAGCGTGCAGGCGCAGCTGGCGCGGATCATCGACCGGTATCAGCCGGATGAGGTGATCCTGACCGGGCAGATCCACGACCACGCTGCACGGCTGCGCTCGTTCGAGATTGCCGCCGAGATCCTGCGCGAGATGTGATCAGCGGCTGGCCAGCGCCTTGGCCAGCCGTGGCAGGCGGGCTTTCTTGAGCAGCGGGCGGATCTCCCAGTTGTCGCCCGACAGGCGGTTGGCCTCGGCCAGCACCTGCGCGCCCAAATGCTCCATCCCCGTCGGATCCGCCAGCCACAGATCATAGAGCAGCTGGTCGGGGCCGATGCGCTCCAGCCCTTCCTCGGCCAGGGTATGGCGGGGGAAGTCCTTGTTGTTGACGGTGACGATTGCCTCGGCGTGGCCTGCGATGGCTGCGGCGAGGACGTGAATGTCCGCCGTATCCGGCAGCCACAGGCGCGCCTCCACCCCCGGTGCGGCGGCGATTTCCGCCTTGGGAAAGGCCGCGCGGGTCAGGGCGATCTCCGCCTTGGCATGCGCCGCGCCCTCGGGGCCGAGTTTCAGCGCCGCACGCTCCCACTCGCCCAGGATGCGGGTGGACCACAGCGGCGTGAAATGGCCAAGCCGGGCCGCGCCCAGCAGCATTTCACGCATCACCGTCGGGTACAGCACGCAGGTGTCAAGCAGCAGCTTGCACATGGGCCTAGTCGAGCCGGAAGAACACGGCCTTCAGATAGCCGCTTTCGGCCAGCTGCGGCAGCTGCGGATGGTCGGGGCCGGCGTAGCCGGTGTGGATCAGCGCACCGCGTCGTCCGCCGCGGCCAATGCCGCGGGCCGAAGCGTTGCGGAATTTCGACAGATCCGCCGCGTGCGAGCAGCTGCAAAGGCCCAGGTAACCGCCCGGCGCCACCAAGGGCGCGGCCAGCTTGGCGACGCGTTCATAGGCGCGCAGGCCCGCCTCCAGCGCCGGTTTCGAGGGCGCGAATGCCGGCGGGTCGCAGATCACCACGTCGAACTGCGCGCCCTCTTCGCCAAGGGCGGTCAGCACCTCGAATGCGTCGCCCTGCCGGGCGGTGAAACGGTCACCATGGCCGCTGGCGGCAGCGCCTTGGGCGGCCAGCTCCAGCGCCGCGGCGGAGCCATCGACGCAGGTGGCATGTGCCGCGCCGCCGGCCAGCATAGCCAGACCAAAACCGCCGACATGCGAGAACACATCCAGCACCCGTGCGCCCGGTGCGGTCAGCCGCGCGGCAAAGGCGTGGTTTTCGCGCTGATCGTAAAACAGGCCGGTCTTCTGGCCGCCGGTCAGATCCGCAATATAGGTGGCGCCGTTCATCTGCACCGGTACCGGCGCAGAGGGGGCTTGGCCCCGCAGGGTCTGGTTCAGATCATCCAGCCCCTCGAGGCTGCGGGTACGGCCAGAGGCGTTCTTGAGGATCACGTCCGCGCCGGTGACTTCGGCCAATGCGGCGGTCAGCTGGTCCAGATGTGCCTCGGCCCAGGCGGCGTTGGGCTGCACCACGCAAGCGTCGCCGAAGCGGTCGATCACCACGCCGGGCAGCCCGTCGGATTCCGCATGCACCAGCCGGTAGAAGGGCGCGTCGTACAGGCGTTCGCGCATCTCCAGCGCACGTTGCAGGCGGGCGACGAACCAGGCCTGGTCGATCTCCGCCCCGGGGTCGCGGTCCAGCATCCGGGCGATGATCTTGCTCTCGGGATTGACGGCGACCAGCCCCAGCGGGGTGTTCGCCTCATCCTCCAGCACGGCCAGCGTACCGGGCGCCAGCTTGCGCGTGCGGCGGTCAGTGACCAGTTCATTGGCGTAAACCCAGGGAAACCCGTGCCGGATGGCGCGGGCATTGGATTTGGGTTTCATTTTCACACGGGGGCGCTGCGGCGCATCAGGGGAGGCTGTCATGGCTTCCTCTTAGCGGCATGTGCGACGCAGGGAAAGAGGCTGCGGCGGCCTCAAGCGGGCCTCAGGACAGCGGCCCTCGCGGGCGCGAGCGCCAGCCGCCACGGCGGCGCGGACGCGCAGCAGCCTCAAGTCCCGCGCGCAGCACGGCCGTCATCGGATGCTCGGGATGCTCCTCGCCGTATTGCTGCAGCAAGGCCTGGATGTCGGTCCGACTGTCGCGTTCCGCCGCCATTCCCAACGCCCAGTCCAGAAAAATGCTGCGGCATTGCTCATCGGTGATCCCGTCGATCCGGTAGGCTTCGTAGATCAGCCCGCGGGGATCCTGTTCAGTCCTGCCCTGCATCCAATCCCTCCATGTTCAAGGCGGCATCGATCCGCTCTGCGCAGCCGCTATAGCGCGCCGTCAGGGCCTGCTCCAGCGTCTCGAGCTGGTCATGCCCGGTTGTGCGACACAGAAAACGTGCGCCGCCTTCGCCGATGGTGGACGCGTCAATCGGTTTGCCGGAAAGCAGCCGCGCCGCGCTCTGAACCTGCCAGAACAGATCGTAACTGGCCCCGAGGTAATCCGCATCCGTCCGGTCCAGCCACCCGGCCGTGACTGCCCCATCCAGTCCCGCGTGCACATCCCGCGCCACCAAACCGGCGGTCAGGGCGCCGGCCTGGGAGAGCAACTCGATGTCCATCATCCGGCCCGCGCCGTTCTTGGCATCCCAGACACCCTTTGGAGGTTTCGCTTCGGACAAGCGGCCGCGCATACGCACCACCTCCTGCAGAACCTTCGACACCGGGCGCGGCGTCGACAGGAACCTCTCGCGAAAGCTCTCGATCTCGGTGGCGAGGCTGGCGTCGCCCGCCACCACGCGGGCACGTGTCAAGGCGAGGTGTTCCCAGATCCAGGCCTCGTTCTCCTGATAGCTGGTGAACCCCGTCAGGCTGACCGCAACCGGCCCCTGCGTCCCGGACGGGCGAAGCCGCATGTCAACTTCGTAAAGCCGCCCCTGCGCCATCGGCGCGGAGAGCGCCGTCACGAAAGCCTGGGTGAGCCTTGCGAAATACGGCCGGGTCGCCAGAGGCCGCTTGCCCTCGGACATCTCCGCACCGCAGGGATCGTAGATCACGATCACATCAAGGTCGGACTGCGCGTGGATCTGGCCCGCCCCAAGCGAGCCCATTGCCAGCACCGCCGCGCCGCGGCCCGGCGGCGGCCCATGCTTGGCGGCGAACTGCTCGACCACCGTCGGCGTGAGGGCCGCGATCACCACGCTGGCCAGTTCGGCATATTGCGCCCCGGCCTGCTGACCGCCAATCAATCCCCGAAGATGATGCACGCCGATGCGGAAATGCCATTCCTTGGCCCAGCGGCGCGCCATGTCCAGCCGGGTTTCGTAGTCCTCCTCCCGCGCCAGCCGGTCCTCCAGCTGGCGCTGCAGCACATCCGCGCCCGGCCAGGCATCAAAGAAGGAGCCGCCGATCACCGCATCGAACACGGAGGAGTTGCGCGACAGGAAACTGGCCAGTTCCCGCGAGGTGCCGGCGATGTCGACCAGCAGGTCCAGCAGCTGCGGATTGGCATCGAACAGCGAAAACAGCTGCACCCCGGCAGGCAGCCCGGAGAGGAAGCCATCCAGTGCCAGCAGCGTCTCATTCGGCTGGGCCGTGGCGGCGACACGGGCCAGAAGCTCCGGTTTCAGACGTTCAAAGATCCGCGCGCCGCGGCTGGAGCGCAGCGCAGGGTAGGTCGGCCACCGGGCGATCACGGCCCCGTCCAGCTCCGCGCCAATTTCCGGCGCAGCCGTTGCGGCCGTCGGACGCGCGCTGCCGGGGGCCGATCCCGGCGAGAAAAAGCCCTCGGTCAGCTCATGCACCTGTTGCAGGCGCTCCCGGATTTCCTCGGTCAGCGCTTCAGGCTCGCGGTCCATCAGGCAGGCAATCCGGGCGATCCCGTCAGGCGACTGGGGCATCTTGTGGGTCTGGGCATCATGCACCATCTGGATGCGGTGCTCGACCTCGCGATGCGCGCGGTAGTGCGCGCTGAGCGTGTCCGCCACATCCTGTGGCACCCACTCCTTGGCCGCCAGCGCCGCAAGCCCGTCCACGGTGCCGCGACAGCGCAAGGTTTCGTCCCGCCCGCCGGCGATCAATTGGCGGGTCTGGGTGAAGAACTCGATCTCGCGGATGCCGCCCCGCCCCAGCTTCATATCATGGCCGGGCACCGAAAGCGCACCGCCGGTCCCCTTGCTCTCGCGGATGCGCAGGCGGATGTCGTGGGCGTCCTGGATGGCGGCAAAGTCGAGGTGACGCCGCCAGACAAAGGGGCGCAACGCATTCAGAAAGCGCTCGCCAGCCTCGATATCGCCAGCACACGCGCGCGCCTTGATATAGGCCGCGCGTTCCCAGGTGCGGCCCAGGCTCTCGTAATACCGCTCGGCGGCTTCCATCGCCATGCAGACAGGGGTGACCGAGGGATCGGGCCGCAGTCGCAGATCGGTACGGAACACGTAGCCATCGCCGGTGCGATCGCTCAGCGCGGCGCACATGTTTTTGGTCGCGCGCACCATGGCCTGTCGGGCTTCGTAGAAATCATCAGGATCATAGCGCGTCTCGTCGAACAAGCAGATCAGGTCGATGTCTGAACTGTAGTTCAGCTCATGCGCCCCCATCTTGCCCATCGCCAGAATGGTCAGGCCCCCGGCCGTCGCAACGTCATCCTCCGACAGTCCCGGCAGTTTCTTGCGGCGGATCAGCGTGGCGATTTCCGCCTTGATCGCCACATCCACGGCCAGGGCGCCGAAATCGGTGAGCGCACCGGTGACTTGCTCCAGGCTCCACCCACCGGAGAGGTCACATAACGCCGTGAGCAGCGCCAGCCGCCGCTTGCCTTCGCGCAAGCCCGGCTTCAGCGCGCCCCCCTCCAGCCCGCGGCAGGTGTCGAACACCTGCGCCACTGCAGCCTGCGGATCCTGCAGCGCGCCCGGCAGCCAGTCGGCCTCGCGCACCGTCAGCTCCTTGAGATAGGGGCTGGAGCCACAGGCCCCCGCCACCAGCTCGGCCTGCTCGCCATTCAAGGCGGGCAGCAGGGCACGGGTTTCCGCCCCCAGTTCAGGGTCGAAGGCACGGGGAACGCGGGATATTTTCAGGGCGGTGCTCATGTGCAGACAGTGTTCGCAGCACGCCGACGCGTCAATGGGGAATTGCCGGATCAGCGCGGACGCCCGGAAAGGTTTCCTTCACTCGCGTCAACGTCTTTCGGCAACTCACTGTCAAAAATAGCTTTTTCAGCCACGAAACGGTCAGCCCCAGGCAAAATGTAAAAAACATTCACATACAGCCTTGAAAGCCCCCGGCCCCCACCCAATATGACATGATGTGAAAGGAATTTACATTCACATCATCCCGGAGGACACCGATGACAACTTACACCGCCACAGCCACCCCGGCACCCGAGCAGGGCTGGTTTTCCCGCAGCGAAGCCTGGCTCGACCGCAAGGGCAAGGGGGCCTGGATCGCCGCCATGGTCCTGGGCTTCGTGTTCTTCTGGCCCGTCGGCCTCGCCCTTCTCTTCTACATGATCTGGAGCAAACGCATGTTCAGCAAATCCTGCCGCTACGCCAACAAGAGCTGGGGCGAAAAATCCTGGGCGCGCCAGGGGTTTTCCGCCATGCGCCCGTCGGGCAACAGCGCCTTTGACGCCTACAAGGCCGATACCCTGAGACGGCTGGAACAGGAGCAACATGACTTCGAGGCCTTCCTTCAGCGCCTGCGCGAAGCCAAGGACAAGGCCGAATTCGACGAGTTCATGGAGGAACGCGCCCGCAATGCGGTCGGCGAAGAGGCCGAGAGCGATCCGCTGGACGACGCGGATGATGCGGCCCACCGCGACGCCAGCTCCGGCCGCAAGCAGCACTGACCGGGCAGGCCTTCGGGCCTGCCTTCCGGGGGCCATCGCCCCGCGCGGGTCCCGTCCTTGTCGGGCGGGGCACCGTTGCATAGGTTTTCCACGCACGCAGAGCCAAAGGACACCAAGATGACTGCCCTGCCCGACCCTGACTACCAGGCTGAATTCTACGCCTCCGTTCCCGCCAAACGCCTCGTGGCCTGGGTCGTGGACAGCCTCCTGATCGTGATGCTGAGCGCCGCCGCGGTGGTGGCAACCGCCTTCGTGGGGCTGTTCGTCTGGCCGCTGCTGTATCTTGTGGTCGGCTTTGCCTACAGGGTGGTCACCATCGCCAACGGCTCGGCCACCTGGGGCATGCGCTTTGCAGGGATCGAGTTGCGTGACACCAGCGGCCAGCGATTGGACGGCGCGCAGGCGCTGCTGCACACCGCAGGCTACACGCTGTCGCTGGCCATTCCGGTGCTTCAGGTGATCTCCATCGTGCTGATGCTGACCTCCGCGCGCGGTCAGGGCCTGACCGACCATCTGCTCGGCACCGTCATGCTGAACCGCCGCGCCTGACCGGGCGTGGCCAGTCCCACGCATCAAGAACCTGTTAAGTCAAGCCTCAGATGCAGGCTTGGCGCATACCCATGGCGTTGCTATCATCATCCGGAGCACCTGCCACCCGAAGCGGCCGCCAGTTTAGATTGCCACGCGAAACCGCGAATGAGACCCGATGCGCCATACCTTACCGATTGCACCGCAGTTTTATGTGACGGCCCCGCAGCCCTGCCCCTATCTTGAGGGCCGGATGGAGCGCAAACTCTTTACCGCTCTGCAGGGTGACGGCGTCGAGCAGCTGAACAACAGCCTGAGCCAGCAAGGGTTTCGACGCTCGCAAAACGTGTTGTATCGCCCTTCCTGCTCGGAATGTTCCGCCTGCCTGTCGGCTCGGATCGACGTTGCCGCCTTCAAACCAAGCCGCAGCCAAAAGCGCACGCTGAAGCGCAACGCACATCTGGAACGCCGCGCCACCTCCCCTTGGGCAACCGAGGATCAATACGACCTGTTCCGCCGCTATCTCGACAGTCGGCACGCCGATGGCGGCATGGCTGACATGGATGTGTTCGAATACGCCGCCATGATCGAGGAAACCCCGGTCCGCAGTCGGGTGGTGGAATATGCCGAACCCGGCTCCAGCACGTTGACCGCGGTCTCGCTGACGGATGTCCTCGAGGATGGCCTAAGCATGGTCTATTCCTTCTACGCCCCGGACCTACCGCAGAATTCGCTGGGCACCTTCATGATCCTCGACCACATCAACATCGCGCGCGAGGCCGGCCTGCCCTATGTCTATTTGGGCTATTGGGTGCCCGGCAGCCAGAAGATGGGATACAAGGCAAAATTCTCCGGTCTGGAGATCTATCACGCCAACCAGTGGAAAAAGATGACCGACCCTGCCGAATACGCAGATGAGGGGCATCCGTTGTCGACGGACCCGATCGCCGAGCAGGTCGCCAACATCCAGCTGCCGGAGCAGCCCATTCACCGCAATCGCTGATGCAATCCCTGCAGGCTGTCTCACTGCTGGTGCCGGACTATGACGCCGCCATCGCCTTCTATTGCGGTCAACTCGGCTGGCACCTGGCCGAAGACATCGACCAGGGCAGCAAGCGTTGGGTGCGGATCCTCCCACCCGGAGCCGATGGCCGGTCTGGTGCCGCCAGCCTGATCCTCGCCCGCGCCGAGGGGGCGCAGCAGCGGGCGGCCATCGGCAACCAGTTCGGCGGCCGCGTCGGCCTGTTTCTGGCCACGGACGACTTTGCCCGCGACCACGACGCGATGCTGGCCCAGGGCGTGACCTTCGAGGAAGAACCGCGGCATGAACCTTACGGCACCGTTGCGGTCTGGCGCGACCCATTCGGCAACCGCTGGGACCTGATCCAGCTCAACTGACTCCCGCGCCGCCGCCTTTCATCTTTCTACAAATACTCCGGGGTGAATTGGCCCTTGGCCAAGAGGGGCAGCGCCCCTGCCCCGGAACAAAAGCAAAGGGGCCCGCTCGGGGCCCCTTTTGTTGGATTGCCTATCCTGCGCCCGGATCAGTTCGGGATCAGCGCCGGCACGATGGTCACGATCGACGGGAAGGCCCAGAGGATCGCGATACCCACCACCTGGATCAGCACGAAGGGAATGATCCCGCGGTAGATGTGCCCGGTGGTCACTTCTTTCGGTGCCACCCCGCGCAGGTAGAACAGCGCAAAGCCGAAGGGCGGCGTCAGGAAGGAGGTCTGCAGGTTCACCGCCACCATGATGGTCACCCATTTCGGATCGAACGACCCGCCATAGATCACCGGCCCCACGATCGGGATCACGATGTAGATGATCTCCAGGAAGTCCAGCACGAAGCCCAGGAAGAACAACACCAGCATCACGATCAGGAAGACCGTCATCTCGTTGTCGAAGCTCTTCAGGAACTGCTGGATGTAGTGTTCGCCGCCAAAGGAGATCACCACCAGGTTCAGGAGCTGCGAGCCGATCAGGATGGTGAACACCATCGAGGTCACCTTCGCGGTTTCCCGCACCACCGGGGTCAGCACGCCGGAGCGGAACAGAACCCAGCAGCCGAACAGCAGGCCGAACAAGGCGTACAGATAGGCCGCATAAGCCGCGAAGAATGCGATCCAGTTCTCGACGGTCACGCCGCCCTGGTTGACCCGGAGGTCAAAGTTCATGCCGATCAGGATGCAGATCATCACCGCAAAGGTGGACCAGATGATGATCTTGCCCGATTTGCCCTCGTCCTGCAGCTTGCGGTAGGCCGCCAGCATGATGGCACCGCCTGCCCCCAGCGCCGCAGCCGGCGTCGGGTTGGTGATACCGCCCAGGATCGAGCCCAGCACCGCGACGATCAGCACCAGCGGCGGGAACACCACGCGGATCAGATCATTCTTGGCACAGCGCGCGGCGGCTTCACGGCAGCCGTACAGCGCCAGCAAGAGCGGCAGCGCGATCAGCAGCACCGTCTTGCCGGGCGAGGTGGTCGGCGCGATGGCGACCAGATCCACCAACGCGATCAGCAGGATGCCGATGGCGCCGAGGATCAGGGGCTTGGCGTCACGCGACGGCGCGACCCCGCGACCAAAGGCGAGCACCAGCCCGAGGATCACCATGATCGCGGCAATACCGGTGCCGATCGGCGCGGCATTGGCAATCTTGGCCTCAACAGCCGCGGCGATTTCCTCTTCGCTCAGCTTCTCGGCCAGAGTGACACCACCGGCTGCATCGATGCTTTCCTGTTCGGCCAAGGCCGCGTCCCAGGCTTCCTGCCCGTGCAGCTCGATCATCGCCGCCTTGCACTCGGCACCGACGTTGGTGCGCAGGCTGGCGGTCTGCCCGGCGTCCGAGAAGGTCGACACCACGGTGTTCTGGCTGCCGATCACGTTGAAGCTGGACAGCAGCACGGCGCCACCGATCAGCGCCGCGGGCACGCCCAGGAACCACAGTAGGCCTTCGTTGCGGGTGATGACCTCACCGGTGCCACCTTCGAAGTTCACGGCGGGCGCCTTGTGCGGGTTCAGCAGCGCATAGCCAAAGGCATAGGAGGCATACAGCAGCGCCAGCATGATCCCCGGCAGCAGCGCCGCCTGGAACAGGGTGCCGACGGACACCACCGCGGGCTCACCCAGGTAGGTCAGCGCGTCAGAGCAACCGGCCTCCATCGCGCGGGTTTCCTGCGCGGTGGAGTAGAGGTCGCCCGCCAGCGTGCCCAGAAGAACGATCACGATCGACGGCGGGATAATCTGCCCCAGCGTGCCGGAAGCGGCGATCACGCCGGTCGCCAGCTCGGGCGAGTAGTTGTTGCGCAGCATGGTGGGCAGGGCCAGAAGACCCATCGTCACCACGGTGGCGCCAACGATCCCGGTGGAGGCCGCCAGGAAGGCACCCACCACCACGATCGACACCGCCAGACCGCCGGGCAGCGGTCCGAAGACCCGCGCCATGGTGGTCAGAAGGTCATTGGCGATCTTGGAGCGCTCCAGGGTGATGCCCATCAGAACGAACATCAGCACCGCCAGCAGGGTCTCGATCGAGGCCCCGGCCAGAACGCGTTCGTTCATCCGGTTCACGATGAAGGAAATGTTGCGGTCCAGCGCCACTTCCCAGCCCTGTGCAAAGACCGGCTCGGCCAGTCTCGGCAGGTCCGGATAGCGGAACACCGAGATCTTGTCGGGCCGCACGCCGGAGGCAACCAGGTCACGGTAAGCCTGCGACGAAGAGTCGATTGCCTGGTGGATCAGGATCCCCGCGCTGTCCAGCGCCGCGATGATCCCGAAAGAGATGACCCCGGCACCGCCAATGGCGAAGGCCACCGGGAAGCCGGAGAGAATGCCCCCGAAGAGGCAGAAAAATACGATGAGCAGGCCGATTTCGACGCCATCAAGTCCAAATAGCATGTTTCCGACGTCCCTTTAGTGCGTGCCTTCGTAGGCTTCTTCACCCTCTCCAAGGCTATCCTTGTCGAGGTATTTGTTTTCGCTGCCCTCCCCTTCGACGAACTCGAGGTACGAGCGGTAGAAGAAGGCGATGGCGTGCAGGAACACGAGACCTGCAAAGGCGATCAGGAGGATCTTGAACAGGAAGTAGGCGTTGAAGCCGTTGGGGCTGAAGCCGATGGTTTCCACGTTCCAGCGCAGGGCGCGGGATTTCATCACCAGGCGGTCCAGCGTGTCCGAGGCCGACGGCTTTGGCACGATCAGGTGACGCCACAGGAAGAACCAGCCGTACATCCATGTCAGCACCGCGGCCGGCATCATGAACAGCAGCGATCCCAGCATGTCGACCACCCGCTTGGCGCGGAAGCTGATGCCGGAATAGATCAGGTCCACCCGCACATGGCCGCCCTGCACGAAGGTGTAGGTGACGCACATGCAGACCACCAACGCATTGTACAGCTTCAGCTCTTCCGCGAACCAGCTGATGTCCTGGCTGAACGGGATGCCGAAACCGAAACTGATGTCGGGGCGCGCAAAGACGCGCTGCATGAAGACGATGATGATCTGTTGCAGAACCATCAAAAGGCCGGCCCACGCGAAGAACCGGCCGATCATGTTCGCCATGCCTTCCAGCCCGCGCACCATGCCCCACATGAAGCCACGGAAGTAGAGACCGATGGCGGTCAGGACCAGAAAGGCCGTGAAGACGACGAAAAAGAATTCGACCGACCCGCCGTAATAGACAAAGCGCATGATCGAGGCCTTGTCGGACCAGTCGAGCCAGAGCTGCGGATGGGTAACGGCGTAGCCGAAGTTGTAGAAGGCGCCGGCGATGTTCTGGACCAGCCAGAGCAGTCCGCCCGCTATGGCGCCGAAGAAGGTGAGACCACTCTCTTCCTGCATGTTTCCCCCGGGGGTCTTTGTTGCGGCGTGTCCGGCGCACGGCCCCAAGGCCGGCCTAAGCCCCGCGTCACGCAACTGTAAAGGGATCCCCCGCGCAGTGGCGGGGGATCCGGTTGATGCCTGTCAGGCGGATTAGCCGAGAACGCGGTCGCGCTGGACGCGATAGGCGCCTTCGGATTTGGTGATCCAGCCCGAGGACGCTTTCATCGAAGCTTCGACGCTGTTGCGGATCTTGGCGAACAGCTCGTCACCCATGAACTCGTCCAGGGTTTCCTTGGTCGCGGTGCCGAAGGCATCCCAGACGCTTTCCGGGAATTCCAGGGTCTTCACGCCACCGGACTGCAGACGCTGCAGCGCCGCACCGTTGTTGTTCATGAACTGGGCCAGGTTCCACTGGTGACCAGCGGCAGCTGCCATTTCGATGATCTTCTGGTGGGCCGGCGACAGGCTCTCGAAGACGTCACGGTTGGTGGCAACCGACAGGCCCGCACCCGGCTCGTGGAAGCCCGCGGTGTAGTAGACCTTGGTGATTTCCTGGAAACCGGCTTTTTCGTCCGCCCAGGGGCCGATCCACTCGGTGCCGTCGATCGCGCCGGAGGACAGCGCCTGATACACTTCGGAGCCCGGGATGTTCTGAACGGATGCGCCCAGTTTGCCCAGCGCCTTGCCACCCAGGCCCGGCATACGGAACTTCAGGCCGTTGAAATCTTCGGGGCCTTTGATTTCCTTGTTGAACCAGCCACCGGACTGCGGGCCGGTGTTGCCGCCGAGGAAGGATTTCAGACCGAAGATCTGGCCCAGCTCGTCGTGCAGCGCCATGCCTTCGCCGTGGTAGTACCAGTTGGTCAGTTCCTGCGGCGTCATGCCGAAGGGCACGGCGGTGAAATAGGCATAGCCCGGATGCTGACCGGTAAAGTAGTAATCCGCACCGTGGTACATGTCGGCCTGACCGGCGGTCACGGCGTCAAACACCTCGAAGGCACCGACGAGTTCGCCCGCGGCTTTCAGGTCCACGGTCAGGTTGCCGTCGGACATGGTGGTGATGGCATCAGCAACATACTGGGCCGAATCATGCACGCCCGCCAGGCCGCGCCCCCAGGTGGTGACCATGGTCAGGGTGCGTTTGCCCTGAGCGTAGGCCGGTGCAGCCAGCGTGCCGGCCGCGGCTGCGGTCCCGCCCAGTGCAGATGTTTTCAAGAAAGAACGGCGATCCATGTATTATTCCTCCCATAATTCTTGGATGCCCGGCAGTTGACTGCCCAGCGGATCGGTTCGAGTGCGGTCAGACTAGCGAGGCAGTCGCGGTTATGAATACCTAGTACTGCGTAGAGCGGCGCAATTTTCAGCATTTGCCCCTCCAGAGCGCTGATTTTCCGACCGGATCCAGCCCTCCCTGCCACAGCCTGTGCGTGTATTTTGCCGCGGGCCGGTGATTCTTCTGGGCGCTGGCGGGATGATTCGGTACAAGATTCTTACCAATCCACTGCCCCGGCTTGCCCCTTGCCCATGCGCCTTTTCGATACGCTGTTTCGCCCCACCTACGCCCAGAAACTGTCGCTTCTGATGACGCTGCCACTGATCGTGGCCGGGACCGCAATCGCGGTTCTGGTCGGGTATCAGTCACGTGCCTTGGCCGAGCGCGAGATCCAGGCGCTCGAGGTTCAGCTGATCGAGGCGAAGAAGGCGGAGTTGCGCAACTACGTGACCCAGGCCCGCAACGGGTTTGCCCATATCTATGGTCTCGCCGCGCCCGACGATGCCGAGGCCAAGGAACAGGTGGCCCAGATCCTCAGCGCGATGATCTACGGCAAGGACGGCTTCTTCTTTGTCTACGACTATGACGGCACCAACCTGGTCAGCCCGCGCCAGACCGAGTTCATCAACCGCAACTGGGCGGGGCTGACCGACAGCGCCGGTGTGCCGGTCGTGGACCGTTTCATCGAACTGGCCCGCAACGGGGCCGGCTGGCACAGCTTTACATGGCAAAAGCCCTCGACCGGAGAAGAGGCGCAGATGATCGCCTATGTGGTCGGCCTGCAGGACTGGCAATGGGCCGTCGGCACAGGTGTGTTCATCGACGATGTGCTGTCCTCGGTTGCGGCGACACGAGCCGAGGTCGAAGCCCGCGTGCAACGTACCTTCCTCTACATCGGGGCCATCACGCTCGTGTCGCTGGTCCTGGTCTTTGCCTCCGGCATGTTGCTCAACATTCGCGAACGCCGGCTGGCGGATGCCAAGCTGAAGGAGCTGACCCAACGGGTGTTCGACGCCCAGGAGGACGAGCGCGGCCGCGTTGCGCGCGAACTGCACGACGGCATCAGCCAGCTGCTGGTCGGGGTGCGCTATGCGCTGGACAATGCCCGCCGCCGCCTCGCGCGGGGCGACAGCGAAGGGGCCGCGGCGCCGCTGGAGAAGGGCACGGAACACCTGCTGACCGCGATCACCGAAGTGCGCAGGATCAGCCGTGACCTGCGACCCGGCGTTCTGGACGACCTGGGCCTGGGTCCGGCCCTGAAGGCGCTGACCGACGATTTCGCCGCCCGCACCGGCATCGAGACGGAGTTCTCGACCGTGGTGTTCCGCAACCGGCTGGACCAGGACGCCAAGATCGCGCTCTACCGCATCGCCCAGGAGGCGCTGACCAACATCGAGCGCCACGCAGGTGCCACCAAGGTCACCATAGATCTGCGCGGCCACACCAAGGGCGCCACCATGCGGATCACCGACAACGGCGTCGGCCTGCCGCCCCTCAGCGCCCGCTCCGGCCCGGGGATCGGACTGCGCAACATGCAGGAACGTATCGACCAACTTGACGGGACCTTGCGCATTCTGTCATCACGAGGCACCGAAAGTGGCACGGTGATCGAGGTCGGGCTGCCCCTCAGCCACCTTCTGCCACCGGGAGAAGACAGCAGCCCGGCGCAGTTACCATGAGCGCCGACAGGGGCGGCGCCGCGTGCGAAAGTCGGCGATGGCGAGGCGCGAAACCTAGGTCGGGTGGGCGACATCGGCAGCAGGCAGCCACGGGCTGCGATGGATGCGAATTGGGGATGACATGGCGACACCGGTAAAAGTACTGATCGTGGATGACCACCCGATGGTGGCCGAAGGCATTCAGTCGATCCTCGAAAGCTATGACGACATTCAGGTGGTCGGCTCCCTGACCGATGGCCGCGAGGCGGTCGAGCAGATGCGGCAGCTGGCCCCGGACGTGGTGCTGATGGATCTCAACATGCCCAAACTGGGCGGGCTCAGCGCCACCGAGATCATACTGGAACAACACCCGGGCACGCGCATTCTGATCCTGACCATGCACGACAGCCCCGAATACATCTCCTCCGCGCTCAGCCACGGTGCCATGGGCTACATCCTCAAAGATGTGCCGACGGATGAAATCAAGCAGGCCATCGATGCGGTGATGCAGGGGCAGACCTACCTCTGCACCGGGGCCGCCGGTTCGCTGAAACCCAAGGCAGGCGACACGCGCGAGGCGCTGACCGGACGCGAACAGACGATCCTGCTGGAACTGGCCCAGGGCAAGTCCAACAAGGATGTGGCGCAGACACTCGACATTTCTGTCAGGACGGTCGAAACCCACCGCAAGAATATCAAACGCAAGCTGGGCATCTCCTCTACCGCCGGGCTGACCCGCTACGCGCTGGAACACGGGGTCCTGCAAGGCACCGGCGCGGGGTTCTGACCACCCCGCCCCGACCGTCCCGAAGGCCTCAGCCAGACTGCATCAGCCGAGGCTGTTCAGCAGCGATGGCGACGGATCCCCGGTAACCGCCAGCCCCCGACTGGACTGGTAGGCGCTGATGGCAGCGCGACTTTTCGGCCCCAGCACCCCGTCGGCACCGCCGGTGTCGAAACCGCGTGCCGTCAGCCGCTTTTGCAACAGGATCCGGTCTTCCTTGGTCAGACCGTATCTGTCCGGCGGAAAGGACGCGCGCAAAGGCCCGCCACCTGCAATGCGGTCGGCAAGATGCCCCACGCCGATCGCGTAGGAATCGGAGTTGTTGTAGCGCTTGATGACGTCGAAATTGGACGTCACGGAGAACACCGGCCCGCCCGCCTGCGGTTGCAGCTTGCGACCGGCGGGCGTGCCGGGCGCACCGGCCTCCCCGCCCCATTTCAACCCGCGGGTCCAGCCATTGCGTTGCAAGTAGGCGGCGGTGGAGGCCAATGCATCCGTCGGGTCGTCCGACCAGATATCGCGCCGCCCGTCGCCGGTGAAATCGACCGCAAATGACTGGTAGGAGGTCGGAATGAACTGGGTATGCCCCATCGCGCCGGCCCAGCTGCCGGTCATGCGCGCGGCCGATATGTCCCCGTTTTGCAGGATCTTCAGCGCCGCGATCAGCTGTTTTTCGAAGAACGCGCCCCGACGCCCGTCATAGGCCAGCGTCGATGTCGCCGAGATCACCGGCACATTGCCGCGCCGCTCGCCGTAGAAGCTTTCCAGCCCCCAGATCGCGCAGATGATTTCCGCATCCACGCCATAGGTCTGCTCCAGCGTCTTCAAAGTGGTTCGATGCCGGGCATAGGCCGCCCTGCCCTTGGCGAGGCGCTCGTCAGAGACCGCGATGGCGAGGTAGTCCTCCAGGGTGCGCTTGAACTCGGTCTGGTTGCGGTCCCGCTTGACCACCCCCGGCAAGTAGCCCGCGCCGCGAAAAGCCGCGCGCAGCGTGGCACGGCTGATGCCTTTGGCCTCGGCCCGGCTGCGAAACGCGGCCACCCAGGCGTCATAGCCTGCATTGGGCGTGGGCCGCAGGTCCGCTGGCAGGCTGCTGCTGCCGCTGCTTCCGCTGGTGCCCCTCCCCGTAGGAACCGTGCCGCCGCAGGCGGTCAACCCCAGCGCCGCCACTCCAAAACCGAAACTCCGCCGTGAAATGCTCATGTCCAATGCCCGCTTGCTGCCAAGATCCATCATCCCCTTCTGCGTCACCTTGCCTGTGTGACCGGGGCTTTTGCCCGACAGGCTGCCAGAAAGCAGGTCCAGCGCCAAGGCCCGGTTTCCCGCCACGGCAGGTCACCGCCGGTTAAGCGGCGAGTGGCGCTGACAAAGGATCGGAATTGCCTCTGGCTCCGCCATGTCCGGGCATCCGCGCTACAGATCGTCTCACCTGACAGCCCCCGATCGGCAGTCGTATGGCGATACGTGCGGCCCGTGCGCAGCAAAACAGGGCAGAAGGCCACCTCGGTTTCGCAGAAATTTCCCCTGAACGCTCCAAGCCGCAAGAAAATGTCCCCATACAGGGCATTTTTGACAGGTTTGCAGGTTGACGCCCCCTGCCCCCCGCCATAATGTCGCCCGCAACGCAAAATGGAGCCCGTGGCCGAAATGACCACCCTAGTCGTAATTGTAGGAACCACGCGCATGGGCCGGTGACGGTTGACCATAATCGAACCCATGCGCCCCTGACCAAAAATCGGGGGCTTTTTTTATGCGAAACGCACGATGCCGCCAATTGGAGCAAAAAGCAGATGACACGTGAAATGACCGGCGCAAAGATGGTTGTCCAAGCCCTGAAAGACCAGGGTGTGGACGTAGTCTTCGGATATCCTGGCGGCGCCGTGCTGCCGATTTATGACGAGATCTTTCTGCAGAACGACATTCGTCACGTGCTGGTGCGCCACGAACAGGGCGCGGTTCATGCTGCCGAAGGCTATGCGCGCTCCACTGGCAAACCCGGTGTTGTCCTGGTGACGTCCGGCCCCGGCGCGACCAATGCCGTCACCGGCCTGACCGATGCGCTGCTCGACTCGATCCCGATCGTGGTTCTGACTGGCCAGGTGCCGACCTTCATGATTGGCTCCGACGCCTTTCAGGAGGCCGACACCGTCGGCATCACCCGCCCCTGCACCAAGCACAACTGGTTGGTCAAGGACACCGACAGCCTGGCCCCGACCCTGCATGAGGCCTTCCATGTCGCCACATCCGGCCGCCCCGGCCCGGTGCTGATCGACATTCCGAAGGACGTGCAGTTCGCCACCGGCGAATACGCAGGCCCCAAGCCCGCCGCCTCGCATTACCAGCCGCAGCTGAAGGGCGACATGGAGGCCATCACCGAGCTGGTCGCAGCCCTGGAAACCGCGGAACGTCCGGTGTTCTACACGGGCGGTGGCGTCATCAACTCCGGCCCCGCCGCCAGCCAGCTGCTGCGCGAACTGGTAGACGCGACCGGTATTCCCGTCACTTCGACGCTGATGGGGCTTGGCGCCTACCCTGCCTCCGGGCCGAACTGGCTGGGGATGCTGGGGATGCACGGGCTGTATGAAGCCAACATGGCGATGCATGACTGCGATCTGATGATCAACATCGGCGCGCGGTTCGACGACCGCATCACCGGCAAGATCGACGCCTTCAGCCCCAACTCGACCAAGGCCCATATCGACATCGACCCGTCGTCCATCAACAAGGTGATCCGGGTCGATATTCCGATCGTCGGTGACGTCGGCCATGTGCTCGAAGACATCCTGAAGGTCTGGAAGTCGCGCGGTCGCAAGGTCAACCGCGAGGCGCTGGAGAAATGGCAGAAGCAGATCAGCGAATGGCGCGCGGTGAAATGCCTGACCTACAAGCCCTCGGAAACCACCATCAAGCCGCAATACGCATTGCAGCGGCTGGAGGAGCTGACCAAGGGGCATGACCGCTATGTCACCACCGAGGTTGGCCAGCACCAGATGTGGGCGGCGCAGTTCCTCGGCTTCGAGGACCCGAACCGCTGGATGACCTCCGGTGGTCTGGGCACCATGGGCTATGGCTTCCCGGCGTCGATCGGTGTGCAGATGGCACACCCGGATGCACTGGTCATCAACGTCGCCGGTGAGGCGTCGTGGCTGATGAACATGCAGGAAATGGGCACCGCGGTGCAATTCCGCCTGCCGGTGAAACAGTTCATCCTGAACAACGAGCGCCTCGGCATGGTACGCCAGTGGCAGGAGCTGCTGCATGGTGAGCGCTACAGCCACAGCTGGTCGGAAGCGCTGCCCGATTTCGTCAAGCTCGCCGAAGCCTTCGGCGCCAAGGGTATCTGTGTCTCGGACCCCAAGGATCTGGACGATGCGATCATGGAGATGATCGAATATGACGGGCCGGTGATCTTTGACTGCCTGGTGGAAAAGCATGAGAACTGCTTCCCGATGATCCCGTCGGGCAAGGCGCATAACGAGATGCTGCTGGGCGAGGCTGACACCCAGGGTGTCATCCAGGCCGGCGGCGCCGTGCTGGTATAATCGCGGCGGCGCCGCAAGTTTCTTCAAAGAGATTTGCCGGGAGCACTCGGATGTCCCGGCAGCCACATATGAGAGGAAGACCCAGAATGTCTGCCCTACACATCAAAAAAGGCTCGACCCGCCACTCCGCCTACAACCTACGCCCGACGTTTTCCGACACGCAGGAACGTCACACCATCGCGGTGCTGGTGGAAAATGAACCCGGCGTGCTGGCGCGGGTGATCGGCCTGTTCTCCGGCCGCGGTTATAACATCGAAAGCCTCACCGTCGCCGAGGTGGACCACACCGGGCACCTGTCCCGCATCACCATCGTCACCACCGGCACGCCGCAGGTGATCGAGCAGATCAAGGCACAGCTTGGCCGCATCGTGTCCGTGCGTGACGTGCACGACCTGACCGTCGAAGGCGATGCCGTAGAGCGCGAGCTGGCGATTCTGAAAGTCGCGGGCGAAGGCGACAAGCGGGTCGAGGCGCTGCGGTTGGCGGATATCTTCCGCGCCAATGTGGTCGACAGCACACTCAATAGCTTCGTGTTCGAGATCACCGGCGCGCCGGACAAGATCGACGCATTCGCCGATCTGATGCGCCCCCTGGGCCTGAGTGAAATCGCCCGCACCGGCGTTGCTGCCCTGCTGCGCGGCAACTGAGACCGCGCTCACAACTGACAGTCGCGGCGCGTCAAAGTGATCGCGACTGCCGTCCGGGCACCGCCAGGTTTTCGGGAGCGCCCGCTTCGGGGGCGACACGTCGCCCTGCCGCTGATGCCCCAGTGACACCAGCCCGCGTCAAACTCTCGGTTTAGACTTTACCAGCGCCCCGGAACCCTGCCGGGGCGTACGTGCATTCATGCAAGCATCCGCCCATCGCCAAACCGGCCGATGTCAGCGACGCTTCAGCTTTACCACTGCGGCCTTGGCAGTGCTTTTGGAGCGTCGCGGAGAAGACTGAGGGAAGGGCACAACTTTTTCGCTTCCCTTGCTTTTGCGGCTAACACCAGCACAAGGGGCCGCTGTGGCCGCCCCGTCTGCGTGTTGCGTGCAGTCCTGCTCCGCGTGATCCTGGGCCTCGGTCAAGCGCGCTGCCAGGTCCGGGCTGCCCTTTTCCATCAATACGCGCAGATTCTTGGCAATTCGGAAATTGCCACCCAAGGTTAGCTCAAACTCAACCCAGTCGCCTGGGTTAAGGTCTTGAAAACCGGCACCGGTTTTGTCGGAATAAAAGGCGAGATCGCCCTGATCGTCACACCAGATTACGGCTTTGTTCAGGGTCTGCTCGCTCCACAGTACAACTCCAATCATACCAATCCTCACATTCCCGTATAATAATACTGGATCAATTGCGCTGACACCTACATGACAAAATCAAAGCTAACCTATTGCATTTTGTGTCAGCTAAATTAGCATCCTGACGTGAATTCGCGCCACTATTGGCGCAGATTCATTACAGCGCCACCTTATAGCTGCCTGAATTTGCTACGTCATGCGGGCAAGAGGCAAAAAATTGACCCAAACGTCGAGACCGGACAGGCATGATGACCCCGCAGGATCGCTCCCCCGCTGAGTTGAGAAACATGTTCGGCGCCAACCTGCGCCAGCTGGCGGACCAATATCCGTCGATCTCGGAGTTGTCGCGACAGCTGGGCATCAACCGAACCCAGTTCAACCGCTACCTGTCCGGCGAAAGCTTTCCCCGTCCCGATGTTCTGGACCGGATCTGCCGCTTCTTCGAGGTCGACGCCCGCATCCTGCTCACCCCTGTTGACCACATCTCGACGGGGGACAGGGTGGTGAACGGTCCGTTTCTCGGGGAGTTCCTCGGCCAGGGGGTGCAACAGCTGACGGAATCCTTCTTTCCCTCCGGGTTCTACCGTTTCAGCCGACGCAGCTTCATCGATGAAAACAAGTTCGTGATCGGCCTGACCTATGTGTTCCGCTCCGGCGGCGTCACCTACATCAAGGGGTTCGAAGCCAAGGAAGCCATGCGCAGCCAGGGCCTGTCCACCAGCCCCTCGGCACGCGAATTTCGCGGCTATGTCAGCACCCATGAGGACGGCGTCGCCTTTGTCATCGCGCGGCGCAAGGCAATGACCTATTCGTTCAACTACCTGGCCCGGGTCGCCTCTCTCGAGAACAATTTCTGGTCCGGCTACGTGGCCCGCACCGTGCGCGAAGGCAGCGGCGAACGGGTCACGCGCATGGTTTACGAACACCTGGGCCGCAACCGCACCGAGGTCCTGAAAACAGCGCGCAACGCCGGTCTTGTCACCGAAGAGGACCTGCTCCCCTTCCACCTGCGGCTGCTGACGCCGAGCCAGCCCTTCCGCTGAGCCTAGCCGCCGGAGATCTGCCGGTAGATGTGCCAGCTGGCGTGTCCCAGCAGCGGCAGCACCAGCAACAACCCCAGGAACCACGGCATCAGGGCCACGAAGGTCAGGCCCGCGATCAGGGCCGCCCACAGCAGCATCACCATCAGGTTGCCTTGCACATACTGGAAGCTGGTGATCATCGCAGTGACGAAATCCACTTCCCGGTCCAGCAACAACGGCAGCGAAATTACCGTGATCATGAACAGCAGCAGCGCAAACAGCGCACCCACGGTGCTGCCCACGGCCAGCATCACCACGCCGTTCAGCGTCAGGAAAACCTCGGCCGAGGACATGATGTTGGTCATCGTGGAATGCCCCAGGAACAGGGCAAAGATCATGTGGCCGATAAAGAACCAAAATAGAAAGACCACCACGATAATCGCGCAGATTGAGGGGAGTTGGCGGCGACTCTGCTGCAGCACTACGCCAAAGATCTCGGACGGTCGCACCGGCTGGCCCGTGGACAGGCGGTGCGACACCTCGTAAAGGCCAACCGCCGCGAAAGGACCGATGAGTGGAAAGCCGATGGCGGCCAGCACCAGCCAGAAAGTCGTGCCGGTCGCCTGCGTCACCCAGGCCATCGCCCAGCCTGCGAGCACGTAGAAACCTGCAAAGGTCAGGCCATAGACGGGACGGGCCTTGAAGTCTGCCCAGCCACAGCGCAGCGCCTCCAGCAACATTCCCACACTGGCCGCACGCAACTGCGGTACGCCAAACGGCTTTTGCGTCTCCATCCCTGCCCCCCTGCCCTGTCCCGTTTGCCTGCCTCTGCCCGGCCCATGGCCAAGGCGGCGCGGCCTCAGGGGCAGCCTAGCGCAGCTTTGGGCGGGAAAAAATGTTTTGCAGATGTATGTTAAGACAGCCGAAGACAGATGTGGAAAAGCCCCGGAGTGTCCTCCGGGGCCTGCCATGGCCGTCAAAATGCAAGCTGGTCGTCAGTCTTCCGACTGGGCGTCGGCGCGGCTCTTGCCAGAGACATTCAAGGCCAGCGTCGCTGCCATGAAACCGTCGAGGTCGCCGTCCAGCACCCCCTTGGTATCGGAGGTTTCGTAGTTGGTGCGCAGATCCTTGACCATCTGGTAGGGTTGCAACACGTAGGAGCGGATCTGGTTGCCCCAGCCTGCATCGCCCTTGGCCTCATGCGCGGCATTGATGTCGGCGTTGCGGCGGTCGAGTTCGAGCTGATAGAGGCGCGATTTCAGGGCCTTCATGGCGATATCGCGGTTCTGGTGCTGCGACTTTTCGGAGGAGGTCACCACGATGCCGGTCGGGATGTGGGTGATCCGCACTGCCGAGTCGGTTGTGTTCACGTGCTGGCCGCCCGCCCCCGAGGAGCGGTATGTGTCGATGCGAATGTCGGCCGGGTTCACCTCGATCTCGATGTTGTCGTCAACCACCGGGTAGACCCAGACCGAGCTGAACGAGGTGTGGCGCTTGGCCGCCGAGTCATAGGGCGAGATCCGCACGAGGCGATGCACGCCGCTCTCGGACTTCAGCCAGCCATAGGCGTTGTGGCCCGAGATTTTATAGGCGGCGGATTTGATGCCTGCCTCTTCCCCCGGGCTTTCGGACTGCAGCTCGACCTTGTAGCCCTTCTTCTCGGCCCAGCGGACGTACATGCGGGCGAGCATGGAGGCCCAGTCGCAGCTTTCGGTACCGCCCGCGCCTGCGTTGATTTCAAGGAAGGTGTCATTGGCGTCGGCTTCGCCGTCCAGCAGCGCTTCCAGTTCCTTCTCGGCGGCCGTGACCTTCAGCGCGGCCAGGGCGGCCTCCGCATCCTTGATCACGTCCTCGTCCTCTTCCATCTCGCCCAGTTCGATCAGCTCGATGTTGTCGGAGAGATCCTGCTTGATGCCCTTGTAGGTGTTGATCGCGTCAACCAGCGCCTGGCGCTCGCGCATCAGTTTCTGCGCCGCTTCCGGGTCGTCCCACAGGTTGGGGTCCTCGACCCGCGCGTTGAACTCCTCCAGCCGGTATTCGGCGGTTTCCCAGTTCAGCCGCTGGGCCAGCAGCTCCAGCGATTTCTCGATGTCCGCCACGATGTTCTGGGTTTCCGCGCGCATGGGGTGTCCTTGCAATCTTGGGCAATGTCAGGTCAGGCCTGCGTGATAGACCACACTTGCGCCGCGGGCAAGCCAGCAGCGGCGCAAGCCAGCGATAGCGGTCAGTACAGGCCGCCGGAGCTGATGGTACCAAAGGTTGCCTTGGGCCCAAGCACAGCCGTCCCGCCACTGGAGGTGGTCACCTTGCGACCGGACTGCTGAACCTCCTCCACCAGTGGCAGGTTGGAGCCCATGGCAAAGCCGCCGTCATAAGTCAGGCCAAAGATCGGCTCTTCGCCGTCACGGAAGTATTCTGCCACCACGTAGGGGCCGGACGCGTCATTGGGCAGCCGCGCACCGGTGTAGCGGTCGATCTTGATGAAATGGCCACCTTCGGGCACCTCGAACGGGCCGCCGCCGTATTTCTCGACGGCCTTTTCCATGAACTGCTGGAACACCGGCCCGCACATGGTGCCGCCATAAGCGCCGCGGCCCATCGGGCGCGGCTGGTCAAAGCCCATGTAGCAGCCCGCAACGATGTTGGAGGTGAAGCCAACAAACCAGACGTCGCGGGAGTCATTGGTGGTACCGGTCTTGCCAGCGGTGGGCACCGGCAGGTTGATGACGCTTGATGCGGTGCCGCGGTCGACCACGCCCTTCATCATCGAGGTGAGCTGATAGGCGGTGATCGGATCCATCACCTGCTCACGATCCGCGATGATGCGAGGCTTCTGGCCAGCAGGCAATTCCGGATCGGCGCAATCAACGCAGTCACGGTCGTCGTGGCGGTAGATGGTCCGGCCGAAACGGTCCTGCACCCGGTCCACCAGCGTCGGCTGCACCCGCTCGCCGCCATTCGCGAACATCGCGTAGGCCGCCACCATCTTGTACAGCGTGGTTTCCTCGGCACCGAGCGAGTTCGCGAGGAAAGCGCCCATGTTGTCATAGACCCCAAAGCGCTCGGCGTAGCCCGCCACAACCGGCATGCCCACCTCCTGCGCCAGACGGATCGTCATCAGGTTCCGGCTCATCTCGATGCCGGTACGCAAGGGCGTGGGCCCGTAGAACTTGTTCGAGGAGTTCTTGGGCCGCCACAGACCCTGCGGCGTGTTGATCTCGATCGGGGCGTCAACGACGATGGTGGCCGGGCTGTAGCCACTGTCCAGCGCCGCGGCATAAACGAAGGGTTTGAAGCTGGAGCCCGGCTGGCGCATCGCCTGAGTGGCGCGGTTGAACACCGAATGCTGGTAGGAGAAGCCACCCTGCATCGCCAGAACGCGGCCCGAATCGACGTCCATCGCCACGAAGCCGCCCTGCACTTCCGGCACCTGCCGCAGCGACCAGTGGCTGAATTCGCCGTCTTTCTTTTCCGCCCGCACCAGCACCACGTCACCGCGGCTGATGTTATCCTTGAAGCTGCCCTTCATCCACTTGATGTCCGCACGCGGCACGGATCCGGTGCCCTCGTGCCCCTCGACACCAACGGTCAGAGCCTGGTCGCCAACCTCGAGCGCCACGGCCGGGTACCATTTGCCCCCCAGGTCAATGTCGCGCGGCACATCGGCCTCGGCCAGGGCAGCGCGCCAGGAGGCCTCGTCCACCAGCTGGGATTCCTCCAGCTCGACCCCTGTGCCGCGCCAGATGCCGCGCGAGCGGTCGTACTTCTGCAATCCGGTGCGCAGCGCTAGGGCAGCTTCCGCCTGCATTTCATGGTCGATGGTGGCGCGCACGGTAAAGCCGCCGGTGAAGAATTCACCCTCGCCGAAATCCTGTGTCAGCTGGCGGCGAATCTCGTCGGTGAAATAGTCGCGCGGCGGCAAGGTGGTGCGGAAGCTTTCGAAATCGCCGTTCTGCACCGAGCGCAGGGGCTGCGCCACTTCCACCTTGTAGACATCATCCGAGATATAGCCGTTCTCGCGCATTTCCCGCAGCACGTAATTGCGCCGCGCCAGCAGCCGCTCCTTTTCACGCACCGGATGGTAGTCCGACGGCGCCTTGGGCATCGCCGCCAGGGTCGCGGCCTCATGCGGAGCCAGCTCGCCAAGGGTCTTGTTGAAATAGGTCTGCGCCGCAGCCGTCACCCCGTAGGAGTTCTGGCCAAGGAAAATCTCGTTCAGGTACAGCTCGAGGATGCGTTCCTTGTCCAGGGTCTCTTCCAGCCGCGTGGCGAGGATGATTTCCTTGATCTTGCGCTCGGCCCGGCGATCACCCGACAAGAGGAAGTTCTTCATCACCTGCTGGGTGATCGTCGAGGCGCCGCGCACGTTCTTGCCGCGCGACTGGATCGCCTCGATTGCCGCGGCCGCAATACCACGGGCGTCATAGCCGGCGTGGCTGTAGAAATTCTTGTCTTCCGCAGAGATGAATGCCTGCTTCACCAGGTCCGGGATTTCCGACGACGGCGTATACAGGCGACGTTCCTTGGCGAATTCGTCGATCAGGTGGCCCTCGCCGGAATAGATCCGGCTGATCGTCGGCGGCTGGTACTGGGCCAGCGATTCATGGCTGGGCAGATCACGGCCATAGGTCCAGAACACCGCTCCGATGGTCAGCGCCACCATCGCCACCCCAAGGGTGATGGTGCTGAAAATGGAACCAAAGAAGGAGAGTATGAACCTGAGCACGGAGTTGGGCCTTTCTCGCGAGATGACGCCTATATAGGCACGCTGCCGCGCGGGGTCAAAAGCTCAAAGCGCGGATCGCCACGTAAAACGGCGGGAAAAAACCACTGGTTTTCACCGCGGAAGCCGCCCCGCGCCTTGCCGCTGGTCAATTCCGGCACGATTACGCCGATCGGCGCAAGTCTTACTGCCGCACCAGGGCCCGGCGCGCGTCATCTTCGGCCCGCCACGTGATCAGCCCGTTCAGGATACCGCGCACCGCCTTGGCGCGCCAATCCGGGTCGATCAGGTTCTTCAGATCCCGTTTGCTGGACAGAAAACCGATCTCCACCAGCACCGAGGGAATATCCGCAGATTTCAGCACCGAGAACCCGGCCTTGCGCAGCGGCCGGTTGTTGATCGGGCGTCCCTGCGCCCGCAGCCCGTCGATCAGCGCCGCCGCCAGCGCGTCACTGCGCGGTTGCGTCTCCAGCCGCGCGAGGTCCAGCATCACCCCGGTCACCTCGTCATCCGCTTCGCTGAGGTCGGTGCCGGAGAGCAGATCGCCACGCAGATGCCGTTCCGCCAGCTTGGCCGAAGCCGCATCCGAAGCCTCCCGCGACAGGGTATAGACGGTAGAGCCATGGGCGCGACCCTCGGAAATCGAATCCGCGTGCAACGAGATGAAGACGTCGGCCCCCGCCTGATGCGCCATGGCGATGCGCCGCTCGAGCGAGACGAAATAATCGTCGTCCCGTGTCAGGGCCACGGTGAACTGGCCAGAGCGCAGCAGCGCCTCGCCCAGCTCGCGGGCGAACTGCAGCATCAGCTGTTTTTCGCTGATGCCGCCTTCCGCCTCGGCGCCCGGATCGATGCCACCATGGCCGGGGTCCAGCATCACCAGCATCGGCGCATGTTCATCCCGTGGCGCACGCCCCTGCATGACCTGAGGCTGCGGCAGGTCCCAACGCGGATCGTCGGGCGCGCCCGCACGGGCCGCAAACGCCTCCGCGCTGGTCGGCTCCAATGTCAGCTCAAGCCGGGCCGCGGCGGTGACCGGATCAATCTCCATCGCGGCGACGGCAACCTGCATCGGGACCGCCAGCTCCAGAACCAGCCGTGACCAGCCCGGCACATAGGTGCCGAACTGGGCCGCCTTGACCTGCTCGCCCTCCAGCAATCGCGCGACCGTCAGCCCGGTCCAGTCGACTTCCTGAAAATCCAGAACCAGCCGCGGCGGCCCGTCCAGAGTGAACAGCCGGTAAGGCACCCCCTGGCTGAGCCCCAGCGACACCTCGACCCCCTGCCCGGCATCGCGCACCCGGCTGGTTTCGGCATCGATACGTGCAAGGCCGCTGAAGCCCTGACCGCCCGCCGACTGGGCCCAAGCGGCCCCTGTCAGCAGCCAGATCAGCGTGATGATGGAAAACAGCCTGCCCATGCCCCGGCCCCCGTTTCTTGGTTTTGCGCGCAAGGTAGGCAATTCGACCGGAATTTGAAATCCGCCTTTTCGCCTTTAGCCGCGCTGCGCCATGAAGGCCCTAAGCCGCGCCAGCCCCTCCTCGATATCCGCGGTTGACCGCGCATAGGAGAACCGCAGCGTCGTGGCTCCGCGCACCGGGTCGAAATCCAGTCCCGGAGTGACGGCAACGCCAGCCTTTTCAAGGATTTCCGCGGCAAAGCTGCGGCTGTCCGACGTCAGGTCCGAGACATCCGCATAGACATAGAACGCCCCGTCCGGCGGCGCGATATTGGTGAAACCGGCCTTGGGCAGCCCCTCCAGCATCAACTCGCGGTTCCTTGCGTAAACGGCAAGGTTCCCGCGCAGCTCCTCCTCGCAGTCCATCGCCGCCAGAGCCGCCACCTGGCTGGCATGCGGTGCGCAGATGAACATGTTCTGGGCGATGCGTTCGACCACCCGAACGTGATCCTCCGGCACGACCATCCAGCCGACCCGCCAGCCGGTCATGGAAAAGAACTTGGAAAAAGAATTGATCACATAGGTCTCGTCGGTGATCTCCAGCGCGGTGACGGCTTTGGCCTCGTATTCCAGCCCATGATAGATCTCGTCCGAGATGAAGCTGGCGCCTGCGTCCTGGGTGGCTTCGATCAGTTCGCGCATCGCGGCGTGGTCCAGCATGGTGCCGGTCGGGTTGGCGGGCGAAGCCACCATCAGCCCGGCCAGATCCTGCCCCTTGAGATCCGCTGCCACCGGCTGCAGCCGGTTTTCCGGCGCGGTCTGGATGTCCACCGGCGTCAGCCCCAGGGCCTTCAGGATCTGCCGGTAAGAGGGATAGCCCGGCGCGCCGATGCCGACCCGGTCGCCGCTGTCGAACAGCGCCGTAAAGGCCAGCAGAAATGCGCCGGAAGAGCCCGGCGTGATGATCACCCGCTCCGGGTTCAGATCAACGTTGTACCACTCGCCGTAAAGCCGCGCGATGCGGCGGCGCAGCTCCGGCAGTCCCAGTGCCACGGTGTAGCCGAGGGCGTTGGTTTCCAGCGCAGCACCCAGCGCCTTCAGCGCACCCGAGGGCGCGCCGGTGGCGGGTTGACCGACCTCCATGTGAATGATGTGGCGGCCGGCCTCCTCGGCCTTGCGGGCGGCCTCCATTACATCCATCACAATAAAAGGATCGACGTCGGAGCGGCTTGAGTTTCGCATTCTGATCTCCCATGGTGCGCGCATGAGTTTTGACCGTTTCTTCCGGCTGGCGTCAATCCCGGCCATGGTGCTGTGTGCGCTGGTGCATTTCGCCACGGCGGTGCAAGCGGCGTCGATTTCCCTGCTGCGCGATCCGGACATCGAACACGGTCTGACCCGGCTGGCGGCACCGGTGCTGAACGCCGCCGGGCTGAACGCCAAACGGGTTCGGATCCTGCTGGTGAACGATTCGTCCTTCAATGCCTTCGTGGTGGATTCGCGCACCATCTTCATTCACTACGGCCTGGTCCTGAAAGCGACCACGCCGGAAATGCTGCAGGCCGTAATCGCGCATGAAGCCGCCCATATCACCAATGGCCACATCGCCCGCCGGATGCAGAACCTGCGCTCGGCCAACAACGCCGCCGGGCTGGGCATGGCGCTGGCAGTGCTGGCCGCGGCCGCCGGTGCCGGAGAGGCGGCCGGCGGCATCGCCGTCGGCAGCCAGAGCACGGCACTGCGCGGCTTCCTGGCCCACACCCGGGCCGAGGAAAGCTCCGCCGACCGCGCCGCCGCCGACTATCTGAACCGCGCCGGTATCAGCCCCCAGGGTCTGGTGGATCTGCATCAGGTCTTTGCCGGACAAGAAGTGTTGAGCGCGGCCAACCAGGATCCTTACATGCGGTCGCACCCGCTCAGCCGCGACCGGTTGCGGGCGGCACGGGCCTATGTCGCCGCGCATGGCGACAAGGGGCAGACCAACGCCGAGGCGCAATACTGGTTTGCCCGTCTGCAGGGCAAGCTCTCCGCCTTCACCCGCTCCCCGAAATGGACTTTGCGCCGCGCGCGCAGCGAACCCTACAAGGACGTGCGCCTGATGCGCGAGGCCGCCGCCCACCACCGGCGCAATGACATGTCCAAAGCGCTGAAGGCGATCAACGGAGCACTTGCACAGCGCCCCGGTGATGCCTTCTATCACGAGCTGAAGGGCCAGATCCTGATGGAAAACCGCCAGTGGTCCGCCGCCCTGTCGGCCTATGGCCGCGCCGCGAGAGCCGCTGATCCTGGCCGGACAGGGGCGCGCGCTGCTCGCTGCGGGCCAGCCCAAGGCGGCGCTGGCAGTGCTGGAAAAAGCCCGCCACCAGGATTTTCGCAACCAGGTAATGCTGCGCGACATGTCTCTCGCCTATGCCAAGACCGGCCAGCGCGGCATGGCAGCCCTCGTCACCGCCGAACGCTATGCCCTGCAAGGGCGGCTGGAGGACGCCGGTATCCACGCCAAACGCGCGATGGCGCAGCTGCCCGCAGGCTCGCCCGCGGCCCGGCGGGCGCAGGATGTGCTGGTGGCCTACGAACAAGATCAAAAAAGGAAGAAACGGAAATGAAACCCCTGACCCGTGCCGCCGCCATGGCTGCCACCGCCCTGAGCCTGCTGGGCGCCCCCGCGCAGGCCTTTGACCTGACGGCGATGAGCGATGCCGAACGCGAAGCCTTTGGCGCCGAAGTGCGCGCCTACCTGCTGGAGAACCCCGAGCTGATCCTCGAGGCGGTGGACCTGCTGGAACAGCGCCAGCAGGAAGCCGAAGCCGCACGCGATGACGCCCTCGTGGCCGAGAATATGGAAGAGCTGATCAACGACGGCTACTCCTGGGTCGGCGGCAACCCCGATGGCGACATCACGCTGGTCGAGTTCATGGACTACCGTTGCGGCTACTGCCGCCGGGCCGCACCCGAGGTCGCCGAGCTGCTGGAAAACGATGGCAACATCCGCCTGATCATCAAGGAGTTCCCGATTCTCGGCGAGGCCTCGGTGATGGCGTCACGCTTCGCTGTGGCGACCAAGCTGGAGGCCGGCGACGACGCCTACAAGCAGGTTCATGACGCGCTGATCGCCTTCACCGGCGAGCCGAACGAGGTGGCACTGCGCCGTCTCGCCGAAGGGCTATCGCTGGACGCAGATGCGATCCTGGCGCGGATGGACAGCGACGAGGTGACCGCCCAGTTGCGCCAGACCCGCGCCCTGGCGCAGAACTTGGCGATCTCCGGCACGCCGACCTTTGTGCTCGGCACCGAAATGTTGCGCGGCTTTCTGCCCGCGGAGCAGATGGAGATCATGGTGGCCGAAATCCGCGAACAGCAGAGCTGATCCGACAGCACGGGACCGGGGCTTTGCCCCGGACCCCAGAGTATTTGCAGAAAGATGAAAACGACCGGCGCGCCCGCAGACGCCGTTATTCTGCCGCGTCCTGCGTTGTTTTGGCCTGGGCCGCCTCGATCTCGGCGGCCTTTTTCTCGACCTCTTCAACGATGTGATCGACCATCTGGTCGTTGGACATCTTGTGGCTGGCCTTGCCCGCCAGATAGACCATGCCGGAGCCTGCACCGCCGCCGGTGAAGCCGACATCGGTCATCAGCGCCTCGCCGGGGCCATTGACCACGCAGCCGATGATGCTGAGGCTCATCGGGGTCTTCACATGCTCCAGCCGCCGCTCCAGCTTTTCCACCGTCTTGATCACGTCAAACCCCTGCCGCGCACAGCTGGGACAGGAGATGATGTTGACGCCGCGATGGCGCAGGCCGAGGGATTTGAGGATCTCGAAGCCGACCTTGACCTCTTCGACCGGATCCGCCGACAGGCTGACGCGCAGGGTGTCGCCGATGCCCATCCACAGCAATTGGCCAAGGCCGATGGCGGATTTGATGGTGCCGGAGACAAAGCCCCCTGCCTCGGTGATACCGAGGTGGATCGGCGCATCTGTGGCCTCCGCCAGCTGCTGGTAGGCGGCAGCGGACATGAAAACATCCGACGCCTTCACCGAGATCTTGAACTCGTGGAAGTCGTGGTCCTGCAGGATGCGGATGTGATCCAGGCCGGATTCAACCATCGCTTCCGGGCAGGGCTCGCCGTATTTTTCCAGCAGGTGCTTTTCGAGGCTGCCCGCGTTCACGCCGATGCGGATCGAGCAGTTGTGGTCGCGGGCGGCCTTGATCACCTCGGCCACGCGCTTTTCATCGCCGATGTTACCGGGGTTGATGCGCAGGCAGGCAGCCCCCGCCTCGGCGGCCTCGATGCCGCGCTTGTAGTGGAAATGGATGTCGGCGACGATCGGCACCGGGCTTTCGCGCACGATCTCCTTCAGCGCCCGCGACGACGCCTCGTCCGGCACCGAGACGCGCACCAGGTCGGCGCCGGCCTCAGCCGCCGCCTGCACCTGCCCCACCGTCGCCGCCACATCGGTGGTCAGCGTGTTGGTCATCGTCTGCACCGCAATCGGGGCGTCGCCGCCGATGGCGACGTTGCCGACGTGGATCTGGCGGCTTTTGCGGCGCTCGATGTGGCGCCAGGGGCGGATATGGTTCATCGACATGAGTGGCGTGTCCCGGCTGGATCCTGTTGGCGTCTAGATACGCGCAGGCGGGCGGAGCTGCAATGGCAGCCGCCAAAAGCCCGCAGGTTTCATGAAATCGTTACTCGCCCGGCTGGGTTTCGGGCTGCGCCTGCAACTGCGCCACCAAGGTCGCAAGCGCCTGGTTCCGGTCATCCGCCAGATCAGCCAGTTCGAAGCGGCTGGTGATCGCATCCATCGACAGTTCGATGTTCTTGGAGACCTGGCCGCGCTTGCCGACAGGGCCGAAATGCTCCCCGTTGACGGCAAAGTAGATGGCGCTGCTCTCGCCGGTGCGCAGCTTGGGCGCATCCTCGGTCAGAGGCACCTGGAAGCGCTGTCCTGCATCCATGATGGTTTCGAAGATCACGCTGCCATCCGCGGCGGTAACCTGCACCCAGGACGGCCGCACGGCCACCATTTCGACGCCCGGTTTGACCTCTGCAACCACCTGCGGCACTGGCTGATGCGGCCCGGCGACTGTCGCATCATGCGGCAGGCTCGCCTCGGCAAGTGCAAGGCTGGGCGGTTCGGGTGCCGCGAAATTTCCAAGGCTGGAAGGGTCCAGGGTCGCGATCGGCGCATCGCGCGCAACAAGGACCGGCACGTCCAGCGCCTGCGGTCGATAGAGGCGATCCAGCGCTTCGGCCGCCGGATCCTGCGCGCCCTCCTCGCCAAGCAGAACGGCGCTGTTCAGCGGGTCGAGATCCGCCAGAACCGCCGGTGTCTGATCGACCGGGGCGAACTGCACCTGCTGCACCTCTTTCAGCACCGACCAGCCGCCGTAGCCGATGCCGCCGATCAGGGCGACCAGCACCATCAGCGATCCGATGGCGCGCGGCTCGATCTGGCTCAGCAGGCTGCTGGGCGCAGGCACGTACGGGGTTGCAGAGCCGGTGAAGGCATCACCGCCCAGCCCGGTGGAGCGCACCCGCGGCGCAGCGCCGGTCTTGCTCCGCCCCGAGGCCTCGGCCGACATGCCATGGGCAACGCTGAAGCCGCTTTCCCGGCAGAAGGCGTTGAACGCCTCTTCCGGATCCATGTTCAGATATCGCGCGTAGGACCGTACGTAACCGGCGATGAAGCCGGGGGTGTCAAAGGCGGAAGGATCGGAATTTTCAATGGCGGCAATGTAGGAGGCTTTGATGCGCAATTCTCGCTGCACATCCAGCAGCGATTTGCCCATGGTGGCGCGCTCCCCGCGCATCATGTCGCCCAATCGCAGCTCGAAATCGTCAAAACCCTTGGGTTCCGCCGGTTTGTCATGCTCTTCATGCTTGCGCTGAGTAAAGCGCCCGATCATGCCTGCCGTCCCATAAATGCCTGCCGCAATCGTCCCCGAGTGGTGAAAGAATCACAGTTGCGACTCAAATCCACGTATTGATTGACAACAGCGTAACACACGCAGCGTAAAATTACACTGATCAGTATGTTAACCGGCAAGTTCGGCACGATTCAGCGCACAATGCGACCACAATGCGTCCATCGCGTTGACCAGCGCATCAATTTCGCGCGGTCCATGCACCGGCGACGGCGTGAAGCGCAGCCGCTCGGTGCCGCGCGGCACGGTCGGGAAGTTGATCGGCTGCACGTAGATGCCGTAATCCTCGAGCAGATGATCGGACAGCACCTTGGTATGCACCGGGTTGCCGACGATCACCGGGACGATGTGGCTGCCGTGGTCGATGATCGGCAGGCCCAGCCCTTTCAGGCGCAATTTCAGCACCTTGGCCTGTTCCTGATGCTTGTCGCGCAGCTCCTGCGCCTGCTTCAGATGCGCAACCGAGGCCGCCGCCCCCGCCGCCACCGCAGGTGCCAGCGAGGTGGTGAAGATGAAGCCCGGAGCGTAGGAGCGGATCGCGTCGCACATCTTGGCGGAGGCCGCGATATAGCCGCCCATGACGCCATAGGCCTTGGCGAGGGTGCCGTTGATGATGTCGATGCGATGCGCCAGGCGGTCCCGCTCTGTCACGCCGCCACCGCGGGGGCCGTACATGCCGACCGCATGGACCTCATCGATATAGGTCAGCGCGCCGAACTCATCCGCAAGGTCGCAGATCTCGGCGATCGGGCCGAAATCGCCGTCCATCGAGTAGACCGACTCAAAGGCGATCAGCTTGGGCGCCTTGGGGTCGTCCGCCTCCAGCAGCTCGCGCAGATGGGCAACATCGTTGTGGCGGAAGATGCGCTTGGCGCCACCATTGCGGCGCACGCCCTCGATCATCGAGGCATGGTTCAGCGCATCGGAATAGATGATGAGGCCCGGGAAAAGCTTGGGCAGGGTCGAAAGCGTCGCGTCATTGGCGATATAGGCAGAGGTGAACAGCAGCGCCGCTTCCTTGCCGTGCAGATCCGCCAGTTCCGCCTCCAGCTGCTTGTGATAGACGGTGGTGCCGGAGATGTTGCGGGTGCCGCCCGAGCCTGCCCCGGTCGCATCGATCGCTTCATGCATGGCCTGCAGCACAACCGGGTGCTGGCCCATGCCCAGGTAGTCATTGCCGCACCAGACGGTAATATCCTGCTGGCTGCCGTCGGGACGCGACCAGACCGCATGTGGGAAATGGCCCTTCTTGCGCTCGATGTCGATGAAGGTCCGGTAGCGGCCCTCGTCATGAAGGCTGGCAATCGCTGCGTCCAGTTTCGCGGTATAGTCCACCGGCATCTCCATAGCTAAAGGTGTTCCAGAGGAACACGCGGGGCTGTGTTCAGGGCACTGCCTTCTGGCGATGCGGCCACATTCACGTTGGCGACGTGGTTACCGCAGCTGCCCCTTCCGATCAACTCCATACGCCCAGGCCCGGCTGCGCGACATTGATGCAGGTCAAATAGAACTTATTGCATGTGTCGGCAAGAACTCCTGCCGCCTGCGCGCCCGATTGTGACGGTGCGTCGCACGCCCGCACCGCCTGCCGCACGGGCGAGCAGCCCAGGAAAGGCAGCGCCCGCGGTTGTTTGCAACCTCTGGCCCCTGCCGGGGCACGCTGTTAGGCTCCGCGGCAAAACGACACCAGCGCCGGTGCGTCCGGCCAGGAAGGAGACCACGAGAATGGCATTGAACGACGTATTGGACCGCATCGACGCAGATCTGAGCGCAGCAACCGACCGGCTGCTGGACCTGCTGCGCATCCAGTCGATTTCCACCGATCCGGCCTACAAGGCCGAATGCGACAAGGCGGCGGACTGGCTGGTGGCCGACCTCAACAGCATCGGCATCAAGGCGGAAAAACGCGAAACCCCAGGCCATCCGATGGTCGTGGGCCATGTCGGCGAGGAGAAAAGCGACGCGCCGCATCTGTTGTTCTACGGTCATTATGACGTGCAGCCGGTGGATCCGCTGAACCTGTGGAACACACCGCCGTTCGAACCCCAGCTGGAGGAAACCCCGAACGGCACCGTGATCCGCGGCCGCGGGGCCTCGGACGACAAGGGCCAGCTGATGACCTTCGTCGAGGCCTGCCGCGCCTGGAAGGCGGTGAACGGTTCCCTGCCCTGCCGCATCACCTTTTTCTTCGAGGGCGAAGAAGAGAGCGGCTCGCCCTCGCTGATCCCCTTCCTCGAGGCCGCCAAGGAAGAACTGTCGGCCGACATCGCGCTGATCTGCGACACCTCGATGGTGTCGCGCGGGGTGCCGTCGATTGCCTCGCAGCTGCGCGGCATGCTGAAGGATGAATTCACCCTGACCGGCCCGCGCATCGACCTGCATTCGGGCCATTACGGCGGCCCGGGCCTGAACCCGCTGCGCGAGATCTCGCATATCATCGCCTCATTCCACGACCCCGAGACCGGCGCCGTGGCGGTCGACGGCTTCTACGAGGGCGTGCACGAGGTGCCCGAGGACATCCTGCGCCAGTGGCAGGGCTGCGGCTTTGACGAGCAGGACTACCTGTCCAACGCAGGCTACACCCAAGCGCACGGGGAAAAGAAATACTCGGTGCTGGAACAGCAGTGGGCGCGCCCGACGCTGGAGATCAACGGGCTGTGGGGCGGCTACCAGGGCGCAGGCTCCAAGACCGTGATCCCGGCGCAGGCGCATTGCAAGATCACCTGCCGCCTGGTCGGCGACATGGACCCCGACGCGCTGCGCCAGAAGATCCGCAAACACGTCGAGGACCGGCTGCCCGCCGATTGCACCGTCACCTGGGACGTGGATCTCGAAGGCTCCCCCGCCTATGTGATCGACACCACCCGGCCCGAATTCGAAGCCGCCCGCGGCGCGCTGAGCGACGAATGGAACCGCGAGGCGGTGTTCTCGGGCATGGGCGGCTCGATCCCGGTGGCAGGCTATTTCAAGTCGATCCTCGGCATGGACGCGATGCTGATCGGCTTTGCCAACGAAGATGACGCGATCCACTCGCCGAACGAGAAATACGACCTGGAGAGCTTCCACAAGGGCATTCGCTCCTGGGCGCGGGTCCTTGACGCGCTGTCGCGCAAGTAAGCCGCCGCAGGTGGAAGCTCTGAAGGGCTCCGCCCGTTCGACCCTGAAACGCTCCCCCGGAGCGTTTCCTGGACGGGCCTCACTCCACAAGGGCATCCGCTCCTGGGCGCGGGTCCTCGACGCGCTGTCGCGCAAGTAGACGGCGCCGGATTGAGGCACCCCAGGTGCCGTCTTGATAGCCACAAAGCCCCGGCTGCGGCCGGGGCTTTTTACACCCGCGTACCGGTGTTCAGCCTGCGTCGCGGATCACCGGGCGCGGGCGGGCGTTCTCATCCAGCGCCACGAAGGTGAAAATCGCCTCGGTCACCTGCTGGGTCTCCTCCTGATGGCGGGCCCGGCGCCAGGCCCGCACCCGGATCCGCATCGAGGTGCGCCCGATCTTCAGCATTTCCGCAAACAGCGACACCTCGTCCCCTACCAGCACCGGGCGGTGAAACTGGATCTCCTCGACCGAGACCGTCGACGCCCTGCCCTTGGAGACCCGCGCGGCGATGGTTCCCGCCGCAAGGTCCATCTGGCTCATCAGCCAGCCACCAAAGATGTCGCCCGCCGGGTTGGTATCGGTGGGCATCGCGATCACGCGCAGCGTGGGCTGGGTTTCGGGCGGCTGCATCTGCTGGCTCATCTACTGTCTCCTGGCGCAAACGGGGCTATCCCCAGCATTGCAGCCGCGCACAGCAGACGAAAGAGCCAAGCGGCAAAACACCCGAAAGCGAAGTGCCACGGTGCCATAAAAACATGCAAATTCCGGGAGAAGTGGAGAAAGTGGCGCGGTTGACGGGGCTCGAACCCGCGACCCCCGGCGTGACAGGCCGGTACTCTAACCAACTGAGCTACAACCGCGCATGGGCCTTTCGGCTGGCCATCTCTGGCCGGTTTCCCCTCCGGGACGGACCCTGAAACGTCAGGGCGACGGGCGAAAGTGGCGCGGTTGACGGGGCTCGAACCCGCGACCCCCGGCGTGACAGGCCGGTACTCTAACCAACTGAGCTACAACCGCATTTTCGCCTTGCGGCGGACCGTTTCCAGTCCAGTTCCCCTCCGGGGCGGGTTCCGTTTCAGCCCCGGAACAGGGGCGCAGCAGTGGCGCGGTTGACGGGGCTCGAACCCGCGACCCCCGGCGTGACAGGCCGGTACTCTAACCAACTGAGCTACAACCGCCCGCTGCGTCTTCAGCATCGCTGCTGAATGTTGGGCTGTAATATGCGCCACCCTGCGCACCGTCAAGCCGTGTTTTGCCTTTTTCGGAACTTTCCTGGAAAAAAATCCGAACCCACCCCTAAGCCCCTGAAACAAAACAAAAAACGCCTCCACGAAACCCGTGAAGGCGTATGCGTTCAGTCGTCGAAAATAGGGAGAATGGTGGGTCGTGAGAGGCTCGAACTCCCGACATCTTCGGTGTAAACGAAGCGCTCTACCAACTGAGCTAACGACCCGTTGGCCGGGGATTTAGACAATGGCGCTGGCGGACGCAAGAGGGAAAAGAAGATTTTTTTGCCCCGCGAAGGCAGCGACCGACGGCCTAGGCCAGGACCGTTTCCCGGCCGTTCTCCAGAACATACACGCACCCCTGCCCGTTCGGCAGCGCCGCCATCTGGTCCCGCGTCAACCCGCAGGCAATTCCCCGCATGACCTGCCCCAGAAGCCCATGGGCCACCACGACCGAGGGACCTTCAAGCGACTGCATGAAGGCGAGGATGCGACCGTGAAAGCGCTCATACCCCTCGCCGCCCGGCGCATTACAGAACAGGTCCAGATTCTGCGGGTTGCTGGCATAGATCTCCGGGTAGGTGCGCTCGACTTCCGACAGGGTCATACCCTGCAACTCGCCCGCATAGGCCTCGGCCAACCTCGGATCGGTTTCAAACGGGGCACCGCCCAACGCAATGTCCGCAGTCTGCTGCGCGCGCCCCAGCGGAGAGACGAAGCAGCGCAGATCCGGCGTCAGATAGGGCTGCATCAATTGCGCCTGACGACGCGCCTGCTCGATTCCCAGCTGGGTCAACGGTGATTCCAGCTGTCCCTGGATGCGGTGCTCGGCATTCCAGTGGGTCTGTCCATGACGCAACAGCCAGATCTTGGGAAAGAGCATGGCGGCCTCCTTGTTTGCCCTCACAGTGGTAACGGCAGCAGACGGCAACAGGAAGCCGGAAACAACAGGCGCAAAAGCAAAAGGCGCTCAACCTTTTTCAGGGAGCGCCTTTCAGAAAGATGGTGGGTGATAAGAGATTTGAACTCCTGACATCTTCGATGTGAACGAAGCGCTCTACCACTGAGCTAATCACCCGTGAGGCAGGGTATTACCCGCAGGTCGCGGCCTCTGCAAGAGGGTCCGGCGAAGAAATTTTACCCGACGCCCAATTTTATCGGCTCTCGCCAACAGCTCTCAGCAACCGGGCAGCGCGTCCCGCTGAATCATCGTGCGCAGGGTGAAGCTCGATCGCGTGTTGCGAATCCCCGGCACCCGCATCAGCCGGTCCTCGAGGAAACGGTCAAAGTCGGCAAGATCTTCCGCCACCACCCGCAGCAGGATATCCCGGGTGCCGGTCATCAGGTAGCATTCCATCACCTGGTCGAACCGGCGCACCGCGTTTTCAAAGGCCATCAATGCGTCCCGCGATTGCCGCTCCAGCTCCACCGCCACGAAGATCGTCACCGGCAGCCCCAGCTTGGCCTGGTCCACCCGGGCCGAATAGCCGCTGATGACACCGCTTTCCTCCAGGTTGGCCACCCGCCGCGCACAGGGCGTCGGCGACAGGCCGACCATGGACGACAGCTCCGAGATCCGCAGCCGCCCATTGCGCTGCAAGGCTGCCACGATCTTACGATCAATCGAATCCACGCCGGTTTCCTCCAAAATTCTCTTTCAGATGACACTCTACCACCAAAACGGCGCGTTCGAGCAGCCATTTTTGGTGAAAACCGGCTCTGCGACCAGACTAGTATTCCGGCACCCTGAGGAGGAACTATCCAGATGTCCGTGACCGCCGTTGCATCCACCACCCATGAAGAAATTGTCCGCGTCGAGGACGCCTCTATCGGACTGGTGGGATATATCGCCATCCATTCCACCCTGCTCGGCCCCGCAGCTGGCGGGCTGCGCATGCGCCCCTATGCCTCCGAGGACGAGGCCCTCACCGACGTCAAGCGCCTCAGCGAGGGCATGACCTACAAGAACGCCGCAGCCGGTCTGCCGCTGGGCGGCGGCAAGGCGGTCATCATCGGCGACCCGACGGCGCAGAAATCGCCGGAGCTGCTTCGCGCCTTTGCCCGCGCCATCAACACGCTGGACGGCCGCTACATCACCGCCGAGGACATGGGCATGACCCCGGCCGACATGGCCCTGCTGGCCGAGGAAACCAGCTGCGTCGCCGGTCTGCCGGATGGTGAGTTTGCCAGCGGCGATCCCTCGCCGGTGACCGCGCGCGGGATCTTCAACGCCATCTGCACCACACAGGCGCACAAGCACGGCAGCCGCGACCTCACCGGGCTCACCGTATCGGTTCAGGGGCTGGGGCATGTCGGCTGGTACCTGTGCCAGTTCCTCTCAGAGGCAGGCGCCAAACTGGTGGTGACCGACATCGACGCCGCCCGGGTGGAAAAGGCCGTGGCGGAGTTCGATGCGCGCCCCGTCGGGCTCGAGGAAATCTACGGCGTGCAGGCCGACATCTTTGCGCCCTGCGCCATCGGCGGCATTCTGAACGCCCAGACGATCCCGCAACTGAAGGTGAGCATCGTCGCAGGCGGCGCCAACAACCAGCTCGCCACACCGGCTGACGGTGCCGCGCTGCATGACCGTGGCATCCTCTATGCGCCCGATTTCGTCGCCAACGGTGGCGGAATCATCAATGTCGCGACGGAAATCCTGAAAATCTCGGACCGGGCCGGATTCGTGGCCGAGAAACTGGCCGCGCTGGACGCCACCCTGGCCACCATCCTCAACCAGGCGCGGGTCGAGAATACCAGCCCGGACGCAGTCGCCATCGCCACCGTGCAGGCCCGCATGGCGCGCGAGGCGGCCTGAACGCAGCCGCGCCCCACCCTGTCAAACAGCCTGCGGCCCGGCGGCGCCTCCCTCGTCCCGGCTTCAGGCGCGGCTGGTTGCCCTGTCGGGGTCGCCAGCGTGCCGGGCCGGGCAACCGGTCCGGCACCTCCGCCGCCAGACACGCGGATAACGACGCCCCGTCACAGAAGGGCCAGAACGGAAGAGAACACCTGAAAAGGGCGGCCCACGACGGGGCCGCCCTCTTTTTGTATGGATAGGATCTGGTGGCAGGCCGCAGCCTGCCCCGCCCGGCCCGCCAACAGGACGAGCACCGGGCGACCCAGTCTCAGTGGGCGGTGGCAGAGGCGCCGTCGCCCTGTTCCTTCAGCGCCGCCTTGGCAGCAGCGGCTTCCTCGGCCTCTTCGTCCCACTCAATGGGCTCGGGCTTGGAAACCAGCGCATGTTCCAGTACCTCGGACACATGGGAGACAGGGATGATTTCCAGCCCCTCTTTCACGTTGTCCGGGATATCCGGCAGGTCTTTCTCGTTCTCCTGCGGGATCAGCACCGTCTTGATACCGCCGCGCAACGCTGCCAGCAGCTTTTCCTTCAGACCGCCGATGGCGCTGGCATTGCCGCGCAGGGTGACCTCGCCGGTCATGGCGATGTCTTTGCGCACCGGAATGCCGGTCAGCACGGAAACGATGGCGGTCACCATCGCCAGACCGGCGCTGGGGCCATCCTTGGGAGTGGCGCCATCGGGGACGTGGACGTGGATGTCCAGCTTGTCAAAGCGCGGCGGCTTGACGCCGATCTGCGGGCTGATCGAACGCACGTAGCTCGACGCCGCCTCGATCGACTCCTTCATCACGTCGCCCAGCTTGCCGGTGGTCTTCATCCGACCCTTGCCCGGCAGGCGCAGCGCCTCGATCGACAGCAGCTCGCCGCCCACGGAGGTATAGGCCAGCCCGGTGACGACACCGACCTGATCTTCCTTTTCGGCGAGGCCATAGCGGTACTTTTTCACGCCCAGGAATTCGTCCAAGTTGTCGGGCGTGACGGTCACGCTTTCGGCCTCTTTCTTGACGATCTTGGTCAGCGACTTCCGCGCCACCTTGGCGATCTCGCGCTCCAGGTTCCGCACGCCCGCCTCGCGGGTGTAGGTGCGGATCATCTCGGTCAGCGCCTCCTCGGTCAGCTCGAACTCCTTGGCCTTCAAGCCGTGGTTCTTCACCTGCTTGGAGATCAGGTGCTGCTTGGCGATCTCGCGCTTTTCGTCCTCGGTGTAGCCGGACAGCGGGATGATCTCCATCCGGTCCAGGAGCGGCCCGGGCATGTTGTAGCTGTTCGAGGTGGTCAGGAACATCACGTTCGAGAGGTCGTATTCGACCTCCAGATAGTGGTCCATGAAGGTGCTGTTCTGTTCAGGGTCCAGAACCTCCAGCATCGCCGAGGCCGGGTCGCCGCGGAAATCCTGCCCCATCTTGTCGATTTCATCGAGCAAGATCAGCGGGTTGGTGGTCTTGGCCTTCTTCAGCGCCTGGATGATCTTGCCGGGCATCGAGCCGATGTAGGTGCGGCGGTGGCCGCGGATCTCGGACTCGTCGCGCACGCCACCCAAGCTGATGCGGATGAACTCGCGCCCCGTTGCCTTGGCGACAGATTTACCCAGCGAGGTCTTACCCACGCCCGGAGGGCCGACAAGGCACAGGATCGGCCCCTTCAGCTTGGCCGAGCGCTGCTGCACCGCCAGGTATTCGACGATGCGTTCCTTGACCTTCTCCAGACCATAGTGATCCGCATCCAGGATCTGCTGGGCGCGGGCCAGGTCTTTCTTGACGCGGGACTTGGTGCCCCACGGGATCGACAGCATCCAGTCGAGGTAGTTGCGCACCACGGTGGCTTCCGCCGACATCGGCGACATGTTCTTGAGCTTCTTCAGCTCTGCCTCGGCCTTCTCGCGCGCTTCCTTGGAGAGCTTGGTGGCGGCGATCTTCTCTTCCAGCTCCTGGATCTCGCCAGAGCCATCCTCGCCATCGCCGAGCTCCTTCTGAATGGCCTTCATCTGCTCATTCAGGTAGTACTCGCGCTGGGTCTTCTCCATCTGCGACTTGACGCGGGTCTTGATCTTTTTCTCGACCTGAAGGACCGACATTTCGCCCTGCATCAGCCCGTACACCTTCTCCAGGCGTTCGCTGATGCTGAGGGTTTCCAGCAGTTCCTGCTTGCGGTCGACCTCGATGCCCAGATGGCCCGCCACCAGGTCGGCCAGCTTGGCCGGTTCGGTGGTCTCGCCAACGGCGGACAGCGCTTCCTCGGGGATGTTCTTGCGCACCTTGGCGTAACGCTCGAACTCGTCTCCCACAGTGCGCACCAGCGCCTCGGTGGTGGTCACGTCGCCCGGAATCTCGGTCAGCTCGACGGCCTTGGCCTCGAAGAAGCTGTCGTTCTCCAGGAATTCGGTGATCTTCACGCGGGTCTGGCCTTCGACCAGCACCTTGACGGTGCCGTCGGGCAGTTTCAGCAGCTGCAGCACATTGGCCAGCACGCCAGCGGTGTAGATGCCATCGGTTTCGGGATCGTCCTCGGCCGGGTCGATCTGGCTGGACAGCAGGATCTGCTTGTCATCCGCCATGACCTCTTCCAGGGCACGCACCGATTTTTCCCGGCCCACGAACAGCGGCACGATCATGTGGGGGAACACCACGATGTCGCGCAGCGGCAGGACTGGGTAGGAGGAATTGAGTGGCTCTTGCATACTCGGTCCTTTGGTTTGGCAAGACGGTCCGGCCCCGGTCATCGGCAGCTTTGGCCCGTCTCCTCATTGGATGTCTATATCTGGTGGGGCTGTCGAAGATTTTCAACTGCCCTGCTGCCAGGTTGGGGCTCACCTTGCCCGCACCGACGCCGGATCACAAGGGCGCAAATGGGGAAACGGTGAGCAAAGCAATAACGAGACCGTCAAGCGGGCATGTCGCCTGCGACTTGCGCATCAGGGGCGCTCCAGCGTCACCAGGCCACGGGTGATGTGACCTGCCGGGCCGGTTTCACGGTACGTGCCGCTGATGCGCGTGGCGTCGATCAGGAACAGGCGATAATCGGCGCGCCGGGGCTCGGGGGTGGCCGTATCCAGCGCCGCTTGCAACCGCAATTGCAGCAGCTGATCCGGGCCGCAGGGCAAACGCCCGATCGCCACCTCGTCGAGAAACACCTCCGCCCCTTCCGGCAGATCGCCGCGTCCGACGCTGGCTGCGCGCAAGCCGCTGCCCGGCTCCGGAGGGGCGCGATCCCGGACCGAGATCGGCATTATCCCGGCCACCGGGGAATCCACCACGAGGCGGCCGTTGCGGAATGTGAGGTTCACCAGCTCGCCACTGCGCTGCGGCATGGGTTCCATGTGGATGCGGCCCGCCGCCGGCACGGCCATCTCTCCCGGCCCCTTGCGCAGGATCCACTGCCCCCGCAGCGCCTGCGCACCGCCTTTGACCAGATCCTCGAGGGGTATGCGGCACCCATCGAGGGCGGGTGCCTTGAAGAAGCTGGACGCCTCCGCCAGCGACCCCGGCGCCGTCTGCACGGTCTGTGCGGTCTCTGCGGTTTGCGCAAGACCGGCTGAACTGCCGCCCAGCACAGCCGCAACGACCAAGGCCTGATACCGGAACATCGCAATCCTCCCCGCTTTTGGCGCCATGCTACCAGCTGAGACCTTCACAACCGGTGAATGCAGGAGCAACGGAGCCAGTCCCTTCCCTGCCGCCCCCGGTCAATGCGCGGGCAGGATCAAAAGCGGCTGCTCCTCTTCCTGCGACAGCCGCTCCAGATAATCGCGTCCATGCACGCCCAATCCGGCGACCCGGTTTGACAGCGCGGGCAGAGCTGCAACCCGAGCTCGGATCTCTGCCATGTCATCAGACAGCGCCGCCGCGGTTGCGAATGCATCCCCAGGATCCGCGGACATCAGCTTGTGCGCCAGCACATCTTGCGGAAACCGCAGCGAGAGGGCTTCGATCTTCCGGAACTGACGCTTTGCCTGCTGCTCGGCCTCGGCCAACTCATTCAGCCAAAACAGAGCCTTGATCTGCGCGGCACCGCACAGCGACACACCGGCAAGCAGGCTGCGCAGCAAGCCCGTATCGACCTTAGGCATCGCCAGCACAGCTTGAACCCCGTCGAGCAGCTTATCAAAACCGTAGTGCAGCTTTTCCTCGGCATTGCGCACCACCGGCTCCGGGTCGAGCCGGTTGGCAGCGTTGTCCAGCCGCTCCAGCGTTGTGCGAATACCCGTCAGCACGTCGCGCAGCCCCAGTTCGCGCAAGCGGTCGGGGAAACCGTCCATCTTGGCCTCAACTCTGTTGATCTGGCCGCCGATGCCGTCCAGGCGGTGCAGGATCATTGCGGTGCTGGCAGCGGTCACGCCAATCCCTGCCACCGAAGAGGCAATATTGACCAGCTGCAGCGATTGCAGTGTCCCCACCGCCTGCTGCAGCGCCGTCAGCTTGCTGCTGATCTGCGCGTTCTGCACGACACCGATAAGTCCGGTGGCGCCGGTCGGGTCAAACGACAGCCCGGTCTGCAGCAGATCGCCCAGCAGCCCTGTCTCCTGCACATGGCCGACAATCTTGCCCGTGGCCGTATCCTTCAGGATCGCGCCATACCGCTGCACTCCGCCAGTAGCAAAATTCAGCATGTGCTCAGCGGGTATGGCAAAGGGAATAGCAACAGGCATCAGCCCAGCTCCTCCAGCCGTTTGGCCAGCAAGCCATCCAATTCAGAGAACAACGTCCCTTTGAGCGAAGGCAGATCCGGCTGCTCTGCATCGCCAAGCACCCGCAGCCGAAGGTCGTCTTCGACGTTCTGAAGAAAGCCCTCCTGCAGCTTGCCCGCAGCCCAGCTGCGCATGCTCGGACCATAGCCCAGCGCCACCGCGCCCGCGCCCACAATCGCTGCAGGCACCGCTGCAATCGAGGCCGCCGGAAACAGAAAGCCACCTGTGGCGATCACGCCGCCTACGAAAGGCAGCGCCGCCAGCGGCGCCACCGAAAACGCCGCCGCCGCGCCTACCGCTGCATAGTCGCTGCCCGACCAGCTGTGCCGGTCATCCCCGGTTTCGACCACCGCGGAAAAAGAACTGTCGATCCCGGCAGAAAAGCGGCGGTACTCCGCCTCGATCCACTGAACCGCCTCCGGCTCAATTTCCGTGCGGTAATATTCCTCCCGCCAGACGTAGGCGGACATCGGCATCTGTTCGATCTTTGCGCGCGCCTTGACCAGCAGCAGCGGCAGGCGTTCCTCCAGCTCTGCTGCGATGCGCCCGCGCTCAGCCGACCACCAATCGATCACCTCAGCCCGGAAAATTTCCTGCGTCATTCAAATTCCCCGACGAAATCAGGCTCCGGGAAAGCTCCGGAGCCTCAACAATTCGGGTCAGTCTGCAACAATTATCACAACCGCTCAATATCGCCCTGGGCGCGGGTCTCGTGGAAGTCCTTTTGCCAAGCCTCGAACGTGCCCGACGCGATGGCATCCCGCATTCCCTGCATGATCTCCTGGAAGTAATGCAGGTTGTGCCAGGTCAGCAGCATGCCCGAGATCATCTCGTTGCTGCGGAACACATGGTGCAGATAGGCGCGGGAATAGCTGCTGCAGGCAGGGCAGGAACAGTTTTCATCCAGCGGCCGCGGGTCGTCCTGGTGGCGGGCATTCTTGATGTTGACCACGCCGTAGCGGGTAAACGCCTGCCCCGTCCGCCCCGAGCGCGACGGCAGCACGCAGTCCATCATGTCAATGCCACGGGCCACCGCGCCCACGATATCGTCGGGCTTGCCCACGCCCATCAGGTAGCGCGGCTTGTCCTCGGGCAGGAAACCGGGCGCATAGTCGAGGCACTCGAACATCGCCTCCTGCCCCTCACCCACGGCGAGGCCACCCACCGCGTAGCCCTCGAACCCGATCTTCTTCAGCGCCTCGGCGCTTTCCTCGCGCAGATCCTGCTCCAGCCCGCCCTGCATGATGCCAAAAAGCGCATGCCCCGGACGGTCGCCAAACGCCTCGCGGCTGCGCTCGGCCCAGCGCATCGACAGGCGCATGCTGTCGGCGATGCGCTTGCGGTCGGCGGGCAGCGCCGGGCATTCGTCGAAACACATCACGATGTCGGAGCCCAGCAAGCGCTGGATCTCCATCGACCGTTCCGGCGTCAACTCATGCTTGGAGCCATCGACATGGGATTTGAAGGTCACGCCCTTCTCGGTGAGCTTGCGCAGCCCGGCCAGCGACATCACCTGGAAGCCGCCCGAGTCGGTCAGGATCGGGCGCTCCCAGTTCATGAACTTGTGCAGACCGCCCAACCGGTCGATGCGCTCGGCGGTGGGGCGCAGCATCAGATGGTAGGTGTTGCCCAGCAGGATATCGGCACCGGTGGCCCGAACGCTCTCGGGCAACATCGCCTTGACGGTGGCGGCGGTGCCCACGGGCATGAACGCCGGGGTGCGGATCTCGCCCCGTGGCGTGTTGATAACACCGGTACGCGCCTTGCCGTCGGTTGCCTTCAGTTCAAAGTTGAAAAGCTCTGCCATCTCGTGTTCCTGCCGTTACCATCACACCGGCAAACCGGTGATTCCCCCTAATGCCAAGGAGCCCCGCGCATGTCCACAGCAGACCCGGCGCCGCAACTCAAACTGGGCTGGGAAGAATGGATCAGCCTGCCCGACCTCGGGTTGCCCGCGCTGCGGGCCAAGGTTGATACAGGCGCCCGGACCTCGTCCCTGCATGCCACCGAGATCGAAACCTTCGGCCCGGTTGCCGCACCAAAGGTGCGTTTCATCGTCCACCCCATTCCCGGCCAGTACGACCTGGAGATCCCCTGCTCGGCGGTCATCAAGGACCGCCGCGAGGTGACCTCCTCCAATGGGGAAAGCGAGATGCGTTTCGTCATCGAGACCGCCCTCGAGGTGGCCGGGCGCAGCTGGCCGGTCGAACTGACCCTGACCGACCGCCGCGGCATGGCCCTGCATATGCTGCTGGGACGCCAGGCGCTGGACAACGTGACGGTGGATCCGTCCGACCGCTTCTGCCAGCCGCAGCTGGACTATTCCGTCTATGCCTCCGCCGACATCCGCAAGGCCGCGCCGCCGCGGGCCCTGCGCGTCGCCATCCTCAGCCGCGAGAGCAACTACTCCAACCGCCGCCTGATCGAGGAAGGCGAAAAGCGCGGCCACACGGTGGAGATCATCGACACCACCCGCTGCTACATGGCGATCAACACGCTGGCCCCCGAAATTCACTATGACGGCCAGCGGCTGCCGCGCTTTGACGCGGTGATCCCGCGGATCGGCGCCTCGGTCACCCAATACGGCACCGCCCTGTTGCGACAGTTCGAAACGCTGGGCACCTTCTGCGTCAACGGCTCCGCCGGGATCACCGCCAGCCGCGACAAGCTGCACGCGCATCAGATCCTTGCGCGCCACAAGATCGGCATGCCTGCCACCGCCTTCGCCGCCTCGCCCAAGGACACCACCAATCTGATCGGCATCGCCGGCGGCGCGCCGCTGATCGTCAAGCTCTTGGAAAGCACGCAAGGCAAAGGCGTGGTGCTGGCGGAAACCAAGAAGGCCGCGGAAAGCGTCATTACCGCCTTCCGCGGGCTGCGCGCCAATTTCCTGGTGCAGCAATTCGTCAAGGAGGCCGCCGGCGAGGACATCCGCTGCTTCGTGGTCGGCCACAAGGTGGTCGCGGCGATGAAACGCTCCGGCGCCGAGGGCGATTTCCGCTCCAACCTGCATCTGGGCGGCAGCGCGGTTGCGGTGCGCATCTCCAAGGAGGAACGCGCCACCGCGGTGCGGGCGGCACGGGCCTTCGGCCTCAACGTCGCGGGCGTCGACCTCTTGCGCTCCGAAAGCGGCCCCAAGGTGCTGGAGGTGAACTCCTCCCCCGGTCTCGAAGGCATCGAGAAGACCTCGGGCAAGAACATCGCCGGGCTGATCCTCGACGAGATCGAGGACCGGGTACGACCGGCCCCCCTGCGGCGGCGCAAGCCCGGGTCTGCGGGCTGACAATCGCGCCAAATCCTGCGGTTGGGGGACAATTCCGGGCTTGCCAGTCCCCCGCCGCCACCGCCATAACTTGTACCCGGCAGAGGCAGAACACCGCTGCCGGGCACGCCCCCTCGGGGCCAGCCGATGCCAGCCTTTTCGGGCCTGACAGCCCCCGCTCCGCCTGCCGCCACCGGGCAGAGAACGCCCGGCAACCAAAGGACATCTGAATGAACGATTTTCAAGTCGAAGACATTTTCCTCACCCTGCTGGCTGACAACATCCTCTACCTGCTGGGCGCGCTGCTGCTCGTCATCGTGGTGCTCAAGGGCATCCGCATCGTGCCCCAGTCGCAGAAATTCGTGATCGAACGCTTCGGCCGCCTGCACGCGGTGCTCGGCCCCGGCATCAATTTCATCGTGCCGTTCCTGGACGTGGTGCGCCACAAGGTGTCGATCCTCGAACGCCAGCTGCCCAACGCCACCCAGGACGCGATCACCAAGGACAACGTGCTGGTCGAGATCGACACCTCGGTGTTCTACCGCATCCTCGAGCCGGAAAAGACCGTCTACCGGATCCGCGACGTCGATGGCGCGATTTCCACCACGGTGGCCGGCATCGTGCGCGCCGAGATCGGCAAGATGGATCTGGACGAGGTGCAGTCCAACCGCGCCCAGCTGATCGCCGAGATCAAGCGCAGCGTCGAAAGTGCCGTGGATGACTGGGGCATCGAGGTCACCCGCGCCGAGATCCTCGATGTGAACCTCGACCAGGCCACCCGCGATGCGATGCTGCAGCAGCTCAACGCCGAGCGCGCTCGCCGCGCCGAGGTTACCAAGGCCGAGGGCCAGAAACGCGCCGTCGAGCTGGCCGCCGATGCCGAGCTTTATGCCGCAGAGCAGACCGCCAAGGCGCGTCGCATCCAGGCCGAGGCCGAAGCCTATGCCACCGGGGTGGTGGCCAAGGCAATCGCCGACAACGGCATCGAAGCCGCGCAGTACCAGGTGGCGCTGAAACAGGTGGAAGCGCTGAACGCGCTCGGCAACGGTGACGGCAAGCAGACCATCGTGCTGCCCGCGGCCGCGCTGGAAGCCTTCGGCGATGCCTTCAAACTGCTGAAAGGCGGCAAGTGATGGCGGACCAGTTCTGGGCATTGTGGTGGGTCTGGGGCGCCGCGGCGCTCGTGCTCGCCATTCTCGAGGTCCTGGTGCCCGGTTTCGTGTTCCTCGGGTTTGCCATCGGCGCCGCGGCCGTGACCGCGCTTTTGCTGCTGGGCGGCGGCGGCATCGGCCTGTCGCCGCTGCTGCTGGTCTTCGCCGCCCTGTCGCTGGTGGCCTGGCTGATATTGCGGCGCCTGTTCGCCCTGCCCAAGGGGCAGGTCAAGACCTTCGACCACGACATCAACGACTGACAAACGCTCCGGCTGCCCTGCCCGGCGACACGCTGGGGGCAGCCTGCCCGGGCGGCAGCTGGCCCTCACCCCGCGCACACCCGGGCGTCAGAACCGGATCCCCACCCCGGCCAGCAGCCCGTGGCTGACGGTATCGTGACGGAAATAGCCCGCCGTACCGCGCTGGCCCTCCTCGTAGTCGACACCAAGAGCGCGATACATCACGTAGACCGACGCCCGCTGCCAGCGGTCGAAAACGACCCCGCCGGTCGCCGACCAGCTGTGATCGCTACCGCCAAGCCCGCCGATATCGCCCTCCAGCAGCAGGCTCAATCCCGGTCTCAGGCGGCGCTGCCAGCGCAGGCCGACGATCGCATCGCTCCAGTCGGCGCTGCGGCGCAAACTGCCGGGAGCCGCCTCCTGCACGTCCACGTCCCAATGGCGGACGCCCCCGAACACCTCGAGGCGATCGCGGTCGCTGGCCGCCCCCGGGCCGATGCGGCCCAGCCGGTAGGTCACCACCGCCTCGCCGATGTTCTGGTCATAGTCGACCACCACGCCGCCCCCGCCGCGCCCATCGGCATCCTGCACCGTGTAGCGCAGCCGAAAGCCGAGGCGGCTGCGATGGCGCGCCTCGAACTCAAGCACGCCCCCGGCCCGCAAAGGGTCCAGCATATCCCCCGGATCAATCGACAGGTCGCGGCCCAGCAGCCCCAGTTCGGTGACCCCCTCCACCGACCCGGCCTGCACCATGGGTGTCAGCTGAAACTGCCAGATCCGTTCGGCCTCTGCGCGCTCCGCGGCCAGTCCCGAAGCCACGATCACCAGCGCCGCCAAGGCGGGCCGCTGCGCTCGCCGGGCTCTGGATTGGACAACTGGCATGGTCATGGCACCTCCCGGTGCGGCGGCGCAATCGTCTCGCCGGAGCCGCCCCGTGGCACCCCGTTGGCTCTTGCCCGCACGCATCCCCCGCGCCGCCTGGCCCGATTGCCTGCCGGTTCAGCAGGGGGGCCACAATCTAGTGCTGCAACCCCCTGAAATCAAATTCCCGTCACCCGCCAGACAGGAAGTTCCCGCCGCGCCGCCGCCACCACTGGACGCCGGAGCCGGTGTTTCCTATATAAACGGTCGGAAAACCAGACCGGAACACGCATGACCAACTCGTCCGAACCTCTCGAAGGTACCCCGCTGATCGCGCCCTCCTCCGTCGACCATCCGCTCTACGAAGCGGTGGCCGATGCCTGCCGCTCTGTCTATGACCCGGAAATTCCGGTCAATATCTACGAGCTGGGCCTGATCTACACCATCGACATCAGCGAAGAGAACGAGGTCAAGATCATCATGACCCTGACCGCACCGGGCTGCCCGGTTGCGGGCGAAATGCCGGGCTGGGTCGTCGATGCCGTCTCGCCGATCCCCGGCGTCAAGGATGTCGATGTGCAACTCACCTGGGAGCCGCCCTGGGGCATGGAAATGATGTCCGACGAGGCCCGGCTGGAACTGGGCTTCATGTAATCTGCGCCCCGGGCCGCGGTTCCGCCCGTGGCCTTGCGCGCTGCCGCCAGCTCCGCAGTCCGCTGCGGGGCCCGCCCCGCCTCCCCCCTCTTGAGCCAGCACCACCCCGCGCCTAAGTTAGACGTAACGCGCGAAATTTGGAGATCTCTCATGTTCGGCATCCCCGGCAAACAGGCGGTAACCATGACCCCCAAGGCAGCGGCCCAGATTGCCAAGCTGATGGAGAAAGACGGCCATGCCGGCCTGCGCATCGGCGTCAAGAAGGGCGGCTGTGCGGGTATGGAATACACCATGGAATACGTCGACGAAGCCGCCCCCAACGACGAGGTGGTGGAACAGGACGGCGCCCGTATCCTGATCGCACCGATGGCGCAGATGTTCCTGTTCGGCACCGAGATCGACTACGAGGTGACGCTGCTGGAAAGCGGCTTCAAGTTCAACAACCCCAACGTGGCCGAGGCCTGCGGCTGCGGTGAATCCATCAGCTTCAAGGAACAGCCCGGCAGCTGACGCGGCATGCCAGGGCCGGACACGGGCGGGCGGGGTCTTCCCCGCCCTTTTTGCGTGCCGCCGCAGGCGCGCAAGCGAATTGCGCCGCGCGCCCGCCGGTGTTACCTGTCTCCTCCAAACAGATCAGCGGAGGCTTTCCCCATGCGGCGCAAACTGGCAGCAGGCAACTGGAAGATGAACGGCACCGGCGCAAGCCTGGCAGAACTGGCGGACCTCGGCGAGCGTCACGCGGATCCGGCGGTCGACATCCTGATCTGCCCCCCGGCCACGCTCTTGTCGCGGGCGGCAGAGGCGGTTCAGGGCGGTGCCATCGCCATTGGCGCCCAGGACTGCCACGCCGAGGCCGCGGGCGCCCATACCGGCGACCTGTCCGCCGCCATGCTCAAGGATGCGGGCGCCAGCGCCGTGATCCTGGGCCACTCCGAACGCCGCGCGGACCACAGCGAAAGCGATGCCCAGGTCCGCGCCAAGGCCGAGGCCGCCTTTGCCGAAGACCTGATCGCCGTGATCTGCCTCGGCGAGACGCTGGAGCAGCGCGAGGCGGGTGAAACACTGAAGATCGTTGGCGACCAACTCGCCGCGTCGGTGCCGGACAGCGCCACTGCCGCCAATACGGTGATTGCCTATGAACCGGTCTGGGCCATCGGCACCGGCAAGGTGCCGACGCTGGAGCAGATCGGCGAGGTCCACAACTTCCTGCGCACCGAGCTGGTGCACCGTTTCGGTGCCGAGATCGCCGATGGCATCCGCCTGCTCTACGGCGGTTCGGTCAAACCCGGCAACGCGGGCGAGATCTTTGCCGTCGCCAATGTCGACGGCGCGCTGGTCGGCGGCGCCAGCCTGAAGGCCGCGGATTTTTCTCCGATCATCGAAACCCTGGAAAACGCCTGACCCACACGCAGAAGTGCAAACCTGTGCAGGCATGAAAAAACGCCCCGGTTTCCCGGGGCGTTTTCTTTTGGCACGAACATGTGCACCTAGTTGGTTATGATCTCCGGCCCCATCACCGCGTTCGGCAGCACCGTCGACAGCCAGGGCACGTAGGTGATCAGGATCAGGAAGACGAACAGCACCGCCAGGAACGGCAGGGCCGCCCGCACCACGGACATCATCGGCATGCCCGCAACGCCCGAGGTCACGAAGAGGTTCAGACCGACCGGCGGAGTGATCATGCCGATCTCCATGTTCACCACCATGATGATGCCCAGGTGGATCGGATCGATGCCCAGCTCGATGGCAATCGGGAACACCAGCGGCGCCACGATCACCAACAGGCCCGACGGCTCCATGAACTGGCCGCCGATCAGCAGGATCACGTTCACGACGATCAGGAACATGACCGGGCCGAAACCCGCCGACAGCATGGCATTGGCGATATGCTGCGGCACCTGCTCGTCGGTCAGAACATGCTTCAGGATCAGCGCATTGGCGATCACGAACAACAGCGTCACGGTCAGCTTGCCCGCCTCGAACAGCGTGTGTTTGGTGTCGCTGTGCAGGAACGCGGTCAGCAGCGCATGCGGCTTCTTCAGCAGCGATGTCTTGGCCTCGCCCTCGCCATTGGAGAGCGGCCCCATGTCCTTGTAGACAAAGCTCGCGATGAAGAAGGCATAGACCGCCGCAACAGCCGCCGCCTCGGTGGGCGTGAAGATGCCGCCGTAGATGCCGCCGAGGATGATCACGATCAGGAACAGGCCCCAACCGGCCTCCCGGCCCGACGCGATGATCTCGCCCCAGCCCTTCCACTCGCCCTTGGGCAGGTTCTTCACCTTGGCCATCACGTAGATGGTCACCATCAGGAACAGGCCGGCCATCAGGCCCGGAATCACACCTGCCAGGAACATCCGCCCGACCGAGACCTCGACCGCCGCGGCATAGACCACCATCACGATGGAGGGCGGGATCAGGATGCCCAGCGTGCCCGCGTTACAGATCACACCGGCCGCGAACTCCTTGGAGTAGCCGACCTGGCGCATGCCCGCGATCACGATCGAGCCGATCGCCACCACGGTTGCGGGCGACGACCCGGACAGGGCCGCAAACAGCATGCAGGCAAAGACGCCGGCAATCGCCAGACCGCCCGGCAGGTGGCCGACGCAGGCGATGGAGAAGCGGATGATCCGCCGGGCCACGCCGCCCGTGGTCATGAAGCTGGAGGCGAGGATGAAGAAAGGGATCGCCAGCAGGGTGAAATGGCCTTCGAAGGCTTCAAACAGCGTCCCGGCGACCGACGCCAGCGAGCTGTCGGAATAGATCAGCAGAAAGATGGTCGAGCTGAGACCCAGGGATACCGCAATCGGCACCCCGATCAGCAACAGGCCGATCACCATCGCAAAGAGGATTACCACTTCCATCAGTCATGCTCCCCGCGCTGCGCCTGCACTTCTGCAATTTCATCTTCGACTTCATGGCTGGCCACCAGCCGGTCGGCCTCGCCGCGGGCGATCTGGAACGCCGCCTGGATGAACCGGACCACCAGCAGCAGGGTCGACACCGGCAGCACCACGTAGGGCACCACCTTGGGCAGCTTCTCGTAGGAATCGCCGTAGTTGATCAGGTCTTCGAGAAACCGCAGGAAGCTCACCATCGGCACGTCCTGCACCTCGTAAAAGCTCTGGCTGCGGGCCTTCATGTCAAAGCCGGTCGGGAACCACCGCCCCGAGGTCGGCGGCAGGTCGGCGAACACCGCCCAATAGTCATAGGCGCCCTTCAGCAGCAGCAGCGAGAACACGATGCAGCAGGCGGCGGCAAACAGCCCCACCGCCCGGCGTGCGCCCGGGTTCAGCATGTTGACGATGGCGTCCACACCCAGATGCGCATGTGCCTTCACCGCGTAGGATGCCCCCAGCAGCACCAGCCAGGCGAACAGGAACACGGTCAGCTCCAGCGCCCACAGGATGTTGGAATTGAACACGAAACGCGCGATCACATTGGCAAAGGTGATGATGGTCATCAGCCCCAGCAGCAGCGCGATCAGGGTTTCTTCGAGTGAATTGAGTAGCCCGGTTGGGCCGGTTCTTGCCCCCGACATGATAGTCCCCCAAATTTTTGGATTGCTTGGTTGGGCCGCCGGTCAAAGCCGCGGCGCCGGGTGCAGGGCGCCCGCAAAGGGGCACCCTGCCTGTCTGAAATTCCGCGGGCCGGATTAGAAGCCTGCGTTGATCGCTTGGGCGGCGTCGATCTTATCCTGGCCGACATCGCCTGCGAATTTCTCCCAAACCGGCTTCATCGCCTCGACCCAGACCGCGCGCTGCTCGGGCGTCAGCTCACGCACCACGCCGCCGGCATCGATGATCGCCTGCTTGGCCTCGTTGTTGACCTTGGTGGATTCCGCGTTCCGCACCGCGGTCACCTCGTTCAGGATGGTCAGGAACTGCTCGCGCACCTCCGGCTCCAGGCTGTCCAGCCAGTCAACGGAGGTCACCACCAGGTAGTCCAGCACGCCGTGGTTGGTCTCGGTCACACCGTCCTGCACTTCAAAGAACTTCTTGCCGTAGATGTTCGACCAGGTGTTCTCCTGGCCGTCCACAACACCCTGCTGCAGGGCACCGTAAACTTCCGAGAAGGCCATCTTCTGCGGGCTGCCGCCGATCGCTTCCATCTGCGCGACCAGCACGTCCGAGGACTGCACGCGGAACTTCAGCCCGTTGGCGTCTTCCGGCGCCAGCAGCGGCTTGTTCGCCGACATCTGCTTCATGCCGTTGTGCCAGTAGGCCAGACCCTGCAGGCCGCGGCGCTGCATCGAATCCAGCATCTCCTGACCGGTCTCGGAGGCCTGGAACGCATCCACCGCCTCGATGTTCTTGAACATGAACGGCAGGTCGAACAGGCGGAACTGCTTGGTGAACTTCTCGAACTTGGACAGCGACGGTGCCGCCAGCTGCACGTCACCCTGCAGCATCGCCTCCAGCACCTTGTTGTCGTTGTAGAGGGTGGAGTTCGGATAGACCTCCAGGCACATGGTGCCGTTCATTTCCTCGTTGATACGCTTTTCCAACAGCGACGCGGCGATCCCCTTGGGGTGCTTGTCGGTGTTGGTGACGTGGCTGAATTTCACCACGATCTCGCCGTCGTCGCAGGCAGCGCTTGCCGCACCAGCGGTCACGGTCAGCGCCATCGCGGTGGCGGCAGCAGTCAGCATCTTCATGTCATTCCTCCCAGAATTGCAGTGCTGTGTTCAGCAGCATGGCTGAAACCCGCACATAACATCCCAAGTTGCGAAAATCCGCTCAACAGTTGATTCGAGAATCACGGGGAACGCCGATTTCATATTGTTTTTCAACGCGTTTTCCGGCCATCCTTGGAAAGCCCCGCCAGCCCCTGCGCACGCTGTGCGAAATCCCGCACAGGCCATTTCGGGCTTTGTGCGAAAATCCGCACAAATGTTAGCGCATGACATAGGCCGTCGATCCACTGGCAGAATCGCTCTGCCCGGTCTTTGGGCGACTGCTCGCGCGGTGCCTGTTGCGCATGCAGCGTACGCCGCAGTGTCCGCTCCTTAACCCGGTCTTGCGATACTGGCTTTCGTCGCGACACCGGTGCGGACTGACACCCCGCACCAACAGGAGAACCGGACCCCTCAGACCACCTCCTCATTGGGTGCAGGGGTGTCCCGCAACGAAGGCTTCAGCGGACATGGGGGAAACGCCCCCATCCTGCCTCCGCCCATGCCCCCCCTTTGATCGGGGGGAGCGGCGGCGCCGCCTCCTTTACCACCGGCAGCCATGCCGGATCAGAACGAGCCGCACGGCTCCCCCCTCTCCGCCTCAGCGGCGGTAATCCTCGGGGCGGATGCCATAGCGGGCCAGCTTGTCATAGAAGGTCTTGCGGGGCAGCTTCAGGGCTTGCGCCGCCACAGCCGCGCGCCCGTTGGCCCGCCCCAGCGCCGCGATCAGCAGCGAGCGCTCCACCTGCGCCATCTGTTCCGCAAGGCCCAGCCCCGCGCTCGCCGCCGCCTCCTCGGGCATGCCCAGCACGAAGCGCATCGCCGCCGACATCAGGGACCGGGTATTGCCCGGCCAATCCTGGGCCATCAGCGCCGCCAGATGTTCCTGGCTGATCTCCGGCGGCTGGATGCCCGCCTGTTCCGCCGCCTGCGCCACGTAGTGACGAAACAGCACCGGAATATCGCCGGGACGTTCCGCCAGCGAGGGGATGCGCACCCGCATCACGTCCAGCCGGTAGAACAGATCGGCGTTGAAGGCGCCCTGCTCCACCTGCCCGGCCAGATCGGCGCTGGACCCCGCGATCACCCGCGTGCCCGCACCCTGTTCCAACTGCCCCAACAGCGCATATTGCGCCGCCTCGGGCAGGCTCTGCACCTCGTCGAGAAACAGCGATCCCCCGGCGGCGTCCTTGCACAGGCTGACGACGTCGGCCTGCCCCAGCCCGGCAGCGGCGCGTTTCACGAAGGGGCCCTGGCCGACCGGGGACATCAGGTGGATGACCTCCGCCACCTTGGAAATGCCGCTGCCCGGCGGCCCCGAGACCAGCACCTCGGCCCCGGTCGGGGCCACCGTGCGCACCCGGCGGCGCAGCGCACTGGCCTGCGGCGAGCTGCCGAACAGCATCCGCGAGGCCGGATCGCCGGTCTCCAGCTGCTGTTTCAGGCGGCGGTTCTCCAGCACCAGGGCGCGGGTCCGCAGGGCGCGCTCCAGCACCGGCAGGAAATCGGCGGCGGCACAGGGCTTTTCGAGAAAGTCAAACGCCCCCCGCGACATCGCCCGGACCGCCATCGGAATGTCGCCCTCGCCGGTCAGCAGCACCACCGGCAGCTCGGGGTCGACCTCATGGGCATAGTCCAGCAGGTGGAACCCGTCGCGCCCCGGCATCCGGATGTCAGAGACGATGATGCCGTCGAACTCCCGCGTGATCAGATCCTTGGCCGCCACGAAGGAGCCCGCGGTGACCGCGTCCAGCTCGTTCAGCTCCAGCGTCTGCGCCAATGCCGCGCGCACCGCCGCATCGTCGTCGACCAGCAAAACCCTGCGTGTCATGCCGCCTCTTCCTCTTTCCAATATTCCAGCTCCACCGTGAACACCGCGCCGCGCTCGGCGTTGGAGCCGCGAATGTTGCCGCCAAAGCTCTGCACCAGACCGTAGGAAATGGACAGCCCCAACCCCATCCCCTCGGAGGAGCCCACCGCCTTGGTCGAATAGAACGGATCAAACACCTTTTCCGGCTCCTTCAGGCCGGGGCCGATGTCCTGCACGGTGACCGACAGCCGCGCGCCGCGGTGCACCTGCAGGCGGATCACCCGGTCCTCCTGGTCCAGCATCGCGTCCACCGCGTTGTTGATCAGGTTCACGAAGACCTGCGTGAGCCGCACCTCGCCGCCGCGCACGAAAATTTCTCCGCGCGGCTGCGGCGCCCAGTCCAGGCGCACGGAACACTCGCGCAGCCGCGTCTGGGTCAGCTCCACGGCGTCCTCCAGCACCTTGGCGAGGTCGACCTTTCCGACCGGCTCGCTCTCGTTGCGGGCAAAGGCGCGCAGGTTCTTGATGATCCGCGCCATCCGCGCCGCCATGTCGGAGATCCGCGCCAGGTTCTCCCCCGTGCGCTCGGCCTTGCCACGGGCGAGGAAGGCGGCGCCGTTCTCGGCATATTGCTGGATCGCCATCAGGGGCTGGTTCAGCTCGTGGCTGATGCCCGCCGACATCTGCCCCAGCGCCGACAGTTTGCCCGCCTGCACCAGGTCCTGCTGCGCCCGCTTCAAGGCGGCCTCCGCCTCCTCGCGCTCGCGCACCTCGCGGCGCAGCTGCACGTTGGCGGCGGACAGTGCCTCGGTGCGCTGCGCCACACGGCTTTCCAGCACCGCATTGGCCTCGGCCAGGGTGCGGCGGCGCTCCATCACGAAGAACAGCATGGCCCCGAAGGCAAGGCACACCGCCGCCAGCGCCGCCGCCTGCAGCGCGGCGATCCGCCGGGCCGGCGCCACATCCACCAGGATTTCTCCGGTCATGCCGATCACCGGCAGCGCCACCGACAGATGCAAGGCGCGCGCGGGCAAATACGGGCTGCCCGCCAGTCGCCAGATCTCATGCGGGCCGATGTGCCATTGGGCCAGCACCCGGGGCCGACTCGCCGCCGCCCCCAGCCCCGGCCCCGCCGCGCCGCCCGCCACCGCCGCCTTGCGGTTCCAGAACAGCAGCTCGGACCGGTTGGCGATGAACACTTCGCCGCTGGCCACGGTAAAGAACACCGCCGGCAGGCTGCCGCGCCACGTCTGTTCCACGTCCTCGATATCAGCAACCACCACCAGCGCGCCGCGAACGCGCCCATCGCTGCCAAAGGCTGGGGCGGCGTAGAAATAGGCCCGCTGGTCGTCGGGCCGCAACACGCCATGGCCGGTGCCCAGCGCCCCCTGTTGCGCGCGCCGGAAATAGGCCTGGTCGGCCACGCTGCTGCCCACCACGCCCTCGGCTGCCGCCAGCACCCGGCCCGAGGAATCGGTAAAGAACACGTCCAGCGCCGCGGTCTTGTCCGCGATCGAGCGCAGCAGATCCGCCGCCGCCGCCCGGGCCACCGGCTCCGACAGGTCGCGCAGCACCGGGTGCTCCGCCGTCAGCACCGCCAGCTCCTGGTAGACCTCCAGCTGGGTGCTGACCCGGTCCGACGCCAGCGCCAGGTCGGCGGCGCTGCGTTCAGCCAAGCTGTCCAGCGCCTGCCGGTAGCCATAGGACCAGACCGCCAGCGCCAGCGCCGCGACGGCCAGCAGGAAGCCCACGGGCAGGCTCCAGCGGATCAGAGTTTGTGCTTTCATGCGGGCAAGTTAACAGCGCAGCCCTTGCAAAGACCAGCCATGCCGGCAAAATCACCCCATGCAGATCCTGTCCCAATCCCCGACCGATCCCGGCTTCGCCCAGAACCCCTACCCGTTTTACGCGGCGGCCCGCGCGCAGGGCCAGCTGCACCGCTGGCAGGACTACGGCATGGTTGCCGCCTTCGGTCATGCCGCGGTGCACATGCTGCTGCGCGACCGCCGCTTTGGCCGCGAACTGCCGCAGGAGATGCAGCAGCACGGCCCGGCCCATCTCGCGCCCTTTCTCGCCACCGAGGCGCATTCGATGCTGGACGCCGAACCGCCCCGCCACACCCGCCTGCGCAAGCTGGTGATGCGCGCCTTCACCTCGCGCGGGATCGCGGCGCTGCAGCCTGGGCTGGAGACGCTGTGCCACCAGCTGATCGACGCGTTCCCGGACCACCCGTTCGACCTTCTCGAGGCCTATTGCACCCAGGTGCCGGTGATCACCATCTGCCGCCTGCTGGGCGTGCCGACCGACATGGCGCCGCAGCTGCTGGACTGGTCGCACCGGATGGTGGCGATGTACCAGGCCGCCCGCACCGAGGCGACCGAACACGCCGCCGCCGCCGCGGCGCAGGCGTTCACCGATTTCCTGCGCGGCTATATCGACGCGCGCCGCGACGATCCCCGCGACGACCTCATCACCCGGCTGATCGCCGCCGAGGAAGAGGGCGAGACCCTGTCGACGGATGAGCTGATCGGCACCTGCATCCTGCTGCTGAACGCGGGCCACGAGGCCACCGTGCATTCGCTGGGCAACGGCGTGAAGACGATGCTGCAGCAGGGCTGGCAGGCCGAGTGGCTGGCGCCCGAGGGCATCGAGCGGCTGGTCGAGGAGATCCTGCGCTACGACCCGCCGCTGCACATGTTCACCCGCTACGCCTATGAGGAGGCAGAGGTTTTCGGCCATATTTTCCAGCGCGGCGAGCAGGTGGCACTGCTGCTGGCCGCCGCCAACCGCGACCCCGCGGTTCTGGAGGAGCCGGAGCGGTTTGACCCGACCCGCCCCGCCAAGGTCAACAAGAGTTTCGGCGGCGGGCTGCATTTCTGCGTCGGCGCGCCGCTGGCCCGGCTGGAGATGCAGATCGCGCTGCCGATCCTGTTTGAGCGTTGCCCGGAGCTGAAACTGGCCGCCGCGCCGCAATACGCCAACACCTATCACTTCCACGGGCTGACCCGGCTGATGGTGACGGTCTGAGGCTAGGCCCCGACTGTCCGCGCCGCTTGGGGCGCGGTCATGCGGGGCGCGCGCCTTCCGGGGAGCGCGCGTGCTGCGGGCGCGGTCAGGGGATCAGACCGCCACGCTGTCCAGCGGCAGCATGGTGGTCGACTTGATCTCCTCCATCGACAACAGCGCGGTGACGTTGTGCACCTTCACCTCCGAGATCAGCGCCTGGTAGAACACGTCATAGGCCCGCGCGTTCTGCACCCGCACCTTCAGGATATAATCGATATCCCCCGCCAGCCGGTGCGCCTCCTGCACCTCGGGGCGGTCGCGCAGGGCCTGCAGGAACTTTGCCTGCCACTCCGCCTCGTGCTCCGAGGTGCGGATCAGGACAAAGAAACAGGCCTCGAACCCTAGCGCCTCGGCATCCAGCAGCACCGTTTGCTGACCGATCACCCCCGCCTCGCGCAGCTTGCGGATTCGATTCCACACCGGCGTCTTTGACGAGCCCACCCGGCGGGCGATTTCATCCAGAGACTGGCTGGCATCGCGTTGCAGTTCAGCCAGAATTTTCCGGTCCGTGCCGTCGATCCGCACCGTCATTCCTGTTTTCTCCTTGTCTGAGGACCAATCAGCCCGGCTTCGCGCCGCGCAGAAACCAACGTTCTTATTTATCCGCTGATATAGCGTAATGGCGGGAATATTTCCTATATCTACAGCCAAGTCAAACACGCACCACAGAGGGTACAGGGATGTCCGCACCTACGACACATGCCGCTATTGCCACCGCTCACGTTCGCGGCGGCATGTGTTGCCTGGTTGCGGGCGAGGTTGCCTTTGCGGGCTCCGGCCCCGGCGACCCGGAGCTGCTCACCCTCAAGGTGCTGCGCGCCCTGCAAGAGGCCGATGTCATCCTGCATGACCGCCTGGTGTCCGACGCCGTGCTGGCCCTGGCCGGTCCGCAAGCCGCGCTGGAAAACGTCGGCAAGGAGGGTTTTGGCCCGCAGGTCAGCCAGGAGGACATCAACGCCCGCCTGGTGGCCCATGCCAAGGCCGGCAGGAAGGTGCTGCGCCTGAAGGCCGGCGATCCGACCATCTTTGCCCGCCTGGACGAGGAGCTGTCGGCGCTGGAGGCGGCAGGCATCGCCAGCCAGATCCTGCCCGGCATCACCGCCGCCTCCGCCGCCGTTGCCGCCATCGGCCAGAGCCTGACCCAGCGCGGGCGCAATTCCTCGGTGCGGTTCCTGACCGGCCACGACATGAAGGGCTTTGCCGACCACGACTGGGCCGCGCTGGCGCGCCCCGGTGCGGTGGCCGCGGTCTACATGGGCAAGAAATCCGCCCGCTTCGTGCAGGGCCGCCTGATCATGCACGGGGCCGACCGCGCCATGCCAGTCACCCTCGTCGAAAACGCCTCGCGCCCCGAACAGCGGGTGCTGGAAACCACGCTGGAACGCCTGCCTGCCGACCTCGACGCGGCCGGGCTGGACGGTCCTGCCCTCACCTTCCTGGGGCTCGCGCCGCGCAAAGCGGCCGCCGCCCTCACCGATCTCAAGACGGAGCTTGCATAATGCCTCGCGCCTTTACGCCCAAAGTCATCACCGCCAACGACCTGCTCGAGGGCGACGTGATCTATTTCACCGCTGACGACACCTGGACCCGCGACATGTCCGAGGCCGAGCTGATCACCGATGAAGCCGAAGCCCAGCTGCGCCTGATCGAGGCGGAGAAGCAGAACCTCAAGATCGTCGGCGCCTACCTGGCCGATGCCAAGGCAGGTCCGAACGGCCCCGAACCCACCCACTTCCGCGAGGAATTCCGCCGCACTGGCCCCTCGAACTACTTCCACGGCAAGCAGGAGGCGCAAGCCAATGTATAAGTACAACGAGTTCGACGAAGCCTTCCTGGCAGAGCGCAACGCCCAGTTCCGCGCCCAGGTCGAGCGCCGCATCGACGGCTCGCTCACCGAGGAAGAATTCCGCCCGCTGCGCCTGATGAACGGCGTCTACCTGCAGCTGCACGCCTACATGCTGCGGGTGGCGATTCCCTATGGCACGCTGAACTCCGCCCAGATGCGGCAGCTGGCCCTGCTGGCCGAGAAGTGGGACAAGGGCTATGGCCATTTCACCACGCGCCAGAATATCCAGTACAACTGGCCCAAGCTGCGTGACCTGCCCGACATGCTGGACGCCCTCGGCGAGGTCGGCCTGCACGCGATCCAGACCTCGGGCAACACCATCCGCAACACCACCGCCGACCATTTCGCCGGTGCCGCCAAGGATGAGCTGATGGACCCGCGCCCCTATGCCGAGCTGATCCGCCAGTGGTCCACCGACCACCCGGAATTCCAGTTCCTGGGCCGCAAGTTCAAGATCGCCATCACCGGCAGCCCCAACGACCGCGCCGTGACCAAGGCGCATGACGTCGGCCTGCGCATGGTGCAGCGCGACGGCGAGACCGGTTTCGAGGTCATCGTCGGCGGCGGCCTTGGCCGCACCCCGCTGGTCGGCAAGGTGCTGCGCGAGTTCCTGCCGCAGGCGGACCTGCTGCCCTATCTGGAGGCGATCCTCAGCGTCTACAACGTGCTGGGTCGGCGCGACAACAAGTACAAGGCGCGCATCAAGATCACCGTGATGGAAAACGGCATCGACACCTTCCGCGCCAAGGTCGAGGAAGCCTTCCTGACCCTGCGCGCCCAGTTCGACGGCACCGACCAGGCGCTGCTGGAAGACATCAAGCAGCATTTCGCGGCGCCCGACTTCCGCTCCGGCAGCACCGAAGCCTTTGATGCGGCCTATGACACCGACCCGGTGTTCCGCGCCTGGGCCGACACCAACCTGACCGAGCACCGCAAGGACGATCACGCGATCGCCACCATCTCGATCAAGGCGCATGGCGCGACCCCGGGCGACGCCACCGCCGAACAGATGCGCGTGATGGCGGATCTGGCCGAGCAATACGCCTATGACGAGCTGCGCATCAGCCACCAGCAGAACGTGATCCTGCCGCATGTCCACAAGAACGACCTGCCCGCGATCCACGCCAAGCTGAAACAGCACGGCCTCGCGACCGCCAACGTCGGCCTGATCTCGGACATCATCGCCTGCCCGGGCATGGACTACTGCGCGCTGGCGACGGCCCGCTCGATCCCGGTGGCACAGGAGATCGCGACCCGCTTTGACGAGCTGAAGATGGAGCACGACATCGGCCATCTGCAGATCAAGATCTCGGGCTGCATCAACGCCTGCGGCCATCACCACGTGGGCCACATCGGCATCCTCGGGCTGGACCGCGCAGGGGTGGAGAACTACCAGATCACCCTGGGCGGCGACGCGACCGAGACGGCCGCCATCGGCACCCGCACCGGCCCCGGTTTCGCCTATGACGAAATCGTGCCCGCGGTGGAGCGCATCGTCGAGGTCTACATGGCGCAGCGCGAAAGCGCCGACGAGACCTTCCTCGAGACCTACCGCCGCATTGGCATGGAGCCCTTCAAGGCAGCCCTCTACCCAGAGGCCCAGAAAAAGGTCGCCTGACCATGTTCGACACAGCCGGAAAACAGCCCGCCGGGGGGGGCAACCCCACCCGCGACCGGGAGCTGGCCGCCAAGGCGGAGGCGCTGAACGCGCGCTTCCGTCACCACTCGGCCACCTCGGTGATGGAAGGCGCCTTGAAGGACGCAGGCCACATTGCGCTGGTCTCCTCCTTTGGGGCGGAATCGGTGGTGCTTTTGCACATGGCCGCGGTCATCGATCCGATGACGCCGGTCCTGTTCGTGGACACCGAGCTGCTGTTCACCGAAACGCTGATCTATCAGCAGGAGGTGAGCGAGCGGCTGGGCCTGCGCAACGTGCATATCATCCGCGCCGAGGACATCGCCGAGAAAGACCCCTATGGCGCCCTGCGCTTCAGCGACAAGGACGCCTGCTGCACCCTGCGCAAGACCATTCCGCTGCAAAAGGCGCTGGCGGGCTATGACGGCTGGATCACCGGTCGCAAGCGGTTCCAGTCCGGCTCCCGTGCCGCGCTCGATTTCTTCGAGGTCGAGGACGGCACCGGGCGGCTCAAGATCAACCCGCTGGCCCATTGGGCGCCCGAGGACGTGCGCGCCTACATGGATGAAAACCGCCTGCCCCGCCATCCGCTGGTGGCCAAGGGCTACCCGTCGATCGGCTGCGCGCCCTGCACCAGCCCGGTCAAGGAAGGCGAAGACCCCCGTGCCGGCCGCTGGCGCGGTGAAAACAAGGAAGAATGCGGCATCCACGTGGTGGATGGCAAATTCGTACGCACAGGAGCGTAAGTGAGATGACTGTTATCGTGACCGACACGGGTTTTGCCCCCGACGACTGGACCGGCGGCTTTGACGGCGCCAACGTGCTGGAGCTGGCCTCCGACGCCGACCTGAGCGACGTGTCGCTGGACGGGGTGGAACTGGTGCGCATCCAGTTCCCCAGCTTCGCCGACGGCCGCGGCTTCACCCTTGCCCGGCAGCTGCGGCTGAAGGGCTACGAGGGCCGCCTGCGCGCCTTTGGCCATGTGATCGCCGATCAATACGCCATGGCCCGGCGCTCGGGTTTCGACGAGGTCGAGATCAGCGACGATCTCGCCGCGCGCCAGCCCGAGGATCAATGGCTTGCCCGCGCCAACTGGAAAGCGCATAGCTACCAGGCCCGCCTGCGCGGCAGCACCGCTGCCCGCTGAGCCAGCCCCCTTGCAACCGGGAAAACCCCGCACCCTGCCCCGGCGCCCGCGCCGCAGCGGGCAGGATTTGCGGAACAGGGGTTTTCCTGACCTGTATCAAAGACTAATCAGAGGTGCCGGCAGATCTTCCGGCAGTGCATGTGATGAATGAGATGACCGCCGTGACCGAGACCGCAACCACCGCCGCGCCCGAAAAGGCCAAACCGGCCCTGCCCGACGCCCAGACCGTGACCTCGGTCAAGCACTGGACCGACAAGCTGTTTTCCTTCCGGGTGACCCGCCCCGCCTCGCTGCGTTTCCGCTCGGGTGAATTCGTGATGATCGGTCTGATGAACGATCCCGACCCCAAGACCGGCAAGCAGAAACCCCTGCTGCGCGCCTACTCCATCGCCTCGCCCTCCTGGGACGAGGAGCTGGAGTTCTACTCGATCAAGGTCGAGGACGGCCCGCTGACCTCCAAGCTGCAGCACATCCAGCCCGGCGACGAGATCATCCTGCGCCCCAAACCGGTCGGCACGCTGGTGCATGACGCGCTCTTGCCCGGCAAGCGGATCTGGTTCTTTGCCACCGGCACCGGCTTTGCGCCCTTTGCCTCGCTGCTGCGCGAGCCGCAGACCTACGAGGATTACGAAGAGGTCATCATCACCCACACCTGCCGCACCGTGGGTGAGCTGCAGTATGGCCGCGAACTGATCGAAAGCCTGAAGGACGACGAGCTGCTGAACGAGCTGATCGGCGAGGGCTTCTGGAAAAAGATCAAATACTACCCGACCACCACCCGCGAGGAGAGCCCCAAGATGGGCCGCATCACCGACCTGATGCGCTCGGGCGAGGCCTTTGCCGACCTTGGCGTGCCGCCGCTGAACCCGGACACCGACCGCGCGATGATCTGCGGCAACCTGGCCTTCAACCTCGAACTGAAGGACCTGTTCGAGAACACCTACGGGCTGGAAGAAGGCGCCAACTCCAAGCCGCTGCATTTCGTGGTGGAAAAGGCGTTCCTGGACTGATCCGGCGCACCCGCGCCCCGGAACCAAGGCCGCCCCGCCCGGGCGGCCTTTTTCTTTGGCACCGGAGGGCACCGGGGGCGCGGCGGCATGCCTTGTTTTGGTCACGGTTTTGTCCGTGCCGCGCCTTGTCCCGTTTATCTTTTGTTGGGAATGTTTGCCTAATTCTGATGCTGTCATCCAGAATGGAGCAGCACCGATGCAGAACGATCCCACCACCGGGCAGGCGCCCATCTTCTCCTCTGTCCGCAGCGAAGCAGGCAAGGCCCGCGTCAAGGCGGCCCTGAACGGTTTCCAGTCCCGCCCGGACAAGGTGCAGCCCTCCATCCCCGACAAGATCGCCGCGGTCAAAGCCAGCTTTGACCTCACCGCCGTTTCGCCGCTCGACATCGACCGGATGTTCGACGCGCTGGTCGAAGCCGGCCAGCCGGTCACCGCGCCCATGCTGCTGTTGAATTCGATGGGGGCCGCGTTCCGCGGACGCCTTGCCGCGATCACCGGCAACCCCTTTGATGCGGCGCGACCGATGGACCTGGTCGCCGTGGCGAAACTGCAGATCCAGCGCGCCCGCAAGCAGGGTGGCAGCAGTGCCAGCTGGGAAGCCTTCCTGGCGTTCCTGGCCCCGCAGGCCGCAACGCCCGCGCCGGTCTCGGCGGCAGCGCCCGCCGCCCCGCTGACCGAGAAACCAACCCCGATGGCCCATATCGGCCAGTTGGCCCAGACCGCGCAGGCCGGCGCACAGATGCACCCGCACTGACCGGCCACGCGCCCGCCGCCGCATCGCGCTGCCCAGCGGTGCTGCCGCAAGGCGAGCCGGCAGACTCAATCAGCCCCTTCCCACCGGAAGGGGCTGATCTGCGTTTTGCCATGTGGATCGCAGGGCGTCTTGCCCCATGCGGGCCGCCCGGATCAGTTGCTCGCGGCGCTGCCCCCGGCGGAGCCTTCGACCGTCGCCTCTGCGCCAGCTTCCGCCTCGGTCGGTGCGCTCAGCAGCTTCTTGGCATTTGCAGCCGCATCATCCAGCGCCTGACCGGCATCGCCGGTCGCCGCATCCGTGGCCGCTCCGGCCGCTTCCGCAGCCTCGGTTGCCGCCGCTCCGGCGGCATCAGCGCCCTTGGTGATCGCCTCTGCTGCCGCCTCGGCGGCGGCGTCAGCACCCGCCTCGGCAGAGCCCGCCGCGGCGATGCCGCTATCCAGCGCCTCGCTGGCGCTGTCGGCCGCGCTGTCGATCGCCCCTTCCACGGCCTCCTCAACGGCCTTGGCAGCCTGGTTCACCGTTTCACCCACCGTGGCGGCGGCTTCGCTCGCCACTTCGCCCGCGGCCTCGACGGCCTCGCCGAGCGCATCCGCAGCCTCATCCACGCTCTCCGGCAGGTCTGCGTCGGGCACCGTCTCCACCTGCACCTGCTCGGGCTCGGTCACGGGGGCTGGCTGGGGCGCATCCTCACTTGTCGCCACCGGCGCGCTGTCCTGCGGCTGCTGGCCGCTGATCACCACATAGCCCCCCACCGCTGCGGCCCCCAGAGCCGCCAGGATCAATAGCTGTTTCATCATGCTTTCCTTCCTAGTTCCGGCCTCCGCCGCACGGGTCGGCGGGATTTGCCCCGCAAGACCATGCACATCCGCAGATGCCTCACACCCGCCACATGGCGATGCGCGCGGCCTTCCTCAAGGGGGAAGTTTCCCGCCCACGCCTCATGCGCGCGCGACCGCCGTCGCCCCCCGGCCAACCGCACCGCTCAGCGCCCTTCCACCGCCCTGTTTTGGCAGCAATTGCAACATGCGGCCTTGAAAAGCAGCTTTCCTGCCGCCATACCGCCCATAGGCCTTGAATCACAGGCGCGGGAGCAGTAGCTTTCCCGCACTTTTTGCAATGACAGAAGGATCACAGTCATAGCCCGCAGACCTCATAACGCGCCGCCGCAACGTGACACCGGCCCGCGCGTCAACGAAAAAATCCGTGCCCCCGAAATCCGCCTGATCGGTGCCGATGGCGAAAACGTTGGGGTCGTGCATCCCGCGAAAGCCATGGACATGGCGGCAGAGGCCGGATTGGATCTGGTTGAAATCTCGCCCAACGCCAACCCGCCCGTGTGCAAGATCATGGACTTTGGCAAGTTCAAGTACGAACAGCAAAAGCGCGAGAGCGAAGCCCGCAAGAAGCAGAAGATCATCGAGGTCAAAGAGGTCAAGTTCCGTCCCAACACGGACACTCATGACTATGATGTGAAGATGCGCAACGTCTACAAGTTCCTCGAGAACGGCGACAAGGTGAAAGTCACCCTGCGCTTCCGGGGTCGCGAGATGGCTCACCAGAACCTGGGCCGCGAACTGCTGGAACGCGTCGCCGAGGACATCAAGGAACTGGGCAAGGTCGAGAACATGCCCAAGATGGAAGGCCGTCAGATGATCATGATGATCGGCCCGCTGGCGAAGAAGTAAGCCGCAGCGCCCCCCCACGGCGCCCGGACATAAAGAAAGCCCCGCAGGCGCTGCCGCGGGGCTTTTGCTTTGGCACGGGCGGCCCGCAGGCGTCAGCCCGCCGCCGCCACCGCCCGTTTGGTCATCACCGCGACCAGATGCGCGCGGTACTCCTTGGAGCCGTGCAGATCAGCGATCATGCCCTCTGCATCCACGCTCAGCCCGTCCAGCGCGTCAGACGCAAAATTGGCACGCAGCGCCGCCTCCGCCTCGCGCCAGCGGAACACGCCCTCCTCCGACGCGCCGGTGACCGCAACCCGCACCCCGTCAGAGAACCTGGCCACGAACACCCCCACCAGCGCAAAGCGCGACGCGGGCTGCACGAACTTCTGGTAGTTGGCTTTTTCCGGCACCGGGAAGCGCACCGCGGTGATGATCTCGCCCTCCTCCAGCGCGGTCTCGAACAGCCCCTGGAAATAGTCATCCGCTTCGATCTCGCGGCTGTTGGTGACGATGGTCGCGCCGCTGCCCAGCGCCGCCGCCGGGTAGCAGGCGGCGGGGTCGTTGTTGGCCAGCGAGCCGCCGATGGTGCCGCGATTGCGCACCGCCGGATCGCCGATGTGGCTGGCCAGCTCCGCCAGCGCCGGATAGCTGGCGGCCCCGGCGGCCACCGCCGCATGGGTCGCCGCCCCCCCAATGGTCAGCACGCCGCCGCTGTCGCTGATGCCCTGCATCTCGGTGATGCCCGACAGGCTGACCAGCCTGGACGGCATCGCCAGCCGCTGTTTCAAGGTCGGGATCAGCGTCTGCCCGCCGCCCAGCGCCTGGGCGTCCTCCTCCGCCAGCGCCGCCACCGCCTCACCCACGGTCGCAGGCTTTACAAACTCGAATTCATACATCGCGTGTCCTTTCCGAAAACCGGCACTCCGGCCTTCATCTTTCCGAAAATACTCCGGGGGTATGGGGGCAGCGCCCCCATGAACCCTTAGCCGTTCATCGCCGCCCAGACCCGCGCAGGGCTCAGCGGCATGTCGATATGGGTCACGTTCTTGCCCGCCGATTGCAGCGCATCCACCACCGCGTTGACCACCGCGGGCGGCGAGCCGATCGCGCCCGCCTCGCCGCAGCCCTTCACGCCCAGGGGATTGTGCGTGCAGGGCGTCTGGCAGGAATGATCCACCTGGTAGAACGGCACATCATCCGCCCGCGGCATCGCGTAATCCATGAAGGAGGCCGACAAGAGCTGCCCGTCCGCGTCATAGGCCGCGTTTTCCAAGAGCGCCTGGCCGATGCCCTGCCCCAGCCCGCCATGGACCTGGCCGTCGACGATCATCGGGTTGATGATATTGCCGAAATCATCCGCGGCCGAGAACCGCTCGATGGTGACCTTGCCGGTGTCGGGGTCGACTTCCACCTCGCAGGCATAGGCGCCCGAGGGATAGGTGAAGTTCGCCGGATCGTAAAACGCGGTCTCCTCCAGCCCCGGCTCCAGCTCCTCCAGCGGGTAGTTGTGCGGCACATAGGCGGTCAGCGTGACATCGCCCCAGGCCACCGATTTGTCGGTGCCCGCAACGGTGAACTGGCCGTCCTTCAGCTCGATATCCGCGTCCGAGGCCTCCAGCAGGTGGGCGGCGATCTTCTTCGCCTTGGCGATGATCTTCTCGGTCGCGCGCACCATGGCCGAGCCGCAGACCGCGATGGAGCGCGAACCATAGGTGCCCATGCCAAAGGGCACACGGCCGGTGTCGCCATGCACGATATCGACCATGCTCTCGTCGATGCCGATCATGTCGGCGACGACCTGCGGGAAGGAGGTTTCGTGCCCCTGCCCGTGGCTGTGCGCGCCGACGAAGACGCTGATGGTGCCGGTGGCGTTCACCCGCACGGTGGCGGCATCATAAAGGCCCGCGCGCGCGCCCAGCATGCCGACGATGTTCGAGGGCGCAATCCCGCAGGCCTCGATATAGCAATTGACGCCCAGACCGCGCAGCTTGCCCTTCTTCTCGCTTTCCGCACGGCGGGCGGCAAAGCCCGCGACGTCGGCGATCTCCTCCAGCTTGTCCATGGTGGCGGTGTAATCGCCGGTGTCATAGGTCAGCGCCACCGGGGTTTCATAGGGGAACTCGGTGATGAAGTTCTGCCGCCGCAGCGCAATCGGATCGACGCCCAGCTCGCGCGCGGCCTTGTCAATCACGCGCTCCAGCTGGAAGGTCGCCTCGGGCCGGCCCGCACCGCGGTAGGCGTCGACCGGCACCGTGTTGGTGAACACCGTCTTCACGTTCACCTGCACCACCGGCGTCTTGTAGTTGCCCGCCATCAGCGTGCCATGCAGGTAGCTGGGCACCGAGGTGGCAAAGGTCGACAGATACGCGCCCATGTTGGCCATCGTGTTGGTGCGCAGCGCGGTGAAGTTGTTGTTGCTGTCCAGCGCCAGCTCGATCTTGGTCACATGGTCGCGGCCATGGGCGTCCGAGATGAACGCCTCGGACCGGGTCGAGGTCCATTTCACCGGCCGCCCGCAGGCCTTGGCCGCATGGGTGCAGAATGCCTCCTCGGCGTAATGAAAGATCTTGGAGCCAAAGCCGCCGCCCACATCCGGCGCCACCACGCGCACCTTGTGCTCGGGCAGGCCCAGTACGAAGGCGCACATCAACAGGCGGATCACATGCGGGTTCTGGCTGGTGGTGTGCAGCGTGTATTCATCGGTGCCGCGGCTGTATTCGCCGATGGCCACGCGCGGCTCCATCGGGTTGGCGACCAGCCGGTTGTTGACCAGCTCCAGCGTGGTGACATGCGCCGCCGCATCAAAGGCCGCCTGCACCGCGTCGTCGTCGTCATTGCCGAACACCCAGTCATAGCAGAGGTTTGAGCTGAGATCCTCATGCACCTTGGCGCTGTCCTCCGCCAATGCCGCGGCCATGTCGACCACCACCGGCTTGTCCGTGAGGTCCAGTTCGATCGCCTCGGCGGCATCGCGGGCCTGCTCCAGCGTGTCGGCGACCACGGCGGCGACGATCTCGCCCACGTGGCGGATGGTGCCATCGGCGATGATCGGGTGGCGCGGCTCCTGTTGCGGGTTGCCGTGACGGTCGGTCACGCCCCATCCGCAGGGGATGCCGCCGACCTCGGCAAAGTCCGCGCCGGTGAAGATTTTCACCACGCCGGGCATCGCCTCGGCGGCGCTGGTGTCGATGGAATTGATGGTTGCATGGGCCACGTCGGCGCGCAGGAAATGCACATACGCCTGTCCGTGCACGTTGATGTCGTCGGTGTAATTGCCGGCGCCGGTCAGAAAGCGCACGTCCTCGCGCCGCTTGGGGCTGGCACCGATTCCGCTGTCGTTGTCCTTGGGCATGTCTGAAGTCTCCTCCCTGGAGGCTGCGGCCATTGGCGCAGCTCTTGGTATTCACTCCTTTTGCAGGTCAGGCCGGGCACCGGCCTGCGGTCGTCGCATATGGGGGGCGGCGGCTATTCCGCCGCGATGGCAGAGACATCCTGCCCGGAGGCCGCAAGGATTGCCTTGATGATATTGTGGTAGCCGGTGCAGCGGCACAGGTTGCCCTCAAGGTATTCGCGGATCTCCGCCTCGGTGGGCTTGGGGTTGTCCTTCAGCAGCGCCGCCGCCGACATGACCATGCCCGGCGTGCAGAAGCCGCATTGCAGACCGTGGTGGTCCTGGAACGCCTGCTGGATCACGTTGAGCGAGCCGTCGGCGTTGGCCTGCCCCTCGATGGTGGCAACATCAGAGCCGTCGGCTTCCTGTGCCAGCATGGTGCAGGATTTCACCGCCTTGCCGTCCACATGCACCACGCAGGCGCCGCACTGGCTGGTGTCGCAGCCCACATGGGTGCCGGTCAGCCCCAGCGTGTCGCGCAGGAACGAGGACAGCAGCGTGCGCCCCTCGACCTCGCCGCTGGCAGCCTTGCCGTTCACGGTCATTGAGACCTTGGCCATAGTACCCTCCCTTAGCTTGTTCTTGTCTGGCTGAGCAGAGTTAAACACGCCCCGGGCGCGGTGCGAAGTGTTTTTGCCCTTCTGGTCTGGGTAAAATTCACGTCAGCGACGCTTACCTATGGTTGCAAACCACCCCGCCCCGCCGACTTGTTCGCAATACGCTCAACCGGTGGCTTCACGGCGCGGCATCGGACGGGTGGGAATTTCCTTCAGCAGCCCGCCGATGCCCATTGCGGCGATGTCGTCTGACGAGACCTCCACCCCGCAGATCACCCGCTCCAGCACCCAGTCGGCACCGTTCAGAGCGGGCGAGCGGGCGCAGCCCGGCAGGCCGATCACCGGGCGGCCCTGGTATTGCCCCAGGAACAAGAGGTTGCCGGGATCCACCGGCATCCCGAAGCGGGTGACGCTGCCGCCCGCCCGGCGCAGCGCCTGCGGTGCCACGTCCATCGCGTCCGAGGTGGCAGAGCCAGTCAGCACCAGCAAGAGTTCTCCCGGCGCCTCGGCAATCGCCGCCGCCAGATCCGCCTCGCGGTGCGGCACCACCACGCGGTCCGACAGCGAAACGCCCATACGGTCGAGCCGCCCGGCCATGGCGGCGCGGCCCTTGTCCGGCGGGATATCCGCGCTGACGCGGGTTTCGATCAGCGTGGCGCTTGCGATCACCGGCGGCAGCACCCGCAGCGCCCCGGCGGCATCGGCGCAGGCCTGACGGACCAGAGCCTCGGCCACCGCATAGGAGATCACCTTGATCGTCGCGATCATGCCCCCCGCATCGGCGCGGTGGTAATCCGGCACCGTGGCGATGGTCAGCATCGGGTCGACCGCGTTGAAGGCCTGCAGCCGGGCGCGGTCCAGCCGCACCAGCCCGGCGTGGGCGGCGTAAAGGTTCACCCGCCCGGTGCCCGCGCCCGACACACGGATGCCCTGCGCCTCCGGCTCCGGCACCAGCGCCCGTGCCAGCGCCTCTGCCGCGGCGTCTTCGTGCAAATCGTCCGCGTCCAGCCGGGCAACGGTCAGGGTGTCCTGGCCCGCCGCCGACAGCTCGGCCAGGTCAGCGGCGCGCAGCAGCGTGCCCTTGGCCACCTTGCGGCTGGCCCCCTGCAGCGAATGCGCCAGGATCGCGCCCTCGGCCTGGGCGAGCGGAACGGGGCCGAATTTCATTGCGATTTGCCCCGCAGCACCGCGGTCATCTCGGCGAGGATCGAGACGGCGATCTCGGCCGGGCTGGCCGCGCCGATGTCGAGGCCCACGGGGCCGTGGATGCGGGCGATCTGATCCTCGGTGAACCCCGCCTGCTGCAGCCGGGCGACACGGGCGGCGTGGGTCTTCTTGCTGCCCAGCGCGCCGATATAGAAGACCTCCCCCCCCAGCGCCGCGGTGAGCGCCGGATCGTCGAGTTTCGGATCATGCGTCAGCAGCACCAGCGCCGTGCGGCTGTCGAGGCCGAGCTTTTCGACGGCTTCGTCGGGCCAGTCGTCCATCAGGGTTTCGCCCGGGAACCGCTCGGGCGCGGCAAAGGCGGTGCGCGGGTCGATGATGACGGGATCATAGCCGGCGATCCGCGCCATCGGCACCAGCGCCTGGGTGATGTGGACCGCGCCGACGCAGACCAGCCGCAAGGGCGGGTTGTGCACCGCGACAAAGGTCTCGCCGTCGTCTTCGATCCCGGAGCGATCCATGCGCATCCGGTCGGCATGGCCCTCGAGGCAGAGCCGCCGCGCGCCGGTGGCGAGGTTCACCTCGTAGGCCACCGGCCGGCGGGCGGCGCGGGCCGCGACGAGGTCTTCCAGCATGTCCAGCGGCAGCGCGGTGCCGACCGGCTCCACCAGCACCTTGATGGTGCCGCCGCAGGCCAGCCCCACGGCAAAGGCATCGGCGTCGCTGACCCCGTATTCCAGCAGCCGGTGCTGGCCGTCCTGCAGCGCCTCCAGCGCCTCGGCCACCACCGCGCCCTCGACGCAGCCGCCGGAGACGGAGCCCTCGATACGGCCATCGCCGGCGACCACCAGCTGCGAGCCCGCCCGCCGCGGCGCCGAGCCCCAGGTCTGCACCACGGTGGCCAGCGCGGCGCCGCTGCCCGCCCGGTGCCAGTCCAGCGCGGTTTCCGGGGCATTTTCAAAACGGGGCGGCTGCGGCATCTGGCTGTCTCCGGCAAGGGGCTGGGGGGGTCTGTCTAAGGTCGGCCTTAGCCCGCTGAATTTCAAGCCGCAACCGCGGCGTCAGCGCAGGCCCATCAGGCGGGCCTTTTCGCCGCTATCGCCTGGGTCGGCGATCACCTGCGCCAGATCCTGCAGCGAGGCGATGGAGTGGCCCGCGCGGAAGCTGTCCACATGCGGCAGCATCGCCCGGATGCCGGCCGCCTTGGGGGCAAAGCCGTCCCAGCGCAAAAGCGGATTCAGCCAGATCAGGCGGCGCGCCGACAGCTGCAGCCGCTGCATCTCGCGCGACAGCGCCTCCGCATCGCCGCGGTCCAGCCCGTCGGTGATCAGCAGCACCACCGCCCCCTGCCCCAGCACCCGGCGCGACCAGTCGCGGTTGAAGGCGTGCAGGCAGTCACCGATGCGGGTGCCGCCCTCCCAGTCCTGCGCCTCGCCCCCCGCGGCAGAGAGCGCGGCATCCACATCGCGCTGATGCAGATGGCGGGTGATATTGGTGAGGCGGGTGCCGAAGGTGAAGCCATGCACCCGCGCCCAGCCCGCGTCCCTGGCATTGGCGGCGGCGTGCAGGAAATGCAGGATGATGCGGCTGTACTGGCTCATCGAGCCGGAGATGTCGCAGAGCACCACCAGCGCCGGGCGGCGGATGCGGCGCTTGGCGCGGGCGATCGCCTGCAGCTCGCCGCCCTGCCGCGCGGCGATGCGCAGGGTCCGGCGCCAGTCGGCGCGCGCGCCCCGCGGCGCGGCCATCAGGCGGCGGGACTGGATCGGCGGCACCGGCAGTTTCAGCTGTGCCAGGATGCGCTTGGCGGCGGCGGCCTCGGCGGTGGTCATCTGCTCGAAATCCAGCGTGCGCAGCCGCTCCCGGGACGAGGCGGTGCGCGCGGCGTCGATCTGGATGTCGCTGCCCTCGGGTTCTTCGGCCGGGGTGTCGGGCTCGCTGGCCATGCCGTCCAGCAGCGCCTCTGCGGCGCGCTGCTCGGCGGGTTTGGCGGCGCGGTCCTGCTGCACGCCGCGGATCGCGGGCAGCATCGCCGCCATCATGTGTTCGAGATAGCGCGGATCCCGCCAGAACAGCCGGAAGACCTGGGCGAAGACCACGCGGTGCTCGGGCTTGGAGACGAAACAGGCGTGCAGCACCCAGTAGAAATCCTGGCGGCTGGTGAAACCCGCCGCCGCCACCGCCTCCACCGCGTTCAGCACCCGGCCCGGGCCGATGGTCAGCCCCGCCTTGCGCAGGGCGCGGGCGAAATGGGCGATGTTTGCGGCCAGCCGGGGGGTGTCCGGCAGCGGCAGAGGCGGATAATCCGGCATCAGCAGGTTCCATGGGGGCGCTGCCCCCATACCCCCGGAGTATTTGTGCAAAGGTGAAGCATCAGGCGCTGTCCAGACCGGCGCGGGCCTGGTCGAGGATGCGCTTGGCCTCGGAGCCGTGCAGGCGGGCGATGTCGTCCTGGTATTTCAGGATCGCGCCCAGGGTGTCGGCGATCACCTCGGGGCTGAGGGCGATGACGTCGAGCGCCAGCAGGCAATTGGCCCAGTCGATGGTTTCGGCCACGCCCGGCTTCTTGAACAGATCCTCGGTGCGCAGGGCCTGCACGAAGGCGACGATCTCGCGGCTCAGCGCCTCGCTTGCGCCCGGCGCGCGGGCGTGCAGGATCTCCAGCTCGCGGGGGAAATCCGGGTAGTCGACCCAATGGTAGAGACAGCGGCGCTTCAGCGCGTCATGCACCTCGCGGGTGCGGTTGGAGGTGAGGATGACGATGGGCGGCGCGGGCGCGGTGACGGTGCCAAGTTCGGGGATCGTCACCTGGAAGTCGCTGAGCGCCTCCAGCAGGAAGGCCTCGAAAGGCTCATCGGTGCGGTCCAGCTCGTCGATCAGCAGCACCGGCGGGCCGGCCTCATCCGGGCGCAGCGCCTGCAGGAGCGGGCGTTCGATCAGGTAGTCATCGGAAAACAGATCCGCCTGCAGCGCGGCGCGGTCGGCGCGGCCCGTGGCCTCGGCACTGCGGATGGCGACCATCTGGGCGGCGAAGTTCCATTCATAGACGGCGCTGGCGGCATCCAGCCCCTCGTAGCATTGCAGCCGGATCAGGCGGCGGCCGAGGGCAGCGGCCAGCGCCTTGGCGATCTCGGTCTTGCCGGTGCCGGCCTCGCCTTCGAGGAACAGCGGGCGGCCGAGTTTGAGCGACAGGAACACCACCGTCGCCAGCGCGCGGCCGCAGACGTAACCTTGCTGTGCAAGCTGCTGCTGGACCTGTTCGATCGATTGCACTGGCGGCATTGGCGGTTCTCCCCATGGTTGCTGCGCATCCCATGCCGACAACAGGCCACGGCAACGCCCTTGCGGTCAAGAGATGTCCGGGCGGTTGTAAAACCCCGGCAGCACGGTAGACTCTGGCGCAACCGATGGTCCCATGCGCATGGGGCCGCAGGTACGCAGGCAACAGGATACCCCCCGCATGACGCCCCAACCCCTCCCCCGTATTGCAGCCCCCGGCTGCCGCAGGTGAGCGCGATGCGTGCCCTGACTGTTCTGTGCGTGCGCAACGAGGCTGCCTTCCTGCTGGAGTGGCTGGCCCACCACCGCGCTGCGGGATTCACCGACTTCCTCGTGTTTTCAAACGATTGCCAGGACGGCACCGACCAGATGCTGGACCGGCTGGCGGAGCTCGGGCAGCTGACCCATGTGCGCAACGACGGCCCCTATGACCAAGGCGGCATCCAGTTCACCGCGCTGAAGGCGGCCGACAGGCACCCGCTGATGAAGGCGGCCGACTGGGTGATGGTGCTGGACATCGACGAGTTCGTCTGCGTCAAGACCGGCGGCGGGCAGCTGGCGGATCTGCTGGCGGCGCTGCCGCAGGCCGATGCCGTGACGCTGACCTGGAGGCTGTTCGGCAATGGCGGCATCGTGCGCTACGAGGATCGTCCGGTGACGGAACAGTTCACCCGCTGCGCGCCGGAGGTGATCCACTGGCCGTGGCGCGCGACGATGTTCAAGACGCTGTACCGCAATGATGGCACCTATCGCAAATGTGGCGTGCACCGCCCCCGCGATGCCCGGGACGCGGAGCGGCTGGCCCGGTTCCGCTGGTACGACTGCGAGGGGCGCGCGCTGGGGGAGGCCTTTCGCAAGCAACGCCTGTTCAACGACTACGGCCAGTCCAACACCCGCCTCGCCCAGCTGAACCACTACCCGCTGGGCGCGATGGAAAGCTACGTGCTGAAGGCCGACCGCGGCCGCGTCAACCGGCAGGCGGAGCTTGGCATGGATTACTGGGTAGAGCGCAATTACGGCAGCATCGAGGATGACGCGGCGCAGCGCCTCGCCCCGGCCCGCGCCGCGCTGCAGGCCGAGCTGATGGATGATCCGGCGCTGGCCCGGCTGCATCACGCGGCGGTGCAGTGGCGGCATGATCGCTTTGCCCAGCTGATGGAGCAGGAGACCTATCGCGCCCTGTTTGCGCGCCTGCTGATGACGCCGCCGTCGCGCCCGATCAGCCCGGCGGCGGCGGGGTTGCTGCGCCGCTTTGCGCTGCGCGCGCCGCAGGGCAAGGATTGAAGCGTCACGGGGGGGCGACGCGGCTGCGCTCTCGGCAGATCGCCGCCGAATGGGCGCTGCAAGGCCGCATTAACGCATGAGTTTTTCCAAATTTGGCCTTATTTCCAACCTAGCCTTTAACGGCAGGCAGCCCTGAAAGCGGCGCAGCGCGGGCAGTAAGGATGGCACAGATGCAGGATGGACTTGAAAACCTGGACGAGGATCTTTCCGGGCTCGACACCGCCCAGTGGAAGGCCCGTATTGCCGAGCTGGCCGAAACCAACGGCATGTACCAGCCGCTGGGCAAGCGGCATTTCGCGACCTTCATCGAACAGGGGGACACGCTGCTGGTCACCTTCGAGACCATGCAAGGCATCCACAACCTGTCCGACCTGGCGCAGCCGCTGGGTTTCGACCTGGTCAAGAACCTGGGCTGGTCGCATATGTGCGTAGTCTCCGACGGCGACACCTGGTTCCGCGACGAGCAGATCTATGCCTTTTTCGACCAGCTGATCGACGATGGCTTCTTTGACGAATTCGACAACGTGATCTTCTACGGTGCCGGCCCCTGCGGCTATGCGGCGGCGGCCTATTCCGTTGCCGCCCCCGGCGCCTCGGTGGTGGCCATCCAGCCGCAGGCCACGCTGGAGCCGCGGATGACCGAATGGGACGACCGTTTCACCGAGCAGCGGCGGCTGTGCTTCACCGACCGCTATGGCTATGCGCCCGACATGCTGGACGCCGCCGAACGCGCCTATGTGATCTATGATCCCCAGGAACGGCTGGACGCGATGCACGCGTCGCTGTTTGCCCGCAAGAACGTCACCCGCCTGCGCGCGATGCACATGGGCGAGGCCGTGCAGACCCGGCTGATCGAGATGGACATGCTGTACCACATCCTGTCGATGGCGGGCAGCGGCAAGCTGACGGCGACGGCCTTCTACAAGCTGTTCCGCAACCGGCGCAACAACTCCTACTTCCTGCGCAACCTGCTGGCGCGGCTGGAGCGGGACGACCGCTGCTACCTGATGGCGCTGCTGTGCCGAAACGTGACCGAACGGATGCGCGCGCCCCGGTTCCGCCGCCGCCTGACCGACCTGGAACAGCGGGCCGCGAACGGCGAATTCCACCTGCCCGCAAAACGCTGAGGGCGCACGCCTCGCAGCCCTCCGGGATACGTCGGGAGACCCGCGCGCGGACGCCCCCTGCGGCGCATTGCGCGGCTTCTTTTTCGCCCGCCCCTGTGCTAGGCGATCGGCATGACCCAGGACCTGACCATCCCCCGCCCCGACGACTGGCATCTGCATCTGCGCGATGGCGCGATGCTGGAGGCCGTGCTGCCCGAGACCGCCCGCCATTTCGGCCGGGCCATCATCATGCCCAACCTGGTGCCGCCGGTGGTGACCTCCGCGCAGGCCGCGGCCTACCGGGACCGGATTCTCGCCGCCCTGCCCGACGGCATGAGCTTCGAGCCGCTGATGACCCTGTATCTCACCGAGGACACCGACCCGGAAGACGTCGCCGCCGCCCATGCCAGCGGGCTGGTCAAGGCGGTAAAGCTTTATCCGGCGGGGGCCACCACCAACTCGGCCTCGGGCGTGACCAATTTCGACAATGTCCGCCCGGTACTGGAGAAAATGGCCGAGATCGGCCTGCCGCTGTGCACCCATGGCGAGGTCACCGATCACGACATCGACATCTTTGACCGCGAGGCGGTGTTCATCGACCGGGTGCTGGACCCGATCCGCCGCGCCACCCCGGGGCTGCGCGTGGTGATGGAGCATATCACCACCAGCAATGCCGCCGATTACGTGCGCTCGCAGGACAAGGATCTGGGCGCGACGATCACCACCCACCACCTGATCATCAACCGCAACCACATCCTCGTCGGCGGCATCAAGCCGCATTACTACTGCCTGCCCGTCGCCAAGCGCGAGGAACACCGGCTGGCCCTGCGTGCCGCCGCCACCTCGGGCGATGCGCGGTTCTTCCTCGGAACCGACTCGGCGCCGCACACCGATCCCAACAAGCTCAGCGACTGCGGCTGTGCGGGCTGCTTCACGGCCACCAACACTATGTCGCTGCTGGCGCATGTGTTCGAGGAAGAAGGCGCGCTGGACAAGCTGGCGGGCTTTGCCTCGGAGAACGGCCCGGCCTTCTACCGCCTGCCGGTCAGCACGCAGCGCCTGACGCTGCGCAAGTCAGAGACTGCGGTCGAGTTCCCGGCCAAGATCGCCACCGCCGACGGGCCGGTGACGGTGTTTGACCCCGGCTTCGAGGTGTTCTGGGCCGTCGCCGACGACTGAGCAAGACCCGCTGAACAGCTGCGCGGGCGCGCCCCGGTCGCCCACCCGCGCAGCTGTCTGATGACGGTCACGCCCCGGCCGCGTTGCGGCCCCCATCCGCCGTGACTGCGCTGCCGGACAACTGGCCGAATTGCCACACGCGTTAACTATCCCGCCAGCGATTCGGCTTTCGTCCTTGCAGGGAATCACCCCCAGAACGCAGGTTTCGCCCTATTGGTTTCTGTCGACAGATTGTGGCGGCAGCATTTCTAAAAAGGGCGCAAAAGGTATGACCACTTTTACATTCAGCGGTGCACGGGTAGATTTCGACGAAAACGGCGATCCGGAAACCGTCAAGACAGTCGAGGCTAATATCACGGTTCCTGCCGCTACCTCGACGTTCAGTTACTCGGTGATCGAAGAAGAAGATGATGGCGTCAGCATTATCGACATGAATGACAATGTCGTGCAGCCGATCCTTGATGGGATCAACATGGACAATCCGGGCTTCGACGTCCTGGCCGACGACACCCTGATCACGCAGATCAACTGGAAGAGTGGCGGCACCAGTGTCCTCCTGATCGTGTCGCTGGAAACCGGCCCAAATACCGACACCGAGTTCTACTTCGTGATCGGTGGAAAACCGCTGCCGAACGTCAGCTCGCCCGCGGACTGGGCGGCGGTCGAGGCCGATCTCGGCAACCTGGGGACCCCCACCGGCCCATACGCTCCCGGCGCCGACATCGCTTGGGCGGACATTCCCGGCGCCACTTCGACCGAGGAAGACGAATTCTGGGGCACCCCCGGTCGCGACAATTACAAGGGCGGCCAAGGGGATGACTACTTCATCAGCTCCGACGGGCGTGACACCTATAACGGCGGCGCTGGCGGCTATGACCAGGTGACCTTTGCGGGCGATCCGACCGGTGTGTTCGCTAATTTGAAGACCGGCCGCGCGACAGATGGCTGGGGCAAGACCGACACGCTGAAAAGCATCGAGATGCTGCGCGGCTCGGCCCATGACGACAAGTTCATCGGCAACGGCAAGGCGAACTACTTCCGCGGGCTGGCAGGCGAGGACACGATCAACGGCGGCGGCGGCCGCGACCAGGTGCGTTATGACCGCGACGAACGCTATGGCGGCGAGGACGGTGTGACGGTCAAGCTGAACAAGGGCTTTGCCATCGACGGTTTCGGCCACCGCGACACCCTCAAGAGCATCGAGGACGTGCGCGGCTCGGGCTACAACGACAAGATCGCAGGCAACAAGGGCCGCAACAAGCTGGAAGGCGAAGCTGGCAACGATCTGCTGCAAGGTCTGGGCGGCCAGGACAGGCTGGAAGGCGATGCCGGTCGCGACACCCTGGACGGCGGCACCGGCGACGACTGGCTGCTGGGCGGCGCCGGCGCGGATAAATTCGTGTTCAAGGGCAGCTTTGGAAACGACACCATCGGCGACTTCACCACCTCGGGGCGCAAGGAAAAGATCGACCTCTCCGATATCGGCAGCATCAAGCACTTCCGCGACCTGAAGAACAACCACCTGTCGGAGAACGGTGACGGCGACGTGGTGATCAGCGACAACCTCGGCAATAGCATCACCCTCGAAGATGTCTCGATCGCCGACCTGTCGGCCAACGATTTCATCTTCTGACCAGCTTCGG
>NZ_JBGFGM010000064.1:0-302 GCF_041224635.1 Leisingera sp. XS_AS12
AAACAGGACCGTTGCGCCATTCTCACAGCGCGCCCGCCTCGTTCCATCCAACAGATGCCGCCGTCTCTCCAGCGCGTCCCACCGTCTCTCCGGCGTGTCAGCAGCGCCTCAGCGCCGCCGGTGAAGGGGCTTTTACGGACACCCCGGGATGCCCGCAACCCCAAAATTCACAAAAACGCAGATCCGCCGAAGAAAATCCCTGCAGCGACACAAAATCAATGACTTAGAAGGCAAGAAGCCCGCCAGGACCTGGCGCAGGATCGCCGATGCCGCCCTCCCCTCCCCGCCCCGCGACCGCGACC
>NZ_JBGFGM010000107.1:0-240742 GCF_041224635.1 Leisingera sp. XS_AS12
CGGCGTGGAGCCCTTCGCCTACCTCAAGGCGACCCTCGAAGCGATCGCCTCCGGTCACCCGGCCAGCAAGATCGACGAGCTGCTGCCCTGGAACTTCACCACGTCAAGCTGATCCCGCGTGGGGCGCAGACAGCGCTTACGCCGCTTCGCGGACCAGTGTGAACTCTTGGGGGGAGTGAGGACCGTCTCGGAAACGCTCCGGGGGAGCGTTTCAGGCCTGAACGGGCGGTGCCCAAGGCGCGGGCCGTGCCGCTGCGCGCCACCCCCCAGGGGGCAAACCGCCAACACCTTCACCTTTTCAAAAATACTCCCGCCGGAGGCTTCCCACCTCCCGGTCTGCGCCTGCCTGTGCGGGACGCGACTGCGCCAGTTCATTTTGTCGAAGGCCAACCTCTGGTATGACCCGCAGGCAGGCGCGGCCCCCGGCCGTTGCGCCAAATCCCAAACCAGCGCACGCCCCGCTCGCGCGCCCTTAACCCCGGCATGCCATACTCCAACCCGTCGCGACACAAGGTGCGGACTGACACCCCGCACCCACAGGAGATACGGGGACCCCAAAGACCACCTCTTAATCGGGTGCAGGGGTTCTCCGCAAAACGGAAGCTTTCGAGCGGACAACGGGGTCTGACACGCCCCCGCCCGGCCCTCCGCCTCAGGCCCCTCCGGGGCCCCTGGCGGCGCCGCCACCTTTCCACGGGCCAGCACGACACGGCCCTGCAATCATAACGGCCACCGCCCCGAACGCGGCCCAGGCACAACCCCGGACAAGGTCTTCCCCCTGCCCGGCCACCCCCGCGCATCCGGTGACAGCTTCGTGAGGGCTGTTGCCTGCCCCCGCGTTCCCTTCCTAAGCTCAGGTCAGCCGATCATTGCGGGGACACAAGCCATGGCCTTCATCGCGGACAACCAACTGCCCCTGCTTCTGCTGTTCTTTCTCGCGGGCCTCATCGGGACCGCCTTCCTGTTTCGCAAGCCCGCAGGCCACCGCGCCTGGCGGCTGGCGGATCTCGTCTGGGTGGTGCTCGGCGGCTTCGGCGCGCTGGCGGCGGTGATCTCCGGCATCTACGCCGCCGACAGCTCGCGGCTGGAGCGCCAGATCGACATCGCCTATGCCGCCACCGCCGCCTTTGACCGCGACGCCGCCCGCTTCCGCCTGCGCTTTTGCGACCCCGCCTATGATGCCGACATCGCGGTCCTGTGCGACAAGGTCGAATTCCTCTCCGCCTCCACCGCGGGCAATGCCGAGCTGCCGCTGTTCATCGCGGTCACGGATGAGGTCGCGCCTCTGCGCGGGCTCAGCCTGCTGTTCGGCGGCCGCGCTGCCGCGCAGCAGATGCAGGACATGACAGCCACGGCCAGCGCCTTCGATCCGCAGGCGTTTCTGGTCTTTACCGCCCTTGACGCGCCCGCGCAGGCGGCGGTCGACACCCTGCGCCGCAAGGTGCCCGCCATCGTCGGCGATTTCCTGATCCTGGCGCGCGCCTATGATGATCTGATCGCCCATGTGGCCAAGCTCAAGGACGAATGGGACTACCTCCAGGCCAATGCCCATATCCTCGCGCTGCAAGTGATCGCGCTCTGCCTGGTCAGCTTTGCGGCCCCGTTCCGCCTTGGCAAATCCATTGTCGAGCTGCGCCGCCACGGCTAGTCTCGAAGCTGCCGCCACCGCTTCCGGAGCCCAACGCCCGTGATCCGCCTCCTGCTTCTGATCCTCGCGCTACTGCCTGCCGCCTGTGGCCGACCGCTGACAGAGGCCGAGCGCAGCTATCTCTCGGGGTTGCACGGCAGCACCCTGGACCTCGACCGGGTCCGCCTGGTGCGCGGCGCGCCGGTGGCGGCGGTCACCTTCCGCCGCAGCCCGCGCCCCCGGCTCAGTTGCCGCGAACGCATCCTGCCGCCGGTCAAGGACGAGATCGTGACCTCCTCGCCTGCGGCGGTGGCGCTGTTCAACCGGGTCTTCTTTGCCCGCATCTGGTACGCCGACGACTACCTGCCGGAATACCCCGAGCGCCTGCACCTGGTCGAAACCATGCTGCTTGCGCATGAGGCCACCCATGTCTGGCAATGGCAGAACCGCCGCCGCACCGGCTATCACCCGCTGCGCGCCGCCGCCGAGCACGGCAGCCGACGCGATCCCTATCTGTTCGAAATGACAGGGGAAACGCCGGATTTCCTCAGCTACGGCTATGAACAGCAGGGCGCCATCGTCGAAGAATACGTCTGCTGCCGCGCCCTCGCGCCACAGGCGCCGCGCACCCACCGCCTGCACGCGATGCTGGCGCGCCACATGCCGGTCCGTCCGCTGCCGCAAAGCCGCGAAAGCGACGTCTACCTGCCCTGGAAGGATGTCGAACTGCGCGGGATCTGCGACTGACGCCCGCGTCACCGAACCGGCGCACGCAGGCGCGGGCCCGGCCGCACCGGCAGGCGGCCTAGCCGGTCACCTTCTTCACGAATTGTGATTTCAGCCCGATCGCGCCGACACCGGCGATCCTGCAATCGATGTCGTGATCGCCCTCTACCAGGCGAATGCCGCGCACCTTGGTGCCAACCTTCAGGGTGGAGGACGCGCCCTTGAGCTTCAGATCCTTGATCAGCGTCACCGTGTCCCCGTCCTGCAGCAGGTTGCCGACACTGTCGCGCACCTCGGCCGCGGTTTCGCCAGCGCCCGCCTCGGAGGCCGCCCACTCATGCCCGCACTCCGGGCAGATCAGCAGGGCGTCCTGCTGGTAGCTGTAGGCAGAGGCACAGGCGGGGCACGGAGGCAGAAGATCACTCATGCCTTGGCCCTAGACCGTTCGCAGGGTGATTGCCAGCCTCAACTGGCAGGTCCGACGCAGGTCTACGACACGCCCGCGCCGGTGCCCATATCCGGCTCAGCCCTTGCCGGTGATGCGGATATTGCCCTGCAGCTGGGCGCCACTTTCGGTGGCCATGGCCTTGGCCTCGACATCCGCCGTCACTTGCGCGCTGGCAGACAGCCGCAGATCATCGCAGGCGATCCGACCGCTGTAACGACCCTCGACCGCAACCTGCTGGGCGCTGAGCGCGCCATCGACCCGACCGCCGGCATGGACCGTCACAGACTGCGCCGACACGTCACCAACGACGCGCCCCCGGACCTCGACACTGCCCTTGCTGGAGCTGAGGTTCCCCTCCACGGTCACGTCTTCTTCGATAATGGATTTCACCACGGGTACACCTTTTCTTCATTGTCCGGCAGACTTGTCCTGCCAAATCTATCTTGGAAGTCGCAATTTGACCACCAGCCTTCCCGGCGGTGCGCAGCGGAATGCCAGTCTGCCGTCAAAGCGGCACCAGCACCCCGTTCTCCAGCTTCACCTGCCGGTCCATGCGGGCGGCCAGTTCCAGGTTGTGGGTCGCGATCAGGGCCGACAGGCCGGTGCCCCGCACCAGTGTCATCAGCGCGGCAAAAACCTGGTCCGAGGTCGCCGGATCGAGATTGCCCGTCGGCTCATCGGCCAGCAGGATGCGCGGGCTGTTGGCCAGGGCACGACAGAAGGCGACCCGCTGCTGCTCGCCGCCCGACAGCGCTGCCGGGCGGTGGTCTGCGCGCGCCGCAAGACCCACGGTGTCAAGCAGCTCCGCCGCCCGCGCCGCCGCCGCCTTTTGCGAGGTGCCGTTGGCAAGCTGCGGCAGCACGATGTTTTCAAGGGCGGTGAACTCCGGCAGCAGGTGGTGGAACTGGTAGACGAACCCCACCTCCTGCCGCCGCACCCGGGTGCGGCGGCGGTCGCCCTTGCCGCTGACGTCCTCGCCCGCAACGCGCACCTCGCCCTCGTCCGGCGTGTCCAGCAGCCCGGCGATGTGCAAAAGCGTGGACTTGCCCGCGCCCGAGGGTGCCACCAGCGCCACCACCTCCCCGGCGTGCAGCGCCAGATCGGCACCGCGCAGCACCTGGACCTCGCCCGGTTCGCCACGCAGATAGGACTTGCTGATGCCCTTCAGCTCCAACGTGATCTCACTCATAGCGCAGCGCCTCCACCGGGTTCAGCCGCGCCGCGCGGCGGGCCGGGAAAATGGTCACGAAAAACGACAGGCCCAGCGACAGGCCAACCGCGGACATGACGTCGGTCAGCCGCAGCTCGGCCGGCAGCGCATAGATGCCGCGGATCGAAGGATCCCAGACACCGCCGCCCATCACGTAGTTCACGAAGGAAAAGATCGGGTCGATATAGATGGCAAAGAGGCACCCCAGCACCACGCCACAGACGGTGCCGATGACACCGGTGAACGCGCCGCAGATGAAGAACACCCGCATCACCGACCCTTCGCTGAGACCGATGGTGCGCAGGATGCCAATGTCGCGGCCCTTGTTCTTGACCAGCATGATCAGCCCGGAGACGATGTTCATAGCCGCGATCAGCACCAGGATCGACAGGATCACGAACATCACGTTGTCCTCGACCTCCAGCGCCCGCAGGAACCCGCCCGAGGCATCACGCCAGGTCCACACCCCGGCATTGCCACCCGCCGCCTGAAGGATGGCATTGGTCACCCCGTCGAGGTTCTCGGGGTCCTCCACCATCACCTCGATCTCATCGGCCACACCCTCGCGGTTGAAGAAGGCCTGCGCCTCGGCAAACGGCAGGTAGACGCGGGTGCGGTCGATGTCCCAGCGCCCGGCGGTGAAGATATAGACCACCTCATAGGCGTTCACCCGCGGGCTGGTGCCAAAGGCGGTCTTGATCCCGTTCGGCGAGATCAGCTTGATCTTGTCGCCGACGCTCACCCCCAGCTCCCGCGCGATGCCCGAGCCGATGGCGATGCCATCCTCGAAACGCGACAGGTCGCCCTGGGCCTCGTCGCTCTGGGCGACGCCGGGAATGCCGCGAATGTCCTCGGCCGAGATGCCAAAGACCTCGACCCCGGCGTTGCGCTGGCGCAGATTGGCCATCACCTGGCCCTTGACCAGCGGCGCCGCCCGCACCACGCCGGGGACCGCGGCCACCCGGTCGGCCAGCGCCTCGTAATCCTTCAGCGACCGGTCCAGCGCCCCGGCGGCGTTCACCTCGCCGTAGGAATAGACGGTGACATGGGCGTTGGCGCCCAGGATGGTGCCCACGAACTCCGACCGGAAACCCGAGCGCACCGCCAGCGTCGCAATCAGCGCGAACACCGCCAGCGTGATGCCGATGAGGCTGATCCAGGTCATCACGCTGACGCCGCCTTCGGCCTTGCGGGCGCGCAGGTAGCGCCAGGCGATGATCCATTCAAAACGTGAAAACGGCGGAGGTGTGGTGGCCATGTGTGGTCCTGCCCGGAAATTTTGCCTGCAAACTGTGCTGCCTAACGCCCCGGGTCAAGGTTTGGTTGCACGGCGCACGAACAATCCGCGCTCACCGGCAGGAACCGGCCGCCTGCATGTGCCCGCGCCTTTTTCACGGCGACGGCCTGCCCGGCGACTTGCCCGCGCCCCCGGATGGAGGCAGCGAAAAAGGGCGCGAAACCGCGCCCTTCTTTGAAAGGTATCACGAGTGCCGACGCAGCTCAGAAGCCGCGGCCGGTGCGGTGCTTTTCGTAGACCGCCGCAACCTTGCGCACGGCTTCTTCCGGGCTCAGCTCCTCGCTCTCGCCGGTGCGGCGCGAGGTCAGCTCGACCACGCCGTTCTTCAGCCCGCGCGGGCCAACGGTGATGCGCCAGGGCAGACCGATCAGGTCCATGGTGGCGAACTTGCCGCCCGCGCGTTCCTTGCGGTCATCATAAAGCGGATCCAGACCCGCCGCGGTCAGCGCCGCATAGATCTGGTTGCAGGCCGCATCGGCCTCGTCGTCGCCCTGCTTGAGGTTGACGATGCCGCAGTGGAACGGGGTCACGCCCTCGGGCCAGATGATGCCCTTGTCGTCGTGGCTGGCCTCGATGATCGCGCCCAGCAGACGGCTGACGCCAATCCCGTGCGAGCCCATGTGAACCGGCACGTTCTTGCCATCTGGCCCCTGCACGGTGGCGCCCATGCTTTCGGAATACTTGGTGCCGAAGTAGAAGATCTGCCCCACCTCGATGCCGCGCGCCACCCGGCGACGCTCCTCGGGGATCTGGTTGAACAGGGCTTCGTCGTGGGTCTCGTCGGTGCGGGCGTATTTCGAGGTGAACTCCTCCAGCACGCTCTGGCACTGTTCGACGTTGTCATAGTCGATGTCGCGATCACCAAAGGTGAGGTCGGTCACCGCGCTGTCATAGAAGACTTCCGACTCGCCGGTGTCGGCCAGCACCAGGAATTCATGGGTGTAATCACCGCCAATCGGGCCACCATCGGCGCGCATCGGGATCGCCTGCAGGCCCATCCGCTCGTAGGTGCGCAGGTAGCTGACCAGGTGGCGGTTGTAGGCGTGCAGCGCGTCTTCCTTGGTCAGGTCGAAGTTGTAGCCGTCCTTCATGTAGAACTCGCGGCCCCGCATCACGCCAAAACGCGGGCGGATCTCGTCGCGGAATTTCCACTGCACCTGGTACATGGTCAGCGGCAGATCCTTGTAGCTGCTGACATGGGCGCGGAAGATGTCGGTGATCATCTCCTCGTTGGTCGGGCCGAACAGCATGTCGCGCTCGTGGCGGTCGCGGATGCGCAGCATCTCCTGGCCGTAGTCGTCATAACGGCCCGACTCGCGCCACAGGTCGGCCGGCTGCATGGTCGACATCAGCATCGGGATGTGGCCCGCGCGGATCTGCTCGTCATGGACGATGCTTTCGATCTTTTTCAGCACCTTGAAGCCCAGGGGCAGCCAGGAGTAGATCCCGGCGGAGGATTGCTTGATCATCCCGGCGCGCAACATCAGCCGGTGGCTGACGATCTGGGCTTCCGAGGGGTTTTCCTTCAGAACAGGCAGGAAGTAGCGGGACAGGCGCATGGCGGTCTCATTCTAGCAAACGGGTTCACGAATTCAGGTTCCCATGCGGTCTAAGCCATCGCTGCGCCACAGGCAATCAGGCGCGTGCGGGAAAGCTGCCGGACCAACTCCGCTAAAAATTGTTAAAAAGACACGCTATGGATGCTAAGGTCACGATGCAGGGCCGCGCATTATCGCCTATCGGCCTTTCAGTTGTTTAACCAGTTCTAGCGAAATAGGGGAAAATCATGGCGACTTTCAGATGGTTCAACGGCAACCAAGGCAACTTCGGCTACCAGGACTTCGGCGACTACGACATCACAAGGATCACATCGAACGCCATCATCGCCGAATACAACGGCAGCGATGGTCCTCAGGACGACGCCCGGCAGCCGGCCCGAATCAAGGTCGTGATCAAGGATGCGGTGGCTCTCAACCCGGGCTCCAGCCTCAGCGACCGGCGCTTCAGCGAGGGGACGATTACCAAGATCATCTGGTTCAACAGCAGCGGCGACAAGGTGCTGGAGGCATCCGGGCTGAACGTCAGCCTGCCGGTGGTGTCCGCCATGACAGCTACGGACAGGGCGTACCTGCTGGATGATCTTATCTGGTCCGGCGGCCACCGCTTTGTCGGTTCCGATGACAGCATGGGGCCGGACTGGGACGGCGACGACATTAGGACCGGATCCGGCGACGACACGGTCAAAGGCAATGACGGCGGTGATTTTATCAGCGATCAGGGCGGCACCGATACCTACAACGGCGGTGCCGGGCGCGACACGCTCAACTACAGCGACAGCTTCTACAATATTTTTTTAGCCAAGCAAGGCATCCAAGCAGATCTGAAGGCGGGCACTATTGTCGGCACCGATGGTCTGACCGACCAGGTCAGCAACATCGAGAACGTTCGCGGCTCCTTCATGGACGACGTGATGAAGGGCAACGGCGCCGATAACCGTTTCACCGGCCTGCAGGGCAATGATTTCTTCCATGGCCGGGGCGGATTTGACACCATCCGCTACGACCGCGACGACCGCCAGGGCGGGTTCGAGGGCGTCATGGTGAACCTCGGCAAGGGCACCGCCATCGACGGGTTCGGCAACCGGGACACCTTCAAGAGCATCGAGGGCGTGCGCGGTTCCAACTACGATGACGTGCTGAAGGATTCCGGCATCGACAACTGGCTGTCGGGGCGTGACGGCGACGACGTGATCTGCGTCAACAACGGCAATGACACCCTCGAGGGCGGCAGCGGCGCCGATGTGTTCCAGTTCAAGAGCAAGAGCTTTGGCGACAACACCATCCGCGACTTCGAGGACGGCGTCGACATGATCGAGATCCTGCATGCCAAGCGGTTTTCCCAGCTCACCATCGAAGACACCGGCGATGGCGCGGCCCTGGTCAGCTACCGCGGCAGCAGCATCACCGTCGACAACGTCTCGGCGAGTGACCTGACGGCGGACGATTTCATCTTCTGACCCGGCAATGACCACCCGCAAGGCGGCAGCACCACTCGCCTTGCGGGGCAAGATTTCCTTGACTTGCCCCCGGCCTTTTGCGGCTTATCCCCGCCTTGCCCACAGGCGATTGCCCCCAGCCCCTTGCATGGGCTGGGCGCATCAGGGAAGACTGGCGACCAAGATCCTGAACAATGCGGACGCGAACGGGCAGACGGACCATGGCGCTACCAGCGAAGAAACAGTTCAAATTCTGGGGCCTTGCCGCAGTTGTCTTTGCCGTGGTGATGTGGGCGCTCGGGAACGTGTTGCTGCCCTTCATCCTGGGCGCGGCGATTGCCTATATGATCGACCCGATTGCCGATCGCCTCGAGGCCTGGGGCATGAGCCGGACCGGGGCCACCGCCACCATTACCATCGCCGCCCTGCTGGTGTTCCTGCTGCTGCTGCTGGTGGTGGTGCCGACACTGATCTACCAGCTGATCGACCTGATCAACGTATTGCCGCAACTGGTGCGTGACGCCCGCGCCTTCGCGGTGGAGCACGTACCGTCCCTGTTCGAACAGGACACCCGCATCCACAAGGCCGTCAGCACCCTGGGCGAAACCCTGCAATCGCGCGCGATGGAGCTGCTGCAGACCGCGCTGGGATCGGCGGTTTCGCTGCTCAACATCGTGGTTCTCCTGGTGATCGTTCCGGTCGTGGCGGTCTACCTGCTGCTGGACTGGGACCGGATGATCGCCCGCATCGACGAGCTGCTGCCGCGCGACCACCAGCCGGTGATCCGCCACATCGCGTCGGAAATTGACAAGGTGATGCACTCCTTCATCCACGGAATGGGCACGGTCTGCCTGATCCTGGGCAGCTACTACGCGGTGGCCCTGATGCTGGTGGGGCTGAACTTCGGCCTTGCGGTGGGCTTCATCGCCGGGCTGGTGACCTTCATCCCCTACCTGGGCGCGCTGATCGGCGGCGCCCTGGCCATCGGCCTGGCGCTGTTCCAGTTCTGGGGCGACTGGGTCTCGATCGGGCTGGTGGCCGGGATCTTCGTGATCGGCCAGATCGTCGAGGGCAACTTCCTCACCCCCAAGCTGGTCGGGGATTCCGTCGGGCTGCACCCGGTGTGGCTGCTTCTGGCGCTGTCGGTCTTCGGCGCGCTGTTCGGATTCGTCGGCATGCTGGTCGCCGTGCCGGTGGCCGCCGCCCTGGGGGTTATCGCGCGTTTCCTGACCGAGCAGTATCTCAACAGTCGCCTCTACCAGGGACAGGGGCACCGCGACGCGGGGGCCGAGTGATCCGATGGCGCAACAGCTGAGTTTCGATCTACCGTCCAAACCGGCCCTGGGGCGCGATGATTTCTTTGTGGCCCCCTCCAACGCGATGGCCGTGGCGCTGCTGGATCCGCAGTTCACCTGGCCCAGCGGCAAGCTGGTGCTGACCGGCCCCGCCGGCGCCGGCAAGACCCACCTGGCGCATGTCTGGGCCAGCCAGACCGGGGCCCGCATCCTGCCCGCAACGGCGCTGACCGAGGCACAGCTCACGGAGCTGTCGCAAGGCCCCGTGGTGGTCGAGGACGTGCCCGACATCCGTGCCGACCGCGAGCGCCAGAACCTGCTGTTCCACCTGCACAACTTGGTGCTGGCGCAGGGGCACGCGCTGGTGATGACCGGGCAGATGGCCCCGAATCTCTGGGGGCTCAGCCTGCCGGACCTGCAAAGCCGGGTACAGGCGGCAACCCATGCCGAGCTGCAACCGCCGGACGACCAGCTGCTGGCGGTGGTGCTGGCCAAGCTCTTTACCGACCGCCAGATCACCCCCAAGCCCGACGTGATCCCCTACCTGGTGGCGCATATGCACCGCTCCTTTGCCGCCGCGGCGCAGATCGTCGGGCGCCTCGATCACCTGTCACTGGCGGAAAAACGCAGCCTGACCCGGCCGCTGGCCGTGCGGGCGCTGTCGGAAATCCGGCAGGAAAGCACGGAAAACGCCGCCTAGGCAGGCGGTTGACCCCGCCCTTGCCTTGGCCCATCCTGACCGCGGACTGCAAGACGAAGGCCCGATGCCCATGACTGATGCCCCCGCCGCCGCCAACACCGACTGGGGCCCTTTCGGCCGACCGCTCTTTGACGATCCCGGCGCGCGGGCGCTGTCCCGGGTCGGCGTGGTCGACGTCGGGTCCAACTCGGTGCGCCTCGTGGTGTTTGACGGCGCCGCCCGCAGCCCGGCCTATTTCTACAACGAGAAGATCATGTGCGCGCTCGGCGCCGGCCTGTCGGAATCGGGTCGGCTGAACCCCGAGGGGCGCAAACGCGCGCTCTCGGCGCTGCGCCGTTTCCAGCATCTCGCGCGGGGCATGGGCCTGCCGCCCTTGTCGGCGGTGGCCACCGCGGCGGTGCGCGACGCCTCCGACGGGCCGGAGTTCTGCGAGGAGGTGCTGCGCGAGACCGGCCTCAAGATCCACGTCATCGACGGGCGCGAGGAAGCCCGGCTGTCGGCGCAGGGCGTGCTCCTGGGCTGGCCCGGGGCCTATGGGCTGGTCTGCGACATCGGCGGCTCCTCGATGGAGCTGGCGGAGATCCACCACAACACCGTCGGACGCCGGGTGACCTCGCCGCTTGGGCCGCTGAAACTGCGCGACATCAAGGGCGGCCGCCGGGGCCGCAAGGCCTATATCGCCGAGGTGATCGACCAGCTGAAGGAAGAGATGGGCGCGCAGCGCGACCGCCTGTTCCTGGTGGGCGGCAGCTGGCGGGCGATTGCGCGCATCGACATGCACCGCCGCGGTTACCCGCTGAAAGTGCTGCATGAATACCGCATGTCTCCCCGCGACATGCGCGAGACCGCCCGCTTCATCGAAAACAGCGACCTCGGCAAATTGCGCAACGCCTGCGGCATTTCCTCGACCCGGATGGCGCTGGTTCCCTATGCGATCGACGTGCTGACGCGCCTGGTCAAGACCTTCAAGCCCAAGGACATCGCGGTGTCCAGCTACGGCATCCGCGAGGGGCTGCTGTATGAGCAGATGCCACAGCGCCTGCGCGAGCGTGATCCGCTGATCGAGGCGTCGCGCTTTGCCGAGATGAAGGACGCCCGCATCCCCGGCTTTGGCAAGACGCTTTATGACTTCGTCAGCCCCCTCTTCAACGGCGCCCCGCACAGCAAGCGCCGACTCGTCAAGGCCGCCTGCCTGCTGCATGACGTCAGCTGGCGGGCGCATCCCGACTACCGCGCCGAGGTCTGTTTCGACAACGCCACGCGCGCCAATCTGGGCGGGCTGAAACATTCCGAACGCGTGTTCCTGGGGCTGGCGCTGCTGCACCGCTACAGCAACAAGCGCCAGGGCAGCGCCTTTGACCATCTGTACGGGCTGCTCGACGAGAAGGGCCAGCACGAGGCCGAGGTGCTGGGCCGCGCGATGCGGTTCGGCGCGATGCTGATGGTGTCTGACAAGGGCGACATCGGCAAGCTGCGCTGGCAGCCGCGCAAACGCGTGCTGCATGCCGCCCTGCCCGATGCCGCCCGGCCACTGTATGGCGAGGTGGCCGAGAACCGCCTGAAAGCCCTGGCCAAGGCGCTGGACGCCGAAGTGGTGCTGAGCTTCACCAAGCCGCAAAGCCCCAAGGAAGAGGCCGTCCAAACCGCCGAGGTCCCGGCGGATACGACCACGGCACCGGCCACACCGCGCGGGTAATCGCGCGGCGGCTGGACCTGAGAGGCCCGCGCGTATCGTTCGAGCCGGAGACATCACCTCGGAGAAATTTGCCCCGTGTCGGCAGGCCCGTGCGGTTTGGCCCGTGTGATCGGGCCCCTGCGCCTTGGCCAGTACGCTTTGGCCAGTGCTTTCAGGCCCGTATCAGCAGTGCAGCGCCGTCGGGGCGGGTGTCAGATGTCGATTGCCTCGCCGTCCGGCACGGTGTCCAGAGGGGCGTCTTCGGGGGGCTCCGTGTCCGGCTTGCGGCGGATGATGATATCGCCATTGGGCAGGATCTCGGGCATCTCGTAAACGCTCCAATCCTCGACCTCGCGGGCGATATCCGCCAGCGCCGGACCCATCTGCGACAGGAACGCGCCCATCGAAGGCCCGATGTCCTGCATGAAGCCCTGCAGATCCTGCAGCGCCGGTGCCATCTCCTGTTGCAGCCCGCGCAAGAACAGCTCGGCCCCGCGTTCCATCAGGCTGGACCCGGTGCCGTCGGGCGGCGTGCGCTCGGCGTCCTCCTGCGCAAGCAGGGGCGTGGACAGAAGGCCGATCAGGGCCACGGGCAGGATGATCTGTTTCATGCGGTCAATATAGGTCACGCGCCGGGGCGAAAACAGGGGGAAGCGCAGAGAAACAGTGCCATTCACACCGGCAGGCTGGTCAGTCCAGCTGCAGGTCCAGCGTGACCGGAAAATGATCCGAGGCATCCAGCAGCGCCCTGTGCAGCGTCGCGTCACCGCGGCACTCGGCATCCTCGAAAGGGTGCCAGATCCGCCAGTGTGGCTGGTATTGCATCAGGCTGTGCGAGATCATCACGTAGTCCAGCAAGGCACAGAAATAGCGTTTCGTTTCAGGGTTATAGAACCGTGACGTGCTGGGCAGCGGGTCGCGCTGCGCGCCGCTCAGCGCCAGCCCGTGCGGGTCATTCAGCAAATCCCCCATCACGATCTCGACCGAGGATCGGCCGAACAGCTTTTCGTATTCGTCCAGGCCCGGACCATCGTTGAGATCGCCCATCACCACCACGTGATCGCCGGCAGCGACATGGGCGGCCACCCGGCGGTGCAGCCAGATGGCCTGGGCCAGCTGTTTGCGCCGATTGGCGATCGACCGGGCGGTGGCGGCGGCCGGGGTGCGCGCTCCATGCGGCGCCTTGGACTTCAGATGCGCGCCGATCATCCGCAACGCGGTGCCGCCCCGGGTGGTCACCGCCAGCTCCAGCGGCGGCTTGGAAAAACGCACCGCATCCGCCTGCGCATCCACGTCCAGATCCATCGGCAGAACCCCGTCAAAGCGCGGCGCATCCGGTGCGGCCTGCGGATCATGCACCGCCGAGAGCACCGCGGGATCATACAGCACGGAAATCTCCTGCCGCGTGTCATTGGCAAAACCGCTGACCGCCTCGCAGGTGCGCAGGCCCGCCTCGGCCGCGAAATGTTCCAGCGCCCGGGCGCTGCGCTGGGTCTTGCCGGTGTTGGGTGCCTCGACGATCATCACCGCATCGGCGTCGATGCGGCGCAGCACATGGGCGATCGCCCGCCCCTGGGTATAGCGATCCGTGCCGTGGTGTCCCGAGGGCGCCGCGTCCAGCAGCAGGCGGTCCTGGCTGTCAAACAGGTAAGCGAACCATTCGATGTTATAGGTTGCCAGCCGCATTGCCGCAGCACCCGTTGATCTGGTCCCAGGCGCGGTTGATGTCGATCATCCGCTTTTCCGCCAGCCGCACCGCCTCTTCGGGGACGCCGCGCGCCATCATCGCGTCGGGGTGCGTGTCGCGCACCAGCCGCCGCCAATGCTTGCGGATCTCGTCCTTGTCCATGTCGGGACTGACGCCAAGAACGGTATAGGGATCCTTCGGGGCGTCCGGCACGAAGCGCGCCCGCAGCGCCTGGAACTGCTGCGGCGTCTGCCCGAAGATGCGGCTCACCTCCTCGAGAAACTCGTTCTCGCCGGGGTGGTAGAACCCATCGGCCATGGCAATGTGGAACAGCCCCTCCATCAGGTCGTTGAGGGTCGAGGGGTCATCCGCGAACATCCGCTGGATGCGGGCCGCATATTCCCGATAGCCGGCCACATCGGTGCGCGCGATGTTGAACACGCGGGCCGCCCCGGCCTCATCCTCGCGGGCGATCTGGAACACCTCACGGAAGGCTGTGACCTCGTCGCGGGTGACCTGGCCATCGGCCTTGGCCATCTTGGCCCCGAGCGCGATCACCGCGATGGCAAAACCCACGGTGCGTTCGGGCGGGGCACGCAGCCGGTCGAACACCTGCGTCAGGCTTTCACCATTGGCAAGCGCTGCCAGCGCGTCAGATATGCGAGACCAAAGCGACATGGCTCCAGCCTAGCGGGGATTGGCGGCGCTGTCAGGGGCAGGAATGCCCGGCGTCAGGATTTTCTGCATGAAAACAGTATCAAGCCACTGCCCCCACTTGCAGCCCAACTGCGGCATGCGCGCCGTTTCCACATAGCCCAGCGCGGCGTGAAAGGCGATGGCGGCCGGGTTCGCGCTGCTGACGCTGGCCACCAGAACGTGGATGTCCGCCTGGCGCGCCGCCGCCTCCAGCGCCTGCATCAGCAAGCGCCCGGCCCCCTGGCCCTGGGCCTCGGGCAACAGATGGATGGTGTGTTCGGCGGTAAACCGATAGCCGGGACCGGCGCGAAACGGGAAGTAATAGGCATGGCCCAGCACCCGGCCCGCCTGCTCGGCGACAAAGTAACCACCGGGCCGCGCCGCGATCTGCGCCCGGACCTGCTCGGGCGTTTTCTCCTCGGTGTTGAACGTGGCCAGCGTGTCGCGGATCACCCAGTTGGCTATGGCACAGCAGGGCTCGGCGTCCGCGGCGGTGGCAGGGCGGATCTTCATGCCAGCAGCCTCGGCCCGTGCGGCGTGTCGAACTCGGCCTGCAGGGCGGGATGGCCCGGCTCAACCACCACGCGCGGATCTTCCAACACCCGCGCAAGTGCGGCACGCAGGGCGCTGGCCTCCGGGTGGCTGACCGTCAGCCGCCGCAGCCGACACCCCGATTGCGGCAGGCTGGCAGCCGCCGGCGGCGACTGCCATTGCAGAACCGACGGAAAGACGTTGTCAAAGGGCTGAATCCCATCCACGGGCACCGTCATCAGCCAGCGCAGGTCGCCGCGCTGCATCTGCACCGGAGACTGCGCATGCTTCGGCAGCAGCGCCTGCTCCTGCGCCAGATCCTCGGCCCGCAGGATCCAATGCGCCAGCCGCGCCGGGCCGCTGAAATTGTCGAGGTCGAACCAGCGGGGCCGTTGCTGCGGCTGCTGTGCGGGATCAATGGCGATCGCTTCCAGATAGAGGCCGTCCTCAAGCCCGATCAGGCGGTTGTGCGTGCCGAAGCGGGCGTGGCTGCCGCCTGGCTCGAGCCGGACCCCCAAAGCCTCTTCCACATGGGCGGTGGCCTCCGCCAGGGTGGCGCCCGCCACGGCCAGGTGATCCAGTCTCATCATGCGCTCCCTCTGCCGCCGACAGGGCAGAGACTAGCCAAGCCGCGGCCGGGCGCAAGCCGCGATTGCGCCCCTGCGCCGCGTCAGGCCGACCGCGCCCAGGGCTCGTCAACCTCCTCGTAGACCTCCGCCTGCGACGGCGGCGCTGCCGGGTCATCATGGGTGCGGAACGCGCCGATCGCCTCGGCCATTGCCTGCGCCTCGCGCGACAGCCCCTGACTGGAGGCGGTGACCTCTTCAAACAGGCCCGCGTTGCGGGTGGTGGCATCATCCAGGCTGGCCATCGCCGCATTGATTTCCTGCAGGCTGCCGGATTGTTCGCTGGCCGCCTGGGAGATGGTTTTCATCAGGTCCGCGGCGCTGGTCACCGAGGTGGAGATCTCGTCGATCGCCGCACGGGTCTGATCGACCAGGCCCGCCCCGAGGTCGACGTTCTCGCTCGCCTCGGCCACCAGGGTGGCGATTTCGGTCGCCGCTTCCTTTGAGCGATGCGCCAGGGTGCGGACCTCGGAAGCGACGACGGCAAACCCCTTGCCAACCGACCCGGCGCGCGCGGCCTCGACCCCGGCGTTCAGCGCCAGAAGGTTGGTCTGCTGTGCGATCGAGTCCATCAGCCCGATGATCTGCGAAATCTTCTGCGAGCTTTCCTTGATCGCCTCCATCGCGCCATAGGCCTGTTCCACCACCTCGATGCTGTTGTCAGCGTTGCGCCGCGCCGTCTCGACCGAGGCAGAGGCCTCTCCCGAGGCCTTGGCGGTGCCGCTGATCGACACCGACAGCTGGTTCACCGCGGCGGCGGTGCCCGCCAGCGTCTGCGCCGTGCGCTCCGAGCGGCCCGAAAGGTCATGTGAGGCCGCGGAGATCTCGGTGCTGCTGCCCGCGATCGACAGGCCATTGGCGCTGAGACTGCGGATCGAGGCTTCCAGCTTGTCCACCGCGGCGTTGAAATCATCGCGCAGCTTGGCATAGCCCTCGCCCATCTCCTCCTCGATCCGCACGGTCAGATCACCTTGCGACAACCGCTCAAGACCCGCGCCGATGGCGCCCACGGCGGCGGTCTGTTCGGCCAGCCGGGCGTTGCGCTCGGCCTCGGCCGTGGCCTCCACCTCGGCCTTTTCGACCAGCCCGTCACGGAACACCCGCAAGGCGGTGGCGATGCGGCGGATCTCGTCGCTGGCCCGCTCGTAGCCGGTGACCGGGCGCAGATCGCCCGCCGCCAGCCGCTCGGTGGTGGCGCTGATGTTGGCCAGCGGACGCAGGATCAGCACCCGGGTCAGCACAAGCGCCGCCACAAAGACCGCTGCCGCCACGCCCATCAGCATCTGCATCTGCCGTTGCGCCGCGTGAACTTCGCCAGACAACCCCTTGGCAATAGACGAAATTTCCAACTGACTGTCGGCGCCCAGCTTGCCTGCGCTATCGGCAAAGCGCAGCACGGCGGCAACCGTCGCCTGCGCCGCCTCGGCGGCCTCGTCCGAGGCACGCAGCGCCGCGGCCTTGAACAGCGGCAGACCGTTGGCCGGATCGGCCATGGCGATCATCGCTTCCAGCTCGGTGCGGAACACGCCCTGTTCGAACGCGTAGAACCCTTCCAGCGCCTGCGCCGCCGCCTGCAACGACCCCGTCGCAATCTCCACCGCATCCAGATCCGAGGCGGCCGCCATGTCCAACGCGGCGACCTGGAAGGCGTTGATCCAGCGGGTCAGCTCCAGCAGCTGCAACAACACGCCGACCTGGTTATCCAGCAGCCGCTGGATGGTGTCACGGTTGCCGGCGCTGGCCCCGGCGGCCGCTTCCGAAAGGCTGAGGGTCATCGTTTCGATCGCAGCCGTGAGCGGGCCAAGGCTGGCACTGCGCGCCGCCAGCACCGGCCCGCGGCTTTCCTTCAACTCCTTGCGGCTGGCCGAGAGCGTCGACTGGAACAGGGCGACCGCGGCGCTGATCTCGCGACGCGACCCGGCGTCCACGCCGAAGTCCTCCAGCCGCGCCAGAACCGGCTTCAGCCGGGAACCGGCGGTCTTGGCCATCTTCTTTAATTCGCGCTTGGTGGCGACGTCGCGCACATGCCCCAGCGCCAGCGCCGCGCCGGAGAGAATGCTGATGTCCGCCCGCGCTTCCAGCAGCGTTTGCAGGTCGCCAAACTGCTGCTCGACCAGCGTTTTCAGCGCCGCATCCACCTGGGTGATCGTGGCTTCGCCGCCCTCGACCAGGCCGCTGCGGGCCGCACCGGCCACATCTGCCAGCCGCATCTGCACGGTCTCTCCCATCATCTGCAGGCTGGAAGTGCGAATGTCGATCATCACCTGATTGCGGAAGGCCCCGCTGCGGGCCGCGATCAGGCTGTTGAGCCGCTCGGCGGCCGTTGCCGCCTCGGCCTGGAACTGCGCCTGGTGGTCGCCGCCCAACCCTGCCGCGCTGGCGTTCAGATGGGCGATTGCGGCGGCGGCCTCCTCCTCGGCGGCGGAGAGTTCGGTCGCGTCGCTGGCCTGCAACACCGCGATCATCACGTCCTTGGTGCGGGCCGCCGCGTCGGTCAGCTGGCGGCTCAGCTCCAGCTCCGGCACTTTTTCATCGGTCAGCACCCGCATCTGGCTGCCCACCTGCGCGAACACCAGCGACACCAGCAATCCAACTGCTGCGGCCGCGGCCCCCATCGCCATGAGGATCAGCGTGATCTTGGCGCCAATGCTGGAAAAAGGCCGAAAATATCGTTTTGCGGATCCGTTTTTTTTGCGTGCGGTCATGATCTCTTCCGTGGCAGCCGCCAGATCCCCCGGGCCGCCGATGGCCTATGGGAAGATGCCGCCCCGCAGGACCGCGCTCTGGCGAATACAGGCCGACCACGAGCCGGCCGCCTGTTCCATGCCCCGAATGGACCGCAAGAGCGTAAACAAACCGTAAGATCGTCCGGGTGCGCGGGCAAACAAACGCTTCGCTTTTTAACGAGCCCGGCGTTTGCCTGCCTGTGCAACCCCTTGGGGTCAGTCCGGCACCCCCGCCGCGCGGAGGGCGCTGACCCATTCCTGGCCCGCCGGGCTCATCGCGGCGGGATTGTCACGCTGGAACTGCGAAAGATTGAATCGCGGTGCCGCCTGCAACAAACGGTCCACGGTACTGCGCGCCTCGGCGTCACGGCCCGACATCTGCAGCGCAATCGCCTTGGAGCGCAGCGGCACCGGGAAGGCCTGTTTCGACCGCAGCGAGCGGTCCGCCAGCTCGATCGCGCGCCCGAAGTCGCGCGCGGTCAGGTTGGCCAGCGCCGAGATCGCATCGAAATAATAGCTTTGCGGCCCCAGCGGCGACAGTCGGCGGGCCGCATCGGTCAGCGCCACCGCCTCGTCCGGCACGTCCTGATAGGCCAGCGTCGCGCCTTTCAGCAGCAGGGCCAGCGCCTCGTTCGGGTTGTCCCGCAAGGCCAGGTCATAGGCATCCTGCGCAAGGTCAAAGCGGAACAGCAGATGGCTGGAAATCAGCCCCTTCAGCGTATGCGCCAGCGAGAACCCCGGCGCGACTGCGATGGCGGCCTCGGCCATGCGGGTGGCCAGGCGGCAATCCTGCTCACGGTTCGGCGACAGCCCCTTCTCCACCCGCATTGCGTGCCAGAAGCCCATCCAGGTCAGCGGCAAGGCGTGATCGGGTTCCCGTTCCAGCAGGTGCATCAGGAGATCATGGGCCTGCTGGAATTTTTCCGCCTCCATTTCCTGCATCTGGGCGATGGCGGCCATCAGCAGCGTGTGATTTTCAAGGTCGCGCAGCGGCTGGAAGCCGACCAGCCGCACCGCCTCTCCGGCCGCGGTCTGGCCAATCTGCTGGGTCGCGTTGCGCAGCGCGGTGCTGCGCCCCTCCAGCAGGTTGCGCTGGCTGCCTTCAAAGCTGCGCGACCAGACGACTTTCTCGCGCGGGGCATCATGCAGGTCGATCTGGGCCCGGAAACGGCTGCCGTCGGTGGTTATGCTGCCGGTCACCAGGTAGCCCGCCTGCGCCAGCCCAGCTACCTCGGCCGGGCGCACCCGCTGCGGATCCAGCTGCCGCGACGCAAGATACGAGGTCACCGAAAACGCCCAGCTGCGCGACAGGTGGCGCGACAGCTCCTCGGCGATCAGGTCGCCAAGCACGCCGTTGTCCTCGGTCGGGTGGCGTTGGGCAAACGGCAGGACGGTCACCGTCGGCAGCAGCCCGTCCAGCACCACGCGGCCGCGGTGCGGTGCGCCGGTCGCGGCGGCCTGCGGCGCGATGCGCGCCAGTTCCTGCCGCGTCTCGCTGAGCCAGCTGCGGAACACCTCCTCGTGCGGCAGCTCAAAGCCTTCCATGAAGGTCGGCCCGCCGCTGACGCCGCTGTCCAACTCGATCCGGGTGAGGTCGAGGATCACCCGCTCGCGATTGGCGAACAACAGCTTGGCCGCCTCCGGCCCCAGGTGGCGGCGCAGGGTTGACAGCGCCGTGCGCAGGCTGGCCTTGGCCTGCTCCGGCTGCGCGAGACACCAGAGCGTCTTTTCCAGGAAGGCGCGGGTGCGAATGCCACCCTCTGCCGTTGACAGCAGGGCCAGCAGAGCCTGGTGCTTGGCGCCCAGTGGAATGCTGCGGCCGTCCGCATGAAAAACGCCAAAGGCGCCAAACCGGCAAATTCTCAGGAGAACGGTCATTGCAACACCCCGCAAACGAGAAGAAGAATACAGTTAAACCACGATCATCTTGCCGCTTGCCGCAGGTTTTTGCAATCTTTAGTTGCATAAACTAAAATTAACGAACAACTTTAAAGAGATACAGGCCGCTGTTTGATGCCGTGGCCTGGCCGGACCGCGTCGGCACATGTCCTTGGGGCCGTCGCCGAGCCTCGGACACCACCGGAATGAATCGTTTGTTGGGAATAACTTGACCAGCTTCGCGACCTGGGCGCCCTGCGCCCGTGCGGGGGCTGGCAGAAGTATTGCTGGGATCTCGGCGCGGCGGCAGGCGCCCCGACAGGGGCGGCTGCCCGGCCCAAGGCCGCCAAGGGATCCGCCCGAGGGGCGGACCCCTGCGGGCGCGGGAGCCCTCCGCCCGCAGGGGTTCAGGTCACGTCAGGCGCGCGCTTCGCGAATCAACTTCAGGATGTCCTGGGCTGCCTCGGGAATGTTGGTGCCGGGGCCGAAGATCGCCTTGACGCCCTTGCTGTAGAGGAACTCGTAATCCTGCTGCGGGATCACCCCGCCGCAGATCACGATGATGTCCTCGGCGCCTGCGGCCTTGAGCGCGTCGACCAGCTGCGGGGCCAGCGTCTTGTGACCCGCCGCCTGGGACGAGATCCCGACCACGTGCACGTCATTGTCGATGGCGTCCTGCGCGGCTTCCTCGGGGGTCTGGAACAGCGGCCCCACATCAACGTCAAAGCCGATGTCGGCAAAGGCGGTGGCAATCACCTTGGCGCCGCGGTCGTGGCCGTCCTGGCCCATCTTGACCACCAGAAGCCGCGGACGGCGGCCTTCCTCGGCCGCGAAATCCTCGATCGACTTCTGGATCGCGGCAAAGCCCTCGTCGCCCTCGTAGGCGGCGCCGTAGACGCCGGCCAGGGTCTTTACCTCGGCGCGGTGGCGGCCGAATTCCTTTTCCATCGCCATGCTGATTTCTCCGACTGACGCACGGGCACGGGCCGCTTCCACCGCGGCCTCCAGCAGGTTGCCGCCTTCCTTGGCGCGGCGGGTGAGTTCCTCCAGGGCCGCCTGGCAGGCAGCCTCGTCGCGGGTTTCACGCAGCTGCTTCAGCCGCGCGATCTGGCTTTCGCGCACCGCGACATTGTCGACATCCAGGATGTCGATCGGGTCTTCCTTGTCCTTGCGGTACTTGTTGACGCCGACGACAACCTCTTCGCCGCGGTCGATCATCGCCTGGCGGCGGGCAGCGCTTTCCTCGATGCGCAGCTTGGGCATGCCGCTTTCGACTGCCTTGGTCATGCCGCCCATTTCCTCGACCTCTTCCATCAGCGCCCAGGCCTTCTCGACCAGCTCGTTGGTGAGGCTTTCGACGTAGTAGGAGCCCGCCAGCGGGTCGACCACGTTGGTGATGCCGGTTTCCTCCTGCAGCACCAGCTGGGTGTTGCGAGCGATGCGGGCCGAGAAATCGGTCGGCAGCGCGATGGCCTCGTCCAGCGCGTTGGTGTGCAGCGACTGGGTGCCGCCGAGCACCGCGCTCAGCGCTTCATAGGCGGTGCGGATGACGTTGTTGTAGGGGTCCTGCTCCTGCAAGGACACGCCCGAGGTCTGGCAGTGGGTGCGCAGCATCTTGGAGCGCTCGTTCTTGGCGCCGAACTCGGTCATCACCCGGTGCCAGAGCGTGCGCGCGGCGCGCAGCTTGGCGATCTCCATGAAGAAGTTCATGCCGATCGCGAAGAAGAAGCTGAGGCGGCCGGCGAACTTGTCCACGTCCATGCCGGCGTCGATTGCCGCGCGCACGTATTCGCGCCCGTCCGCCAGCGTGTAGGCCAGCTCCTGCACCAGGTTCGCGCCGGCCTCCTGCATGTGGTAGCCGGAGATCGAGATCGAGTTGAACTTGGGCATCTCGTTCGAGGTGTATTCGATGATGTCCGAGATGATCCGCATCGAGGGTTTGGGCGGATAGATATAGGTGTTGCGGACCATGAACTCCTTCAGGATGTCGTTCTGGATGGTGCCCGCCAGCAGCGACTTGTCGTGGCCCTGCTCCTCGCCCGCGACGATGAAATTCGCCAGCACCGGGATCACCGCGCCGTTCATCGTCATCGAGACCGAGACCTGATCCAGCGGGATGCCGTCGAACAGCACCTTCATGTCCTCGACGCTGTCGATCGCCACGCCGGCCTTGCCGACATCACCGACCACGCGCGGGTGGTCGCTGTCATAGCCGCGGTGGGTGGCGAGGTCGAAGGCGACCGAGACGCCCTGCTGGCCGGCGGCCAGGTTGCGGCGGTAGAAGGCGTTGCTCTCTTCCGCGGTGGAGAAACCCGCATACTGGCGGATGGTCCAGGGGCGGCCGGCGTACATGGTGGCCTTCACCCCGCGGGTGAAGGGACCAAAGCCCGGCAGCGAACCCATGTGGGGCAGGTCCTTGGTGTCTTCCTCGGTATAGAGCGGCTTGACCTCGATGCCTTCCAGCGTCTGCCAGTTGAGGTCCTCGACCGCCCGTCCGCGCAGCTCTTTCTCAGCCAGAGCCCGCCATTCGTCCTTGTTTGTCATCAGGTCTTCCTCTCGTCAGTCGGGTGCGGGGCGGGTTCAGGCCCGCCGCCAGTTTTTCGGGGTCTTCGACCAGCGTGGCGAGGCCATCCGCCCCCCCTGCCAGCCACATCATGTCGTCGGCGTAGACCTCGCGCAGGGCGGCGGCCTGGGCCTCGTCGAAGGGATGCCAGCGGCCGCTGCCCTGGGGCAGCTGATCCGCGACGCGCTGCGGCAGGCTGGCCCGCAGATCGGCCAGGCACAGCGAGGCATTCAGCCGCACGCGCGCATGGGCGCGCGGGGCGGTCTGGCCGGTGAGCGCCTTCAGCTGGGCCTCGGGGCGGGCGCCGAAGATTTCAAACGGCAGCACATGCAGGCGCACGCCGGGCATGGCGGCGGCGATGTCGGTGATCACGTCGCGCCAGCTGCGCGGCGCGCGCACCAGCCGATCCAGCTGCGCCGGCGTCGGCAGCCGGTGGCCGCGCGCCACCGCATAGGCCAGCGCCGAGGTCCAGTAGCCGTCGAGACTGCGGATGTTCAGCGCCAGATCGCTGACGCCGCCCTCGAAGGCGCGGGCAAAGCGGGCCATGCGTTCTCCGGCACCGCCATAAAGCCCGCCGTGCCGCAGGTTGTCGCGGATGTTGCCGATCATGTTCTCGTCACTGACGATCAGATGCTGCACCCCGGCCGCACGGCTGTATTCCAGTTGGATCTGCAACCGCCCGCGGGCGCGGTCGGCAAGGTTGCGGCCAGTCACCCTTGCCGGGCCCGGCTGGATGCCGTGAAACAGGCCACGCCGGGTCCGGCGCGGCCCCCAGAAGCCGATACCCTCGGCGGTCAGCGCGGGGCTGTTCTGGCGCAGGTATTCCTGGAACGACGTGGTGGCGCAGCGATGGGCGCCGACATGCAGGATCACGTTCATCATGGTGCGGGACCTCTCTGGGAGGGCCGCGGGCCGCAGCCCGGTCACGGGGGGATGAACAATCATGACTGCCAACCCCTGATTATCCCGTTAATGGGAACGTTTTTTGCCCCTGCCATGGAATTGACGGTCGCAATTGCCGCGGTTGCACATATATTCAACCCAACAGGAGAGACCATGAAAGCAATCCTAACCGTTGTTTTGGCAGGATTTCTGCCGCTGACCGCCATGGCTGCCGACAGCAGCACGGATGAGCTGATCCAGCCTGGATACGATGTGCAGCTGTCCGACTTCCAATGGACCCACCGCCCGGTTGTGGTGTTTGCCGACAGCCCCGAGGACCCGCGCTTCCACGAACAGCTGCAACGGCTGATGGACGGTATCGAGGCGCTGCGCGAGCGCGACGTCATCGTGCTGACCGACACGGACCCCGCGGCGAAATCCGCCCTGCGCCAGAAACTGCGTCCGCGCGGCTTCATGTTGGTGCTGGTGGGCAAGGACGGCGGCGTGAAGCTGCGCAAGCCGCACCCCTGGACGGTGCGCGAGCTGTCGCGCAGCATCGACAAATTCCCCGAGCGGCTGCGCGAAGTGGAAGAGCGGCGCGGCGGCTGAGGCCTGCGCGCAGCGGCTGCGCCGGAGCTGCCTAGCCGTTGCCGCGCACGTAGATCAGCGCCATCGCCTGCTTGTCCAGCACCACCATGGCACCGCTGTCCGGCACGAACAGCAGGTTCGACGTCGGGTTGCGGATGGCCTGGTAATAGATTGACTTGACCAGGTCCGACATGCAGCTGACCCCGGCCAGACCGGAGTTCAGCACCCCAAGCCCCTGCGGCAGGTCGCGCGACATGATGTCCTCTGTCACCGCGTTGGGGGACTTGCCCGAGATCGCAAAGACCACCGGCGTCCCGGCTTCCAGCATCTGCATGCCGGTGTTGAGCGAGCGCGCGCGCGCCAGCTGCGAGGTGAGGCGCGGGCTTTCGGAGGTGTGGAACACCGCCGCGGTGCAGCTCATCGAGCTTTCGAAGAAGAAGGTCTCGCCCAGCTCCACCCAGGCGGAGAGCTGGCTGCGCAACGCCTCTTCCTTGTCCAGCGCGCAGGCGGACAGCACCAGAAGCGTCGAGAGCAGGCACAGGGCGGGACGGAACATGCGGCACCTTCAGGGGGTCAAACACCGCAGCTATCGCAGAAATTCCTGAAGATTTCGTGCATGCCGACAAACGCCTGCGGGCAGATACGCCGACCGGGAGGGCGTCTGCCGCCCCCCAGCCCGCGCTGATATCTGCCCGCAGATCCATTGTTATTCGAACTCCATGATCACGTCATCGACCGCCAGGCTGTCACCGGCGCTGGCGTTGATCTTGGAGACCACGCCCTTTCTCTCGGCGCGCAGGATGTTCTCCATCTTCATCGCCTCGACGGTACACAGCGGCTGGCCTTCCTGCACCTCCTGCCCCACTTCGACGTCGACCTTCACGATCAGGCCGGGCATCGGGCAGAGCAGCATCTTGGAGGTGTCGGGCGCCTGTTTCTCGGGCATCAGCTGCGCCAGCTCCGCCTGCCGCGGCGTGCGCACGTGGACCCGGATATCCGCCCCGCGCGAGCGGATGCGGAAGCCCTGGGTGATCTTGCCGGTCTTCAGAACCAAAGTCTCGCCATTGACATCGACGGTGGCCAGCTGGTCGCCCGGCGTCCAGTCGGAGCTGACCCGCAGCGCCTCGCCGTCCTCGAAGCGCACGGTGGCCCCGTCGCGGTCGGCGTCGATCACCACCGGATATGACTGCCCCTGCAGGGAGACCACCCAGTCGGTGCCGACCTTGCGCTCGTGGTTGTCCATCCGGCCGGAGACGCGGGTGCGGCGGATCTCAGCCACCCGGTGCATCGCCGCACAGGAGGCCGCGATCTTGCGCAGGTCCGCCTCGGGCAGCTCGACCCCGGCGAAACCGTCGGGATATTCCTCGGCGATGAAGGCGGTGGTCATGTCGCCGGAGACGAATTTCGGATGGTCCATCACCGCTGCCACGAACGGCAGGTTGTGGCCAATGCCCTCCACCTCGAAACTGTCGAGCGCGATGCGCATCGCCTCGATCGCCGCGTCGCGGGTCGGGCCCCAGGTGCAGAGCTTGGCGATCATCGGGTCGTAATACATCGAGATCTCGCCACCCTCGTAGACGCCGGTGTCGTTGCGCACCGCGGTGTCGCCTGCGGGGGCGTCGCCATGCCAGGTGCCATTTTCGGCCATCGGGCCGGCCGCGACCTCTGCCGGCGGGCGGTAGCGGGTCAGGCGGCCGATCGAGGGCAGGAAGTTGCGGTATGGATCTTCGGCATAAAGCCGGTTTTCGATCGCCCAGCCGGTCAGCTTGACGTCTTCCTGGCGCAGCGGCAGCTCGGCGCCGTCGGCGACGCGGATCATCTGCTCGACCAGGTCGACGCCGGTGATCAGCTCGGTCACCGGGTGCTCCACCTGCAAGCGGGTGTTCATCTCGAGGAAGTAGAAATTCTTGTCGCCATCGACGATGAATTCCACGGTGCCCGCCGAGGAATAGCCCACCGCCTTGGCCAGCGCCACGGCCTGTTCGCCCATCGCGCGGCGGGTTTCTTCGTCGAGGAAGGGCGACGGCGCCTCTTCCACCACTTTCTGGTTGCGGCGCTGGATCGAGCATTCGCGCTCGCCCAGGTAGATGCCATTGCCGTGCTTGTCACACAGCACCTGGATCTCGATGTGGCGCGGCTGGGTCACGAATTTCTCGATGAAGATCCGGTCGTCTCCAAAGGAGTTCGCCGCCTCGTTCTTGGAGGACTGGAAGCCTTCGCGGGCCTCTTCGTCGTTCCAGGCGATGCGCATGCCCTTGCCGCCGCCGCCGGCGGAGGCCTTGATCATCACCGGGTAGCCGATCTCGTTGGAGATCTTCACCGCCTCGTCGGCGTCGGCAATCAGCCCCATGTAGCCGGGCACGGTGGAGACGCCTGCCTCCTGGGCGATCTTCTTGGAGGTGATCTTGTCCCCCATCGCCTCGATCGCGCCTTTCGGGGGGCCGACAAAGGCAACGCCCTCGGCTTCCAGCGCCTCGGCGAACTTGGAGTTTTCCGACAGGAAGCCATAGCCCGGGTGCACCGCCTGGGCGCCGGTCTGGCGGATTGCCTCCATCACCTTGTCGATGACGATATAGGACTGGTTGGCGGGCGGCGGGCCGATGTGGACAGCTTCATCCGCCATCTGCACGTGCAGCGCCTGCTTGTCGGCGTCGGAGTAGATGGCGACGGTCTTGATGCCCATCTTGCGCGCGGTCTTGATGACACGGCAGGCAATCTCGCCCCTGTTGGCGATCAGGATCTTGTCAAACATAGGCTGTCCCTTGTTCCTTGGTAGTGCGGAATGCAAAACGCCGCGCCCGGGGCAGACCCGGACACGGCGATTGCGCGATTTCAAAAGCGGCCCCGGCGGGGCGGCGGATCAGGGCTGCGGCGGCAGCCTCAGCATCTGCGGGGATTCTGCTGGCAATAGACCAGGTTTGCGGCGACGCCGACCGCAGCACCGGTGACCGGGTTGGCATCCAGCAGGACCGCGCCGACCGCGCCTGCGCCGCCGCCATAGATGATCTGCTCGCCGGTGGTGTCGCCACAGGCTGCCAGCAGCCCGCAAAGCGGCAACGCCGCCAGAAGTGTTCTTGCCCGCATGTTTCTTGTCCTTCTGTTGAGGCATTCACTGTCGCGGGGCAATGTGCCCACAAACCACGACCGTGCAAGACAGGCAGGCGGGCGGAAAAAAGATGGGCGGAGGCTTGCCGCAAAACTGGGGGGATACGGCAAGCTTCCGCCAATGCCTGAGAGGGACAAAAGACGGGCAGGCCGCGGATGGGGGCGCGTACCTGCCCGTTCAGGCGAAGGGGCCGGAACAAATGCTCGGCGTGGCGGCGCATCGGCACCGCCGCAGCCAGCATGCCTGCTCCCCTGCCCCATGTAAGCCCCTCTGAGCCGCCCCCGGCGGTTTGGGCAACTTCCCGCTGAAACGGAGAGCCGCTGTGCAAATTCACGCCGAAATTGCGCCCCGACGCCTGCCGGGCAGCGATTGCCGCCCGGTGATGCCGCCGCAGGGACACGGCGGACGCAGCTATGCGGGGCGCCCGCATCATTCGAAGGCTTCCGGGAAAGAAGCCCGCGCAACGGCCTCGTCGATGACGAGAAGGGCTTCGTAGCTGGCGGGATCAAAGGGATCTTCGGCCGGGATCACCTCGCGTCCGAACAGCCAGCTGAGCCGACCGGCATCAAGGTTGCCGCGCTCGAAGGGCTGGTCGCCGAAGTGTTCCCACAGCGCCTGCATGAACATGGAATCGACGCGTTTGTCGACGTTCTTGCGGTCGCGGTAGCGCTCGCGCCGGGTCAGCGGCGTCACTCCCTTGGGATTGGGGCGACGGATCGTGAACTGGAAATCTGTCCCCGGCATGCGGCCGGGGAACCCGCGGTGTTTCAACATCTGGGTGCCTCCGGTCCGGCACCCCACGGGGCGGCGAGGGCCGGCCGCAGGGCCGGACCCCTGTGATTTTTACTTGTACTTGCCGGTGTAGACGGGTTCTTGCGAAACCGGCTCGACCACGACAAACTCTTCTTCCTGCTGAGCGCAGGCGGCGACGGCGGCCAGCAGGCCGGCCAGGGTGATAAGCTTGATGCTCTTGGACATCTCTGTCTCCTGATTGCAAATGTGAAACCAGCGGGGGCCAGGCCACCCGCGTGCCTCAACCTCAAAGTAAAGGCAGCCCGAGGGCCACCGGCATCAAAGATAGCCGGGTTTGCGCCGGAGTCACATCTGAATCGCGCCAATTGGCGACATTGTGGCTGCAATGCCGCAAGAAACCGCCGATCCCTGCCAATGCCCTCAAGATCTTGTGGTCGCATCAAAAAGCCTCCCAGATGCAGGATGCCCCGTCGGGCCGATACACCTCGAAGAACTGCGTGACCGTGGCGTCCTGCAGGCCAAAGGGCAGCGGCCGGTCCGCCAGCGAGATCACCACCCGTGCAGGCCGCACACCTTGGGCCGCCAGATAGGGCAGCGCCAGGTCCGCGCAGAGGTGGTCCATGTCGGGCGCGGCCTGTTCATGGCTGACGCTGCCGCCCTCGCGGGCGATCTGTGGGGCCAGGAAGCGAAAACGCGCCCAGGTCTCGCCCTGGCTGTCATCCAGAAGCACCTCGGCAAGGCTCACCTGCTGGCCGGAGGGCACGGACACTGCCATGGGTTCCACCGCGGCCAGTTCAGTGCTGGCACAACAGGCAAACAATAGCGGGATGAAAGCTTTCAGATAACCGCAACCCCGGCCCCCGTCAGTTCGGGCTCCTCCGGCCAGGGTTGCAGGCGCTGCACGTAAAGCGCGCGCTGTGGGTATCTGGCTGACGCGGATCATGGCGCTGATTCGTCCGTCTTGTCAATTTCCGCTGCAATTTTGTGCGCATTTTTCACGGTTGCGCCGGATTCGAAGCGATTCGTGTCCGGGCGAAACCCGGCGTGGCGCAGCCAGCGCGCGCGGTTGGCCCGGCTGTCCAGCACCTCGGCGATCCGTCCGGCGGCATTGCCGGGCGCCTGCCCGGCCACCTGCCCGCCGGCACGCACCCGCAGCCCCTCACCTGCCGCGGCGATTTCCACCGCGGGGGCAAACCCGCGCAGGGATTGCAGCGCGCGCCACATGTCCTGGCGAATCTGATGCGCCAGGCGTAGCGGGTCGCCGCCCGGCAGCGTGGTCTCGACCACAAGGTCGAACCGCGCAGGCAGACGTCGCGACAGGGTCAGCGCGTCGTCGGTGCGGGTGATATGCCAGGGGCTGCGGGGCAAGGAGGAGACCCTCTCTTCATCTTTCCGAAAAATACTCTCGGGGGTGCGGGGGCAGACAGCCCCCGCTGCAACAGCCGCAATTACAGCGGAATGTTGTCGTGTTTCTTCCACGGGTTCTTCAACTGCTTGCCCCGCAAGGAGGCAAAGGCCCGGGCCACCCGCTTGCGGGTGGAATGCGGCATGATCACCTCGTCGATGAAGCCACGTTCGGCCGCCACGAAGGGGTTGGCAAAGCGGTCCTCGTACTCGGCCGTCTTCTGGGCGATCTTCTCGGGGTCGTTCAGATCGGCGCGATGAATGATCTCGGTCGCCCCCTTGGCCCCCATCACCGCGATCTCGGCGGTCGGCCAGGCATAGTTGAAATCGCCGCGCAGGTGCTTGGACGCCATTACGTCATAGGCGCCACCATAGGCCTTGCGAGTGATCACGGTGACCTTCGGCACGGTGGCCTCGCCATAGGCGAACAGCAGCTTCGCGCCATGCTTGATGACGCCGCCATATTCCTGGCTGGTCCCCGGCAGGAAGCCCGGCACGTCGACGAAGGTCAGAATCGGGATCTCGAAACAGTCGCAGAAGCGCACGAAACGCGCGGCCTTGCGGCTGGAGTCGATGTCGAGACAGCCTGCCAGCACCATCGGCTGGTTGGCCACGACGCCGACCGTCTGCCCTTCGAGGCGGACAAAGCCGGTGATGATGTTCTTGGCGAAATCTTCCTGGATCTCGTAGAAGTCGCCCTCATCCGCGATCTTGGTGATCAGCTCTTTCATGTCGTAGGGCGTGTTCGGGTTCTCCGGCACCAGCGTGTCGAGGCTGTCCTCGATGCGGGCAGGATCGTCGAAGAAGGGCCGCACGGGCGGCTTTTCACGGTTGTTCAGCGGCAGGAAGTCGACCAGGCGGCGGACCTCGGCCAGCGCCTCGACGTCGTTTTCAAAGGCACCGTCGGCGACAGAGGACTTCTTGGTGTGGGTGGAGGCACCGCCCAGCTCCTCGGCGGTGACGACCTCGTTGGTGACGGTTTTCACCACGTCGGGACCGGTCACGAACATGTAGGAGGTGTCCTTCACCATGAAGATGAAGTCGGTCATCGCAGGCGAGTAGACCGCACCACCGGCGCAGGGACCCATGATGACGGAGATCTGCGGCACCACGCCGGAGGCCATGATGTTGCGCTGGAAGATCTCGGCGTAGCCGGCCAGCGCGTCGACGCCTTCCTGGATGCGGGCACCGCCGGAATCATTGATGCCGATCACCGGCGCGCCGTTCTGCACCGCCATATCCATGATCTTGCAGATCTTCTGCGCATGGGTGGCCGAGACCGAACCGCCCAGAACGGTAAAATCCTGAGAGAAGACATAGACCTGGCGGCCGTTGATGGTGCCCCAGCCAGTGACGACACCGTCGCCCGCGGGCTTGTTGTCCTCCATGCCGAAATCGGTGCAGCGGTGGCTGACGAACATGTCGAATTCTTCAAAGCTGCCCTCGTCCAGCAGCAGCTCGATGCGCTCGCGGGCGGTCAGCTTGCCGCGGGCGTGCTGCGCATCGATGCGGCGCTGGCCGCCGCCCAGCCGCGCGTTCTCGCGGCGGTCCTCGAGCTCGGAAAGAATGTCTTTCATGGCATGTCCCCTGTCAGTTTCTGCGCGATCCTAACGCGGGTGCAGCGCCGACCAAAGGGGTTTGTGGCAAATTTGCAAATCGTTTGCATATCGCAACTGAATAACTGCGAACCAGCAAATAACCTGAATTTTCGCACAGGCCCGCCGCGCAGCTTGCGCGATAGACAAAACCGCAGAAGCGGGATACAGGAAATGGTATGTCAGCATACAATTCCAGCGCGGCCAGCCAGCGCACGCCGCCCCGCATTTTCACTCTGATCCTGTTGGCGGGGCTTTCGGCCCTCGGCATGAACATCCACCTGCCCTCGCTGCCCAGCATGACCGAGTATTTCCAGACCGATTACCGGCTGATGCAGCTGTCGGTGGCGCTGTATCTGGCGGGCAACGCGGTGGTGCAGATCCTGGTCGGCCCGATCTCGGACCAGATGGGGCGACGGCCGGTGATCATGGGCAGCATCGTGCTGTTCCTGCTGGCAACGCTGGGCTGCATCTATGCGCCCACGGCCGAGATCTTCCTCATGTTCCGCATTGCCCAGACCGTGGTTGCGGCCACCATGGTGCTGAGCCGCGCGGCGGTGCGCGACATGTTTGACACCGACCAGGCCGCCAGCATGATCGGCTATGTCACCATGGGCATGGCGGTTGTGCCGATGCTGGGTCCGGCGATCGGCGGGTTTCTCGACCAGTGGCTGGGCTGGCAGGCCAATTTCTGGCTGCTGTTCCTGGTCGCCGCTGCCACGCTGGCGATCACCTTCGTGGACTTCGGCGAAACCGCGGGGCGCAGCGGCAAGACGCTGCTGGCGCAGTTCCGCGAATATCCCGAGCTGCTGCGCTCGCCGCGGTTCTGGGGCTACTCGCTGGCCTCTGGCCTCGCCTCAGGGGCGTTCTTTGCCTATCTCGGCGGCGCGCCGTTCGTCGGCACCCAGATCTACGGGCTGAGCGCCGCTGCGCTGGGGGTCTGGTTCGCGGCACCGGCGGTCGGCTATTTTGTCGGCAATTTCATCTCGGGGCGGTTTTCCACCCGCATCGGGGTCAACCGCATGGTGCTGTGGGGCTGCCTGATCAACGGCGGCGGCGTGCTGCTGTCGTTGATGATCGCCCTTGCAGGCGCTGACAGCGTTTACTCCTTCTTCGGGCTGATGTGCTTTGTCGGTCTTGGCAACGGCATGTCGATCCCCAATGCCACCGCCGGCGCGATCTCGGTGCGGCCGCATCTGGCGGGGACCGCCTCGGGCCTCAGTGGCGCCATCATGATCGGCGCCGGCGCGGCCCTCAGCGCCTTTGCCGGCTGGCTGCTGGTGCCCGGCTCCACCGCGGTGCCGCTGCTGACCATCATGTTCGTCACCGCGATGTGCGGCCTGGCCGCGATCCTGCTGGTGGTTGTGCGGGAGCGGCAGATCCGCGCATAGGCCAATCTGCGGACTTGCCACGGCCGACTTTGCAATTATACCATTGCGAGGAAATGGATTTGCAAAGGCTTGCCTCATGGCCACTCAGAAACTTTACGCTGGCGCCAAGCTGCGCGAAATGCGCCAGAGACTGGAGCTGACACAAAAGGATTTCTCAGCAAAATTAGGGGTTTCCCTGCCTTACCTAAACCAGATGGAGAACAACAACCGCCCGGTTTCGACCACGGTGGTTCTGGCGCTGGCGCAGGAATTCGGCATGGATGTGACCGAGCTGAACGCGGGCGACAGCGAGCGCCTGGTCAGCGACATGCGCGAGGCAATGGCCGATCCGGTGTTCGCCGATGATGCGCCGCCGCTGGCCGATCTGCGGCTGACCGCCTCGAACGCGCCGGCGCTGGCGCGGGCCTTTCTGACCCTGCACCGCGCCTACCGGCAGACGCATGAGCGGCTGGCCTCGCTGGATGAGGCGCTGGGGCGCGAGGATGCGCGCATCCAGGCCTCCCCGTGGGAGGAGGTGCGCGATTTCTTCCATTACTGCGACAATTACATCGACGCGGTGGACCACGCGGCGGAGCATTTCGCAGCCACCGGTGACATCCGCGCCGCGGCGCTGGCGGAGCTGGAACGGGCCGGTGTGAGCGTGCGCCAGAGCGAGATCGAAGGCCTGCGCCACTTTGATGCCGAGGCGGGCGTGCTGCATCTGTCGAACCGCTCGGCGCCGCAAACGCAGCTGTTCCAGATGCTGTTGCAGGTGGCGCTGCTGCGGCAAAACACGCTGCTGGAAGCGACGCTGGATTTTGCCAAGTTCCAGAGCGAGGAAGCCCGCGCGATCGCCAAGATCGGACTGGCGAATTATTTCGCCGGCGCGGCGCTGATGCCCTATACCCGGTTCCTCGAAGCCGCCCAATCCTGCCGCCACGACCTGGAGCTGCTGGCGATCCGCTTTGGCGCCTCGATCGAGCAGGTGGCGCACCGGCTGTCGACGTTGCAGCGGCCCGGTGCCAAGGGGGTGCCGTTCTTCTTCGTGCGGGTTGACCAGGCCGGCACCATCACCAAGCGACACTCGGCCACGCGGCTGCAATTCGCCCGTTTCGGCGGCGCCTGCCCCCTGTGGAACGTGCACCGCGCGTTCGAGACCCCGGGGCGCTTCCTGCGGCAGCTGGCCGAGACGCCGGACGGGGTGCGTTATATCTCGCTGGCACGGGATGTTTCCAAGCCCGGCGGCTCCTTCGGAGCGCCGGTGCGCCGCTATGCCATCTCCCTGGGCTGCGAGGTGCGCCACGCGGATGCGCTGGTCTATGCCGACGGGCTGGATGTGAGCCAGGACAGCGCCTATGAGCCGATCGGAATCTCCTGCCGCATCTGCGAGCGCAAGGACTGCCACCAGCGTTCGGTGCCGCCGCTGGAGCGTCGGCTGACCATCAACACCGATCAACGCGGCGTGCTGCCCTATGAGGTGAGCTGACCCCTGCCCGAAAAAAGCGGGCCATCAAGGCCCGCTACAGCACCAAAGGCGCCAGTGAAAACTTGGAAACGGCGGCGGCGTTACCCCTGCACATGACCCCAGTACCGGGCCGCTCGCAGCGCGTGGTCAGCCGCGCAGGCGATCGAAAATCTGGGTGACCAGCGACGGCTTGACGGCGGCATTGGCGGCAACATTGCGCTGCGGCTTCGGCGCGCTGGCCCAGATACGGCTGCGGCTGGCGGCCTCCTGATGCTCGCGCTCGACCTCGGGATGCGAGACTTCCTCAGCGGTGAGGATCGCACGCACCGCGGCCAGGATTTCCGCGTCGGTGGTTTCGACACTCTTGCCCTGGATCTCCTGCACGGCACCGGCTTGATAAGACTGTTCCATCTGAGGTCTCCTTGGCTTGGTCCGCGAATGCTGTGGCATGGCGGCCCATCGCGTCACTTCAATTCAAATTTAACCTATTCGCCGGGAAAGCGGTGGATTTACCTCGAATTTGCCGAAATTACCCGGAAACGTGCCAAAAACCGGAAACAATAGCGCCGCTTGCAGACATTGTTGCCCGACCGGCGGCGACACGGCGAGAATCACCGCCCCTGCCCCTGTACATCCGGCACGAAAAAGGGGCGCCCGAGACGCCCCTTTCTGCCAGTTGCAATCCGGGCCTTCCCGGTTTCAGCGTTGCGCGGTCTGCCAGTTCGGGTGGAACCACGGCTCGGCGTTCGAGGCCGGCAGGCGGCGGCCCAGGATATGATCCGAGGCTTTCTCGCCGGTCATGATGGACGGGCCGTTGAGGTTGCCGTTGGTGATGCGCGGGAAGATCGAACTGTCGGCCACCCGCAGCCCGTCGACGCCGATCACCCGGCATTCGGGATCGACCACGGACATCGGGTCATCCACCGCGCCCATCTTGCAGGTGCCGCAGGGGTGATAGGCGCTCTCGGCGTGCTCGCGGATGAAGGCGTCGATCTCGTCGTCGGTCTGCACGTCGGCACCCGGCTGGATCTCGTGCTTGACGAAGGGTTTCATCGCGTCTTGCGCAAAGACCTCGCGGGTCAGGCGCACGCATTTGCGGAAATCGATCCAGTCCTGCTCGGTGGACATGTAGTTGAACAGGATGTTCGGGGCATCCTTGGGGTCGCTGGAGGCCAGCGTGACATGGCCGCGCGAGGGCGAGCGCATCGGGCCGACGTGAACCTGGAAACCATGGCCCTCGGCGGCGGCCTGGCCATCGTAGCGCACCGCGATGGGCAGGAAGTGGTACTGGATGTCCGGGTAGTCCACGCCCTTGTCGGAGCGGATGAAGGCGGCGCTTTCGAACTGGTTGGAGGCGCCGAGGCCGGTCTTGGTGAACAGCCACTGCGCCCCGACCCAGGCCTTGCCGAAGAGGTTCCAGTATTTGTAGAGCGTGATCGGCTGCTTGGAGGCGAACTGGAAATAGAACTCCAGGTGGTCCTGCAGGTTCTGGCCGACACCGGGGCGGTCGGCAACCACGTCGATCCCGTGTTCCGCCAGATGCGCCGCCGGGCCGATGCCGGAGAGCATCAGCAGCTTGGGCGAGTTCAGCGAGGAGGCCGCGAGGATCACCTCGACATTGGCGCGGATCACCTCGACCTTGCCGCCGCGCTCCACCTCGACGCCCACGGCGCGGCCATCCTCGATCACCACCTTGCGGGCGAAGGCGCGGATCAGGTCGCAGTTGTCCCGCTTCAGCGCGGGTTTCAGATAGGCGTTGGCGGCGGACCAGCGGCGGCCCTTATAGACCGTCATCTCCATCGGGCCGAAGCCCTCCTGCTGCTCGCCGTTGTAGTCCTTGGTCACCGGGTAGCCCGCCTGCGCCCCGGCCTTGACGAAGGCGTCATGCAGCGGGTTATCGCGCGGGCCGCGGGTGACATGCAGCGGGCCGTCCTTGCCGCGCCAGTCCGGGTCGCCGCCATGGCCGTTGCCGTCCCAGGTTTCCATGCGTTTGAAATAGGGCAGCACATCGGCATAGGACCAGCCCGCGGCGCCCGACTCGGCCCAGTGGTTGTAGTCGCCCGCATGGCCGCGCACATAGACCATGCCGTTGATCGAGGAGGAGCCGCCGATCACCTTGCCACGCGGGCAGACCAGCTCACGCCCGCCCAGATGCGGTTCGGGCTGGGATTTGTAGCCCCAGTCATAAAGCGGCATGTTCATCGGGTAGCTGAGCGCGCCCGGCATCTGGATGAACGGCCCGACATCGGTGCCGCCGTGTTCGATCACCAGCACAGATTTTCCGGCCTCGCTGAGCCGGTAAGCCATCGCACAGCCGGCTGACCCGGCACCGACAATCACGTAATCCGCGTTCATTTCTATTCTCCATTGCGGATTCGGGGTGGGTCAAGGATGCCTTCGGCACCGCGCCCTGGCGCGGCTTGTCCTTGAGGCATCCCGAATCTGCCTCATCGTTGTTGTGGTCTGCTGAGGACGCAAAGCGCCCTCAGCGACCTCTCGGCAAACCCTTCCCTCTTGCCCTTTTGGGCAACGGGGCGGGTGGGTGGGCGTTGCCCAAAAGGGCAATCAGAAGGCGGCTTCGACGTCGCCCATGCGGACGTAGACGGATTTCACCTGGCTGAAGTGCTTGATCGCCTCTTTCGAGTTCTCGCGACCGACGCCAGAAGCCTTCACACCGCCAAACGGCGCCTCAACCGGGGCGTCGTTGTAGGAGTTGATGAAGCAGCTGCCCGCCTCCAGCTGGCCGATCACCCGGTGCGCGCGGGTGAAGTCGTTGGTGAACACCCCCGCGGACAGGCCGTATTCGGTGTCATTGGCGCGGGCGATCACCTCTTCCTCGGTGTCGAAGTCGAGAACAGACATGACCGGGCCAAAGATTTCCTCGCGGGCGATGGTCATGTCGTCGGTCACGTCGGCAAAGACGGTGGGTTCAATGTAGAAGCCCGGCATGTCGGCACGCTTGCCGCCGCAGATCAGGCGCGCGCCTTCCGCTTTGCCCTTCTCGATGTAGCCGAGCACGATGTTCATCTGGTTCTCGGACACCATCGGGCCAAAGTTGGTGGCCTCGTCCTGCGGATCGCCCAGCACGGCGTTGCCGGTGCGCTCGGCCAGGCGGGCGAGGAATTTTTCCTTGATGCCTTTCTGGACGAACACGCGGGTGCCGTTCGAACAGACCTGGCCGGAGGAGTAGAAGTTGCCGTTGATGGCCCCGCCGACCGCGTTGTCGATGTCGGCGTCATCGAAGATGATCAGCGGCGACTTGCCGCCCAGCTCCATGGTGACATGCTTCATGCCGGCTGCAGCGGCGGCATAGACCTTCTTGCCGGTCGGCACCGAGCCGGTCAGCGAGACCTTGTCGACGCGCGGGTCGGTGACCAGCGCGCTGCCGACCTCGCCCATGCCCTGCACCACGTTGTAGAGACCCGCAGGCAGCCCGGCCTCATGCAGGATCTCGGCCACTTTCAGGGCGCAGAGCGGCGTGGTCTCGGAGGGTTTGAACACCATCGAGTTGCCGCAGGCCAGCGCCGGGGCGCCTTTCCAACAGGCGATCTGGGTCGGGTAGTTCCAGGCGCCGATGCCCACACACAGGCCCAGTGCCTCGCGCACCGTGTAGACCCAGTCCTCGCCCATCGGAATGTGCTCGCCGGTCAGCGAGCCTGCGAGACCACCGAAGTATTCGAGCGCATCGGCGCCGGAGGTCGCGTCAGCGACGAGGGTTTCCTGCAGCGGTTTGCCGGTGTCATAGGTTTCCAGCACCGACAGCTCGTGGTTGCGTTCGCGCATGATGTCTGCGGCGCGGCGCAGGATGCGGCCGCGTTCGGTGCCGGTCATCTTGGCCCATGCCTTTTGCGCTTCCTTGGCGGTGGACAGCGCCTGCTCAACAATGGCGGGCGTTGCGGCGTAGACGGTGGCGATCTGCTCACCCGTCGCGGCGTAGATCACCGGGATCGGGGTGCCGGCAGTGTCTTCGACATATTCGCCGTTGATGAAGTGGCTGGCCTTGGGCTGTGCGGGATGTGTCATGTTGTGTGTCTCCAGCGGGGGTCTTCAGCAGGGGGAGATGCTGAACGGTTGCTAAGGTTATTCGCCGCGTGGAAAGCGTTTGCTTTCCTCCAGCGTGTTGAGATCCATGTGGTTGCGCATGTAGCGCTCCGAGGCCTTCTGCAGCGGCTGGTAGTCCCAGGGGTAGTAGCCGCCCTGGCGCAGCGCCTCGTAGACGACCCAGCGGCGGGCCTGGCTGGCGCGCACCTCTGCGTCGAAGGTTTCCAGGTTCCAGCGGGCCTCGGACTTGGCGCGCAGGGTTTGCAGGGTCCCGGCATGGGCCGGATCCTCTGCGAGGTTGGTGAGCTCGTGCGGGTCGGCGTCCAGATCGAACAGCTGATCGGGGTCCAGCGCGCAACGGTTGTACTTCCACTTGCCGTAGCGCAGGGAGACCAGCGGCGCGTAGGACGCCTCGGCCGCGTATTCCATGGCGACGGGGTCGCTGCGCTCTGCCCCTTGCGCCAATGGCACGAGGTTGTGGCCATCGGTCCAGGGTTCGATCTCGCTCATGTCGACGCCTGCCAGCGCGCCCAGTGTCGGGGTGACGTCGATGGTCGACACCGGCGTGTCGATGCGCCCGGCGGGCAGATCGGGGGCGGAGATCATCAGCGGCACGCGGGAGGAACCCTCGAAGAAGCTCATCTTGAACCAGAGGCCGCGCTCGCCCAGCATGTCGCCATGGTCGGAGACGAACAGGATGATCGCCTCCTGCCGGGTGGTTTCCAGCACATTCAGGATCTCGCCGATCTTGTCGTCGAGGTAGGAGATATTTGCGAAATAGGCGCGGCGGGCGCGTTTGATATGGTCTTCGGTGATGTCGAAGCTGCGCCAGTCGTTGGCGTCAAAAATGCGCTTGGAATGGTTGTCGTGCTCTTCGTAATCCATCGCCGGGACCTGCGGCAGCAGGTGCTCGCAATCCTCGTAAAGATCCCAGTACTTGCGGCGCGCCACGTAGGGATCATGCGGGTGGGTGAAGCTGACGGTCAGCGCCCACGGGCGGTCGTCCAGCCCGCGCGACAGCTCATAGAGCTTGGCGGTGGCGTTGTAGGCGACCTCGTCATCGTATTCCATCTGGTTGGAGGTTTCCGCCACCCCTGCCCCGGTGACCGAGCCCATGTTGTGATACCACCAGTCGATGCGCTCACCCGGTTTGCGGTAATCCGGCGTCCAGCCGAAGTCGGCCGGGTAGATGTCGGTGGTCAGACGGTCCTCAAACCCGTGCAGCTGGTCGGGGCCGACGAAATGCATTTTGCCGCTGAGGCAGGTGTAATAGCCCGCGCGGCGCAGGTGGTGCGCGTAGGTGGGAATATCGGAACGGAATTCGGCGGCATTGTCGTAGACGCCGGTGCGCGACGGCAGCTGCCCCGACATGAAGGAGGCCCGGCCCGGCGCGCAGAGCGGCGACGCGGTATAGGCATTGGCAAAGCGGGCCGAGCGCGCCGCCAGCTTTTTCAGGTTCGGCGCGTGCAGCCAATCGGCGGGACCGTCGGGGAACAGGGTTCCGTTCAGCTGGTCGACCATCAGGATCAGGATATTCGGAGCACGCATTGCGGACCTCTCAAACCGGGCAGTTTCTGTAAAGGCGCCCGGCAGGCCCGAAGGCGCTGCCAGGCAGTGAAGGCCGCCCCCGTTATCGGGGAGACAGGGGGGCGGCCAAAGTGAATGGCATCAGTGGGCCAGTTTGATCTTTTCAAAGTCGAGGGTGTTTTCCTCCGGCGACGAAGTGATCGCCATGACCTCGCGGCGCTTGAACAGCACGATATAGCCAAGGCAGGCGACGTAGATGCCGATCACCACGGTGCCGATCCACTGGATCTGCAGCCATTGGCTCTGGAAGGCGACGGTAAGACCGAACAGCACAACCGAGTTGCCAAGGACATAGGGCAGCAGGCCAAAGCGCTTGACGGTCAGGTTGAGGTTGTCGGTGTAAAGGCGGATCAGCGAGTCAAACGAGTTGACCACGAAGATGATGCCCACGGCCACCATGGAGACGTTGATGAGCAGCGTCGTCTCGATGCTGTTGAGGTGGTAGTAGTAGAGAACCGAGAACCACACCGCCAGCGGGATCGAGGGGAACACCAAGAGCGACGCCAGCACCTGCCAGGTCTTCAGCCCGCCGACAAAGCGCGCGGTGAACTGACCGATCATGATCGACCAGGCGAACCACCAGAACAGGTAGAACTCGTGATAGTCGGTCAGCGGCAGGATGAACTTGTGAATGTTGGCGAAGTAGCCGCCGATGTTGGAGGCGGTGTCGGCGAATTCGCCCAGCCCCATGCCGGCATAGGCCCACATGCCCAGGATCAGCGCCGCGAACAGCGCGGTGGAGCCCAGCGACAGAATGCGCACGTATTTGATGTCGGTCGAGGAGAAGGCGGCAAACAGGATCACCAGGAAGGTGATGAGGTAGAACGCCGGGATCACCGTCTCGCCGTCGCCCATGAAGGTGGCGTAATAGGGCAGATAGATCAGGAACAGCGCGCCGGTGAAGGCGCAGGTGCCGACGATGACGATGTTGTTCAGCAGCTTGACCAGCGGGATTTCAAAGAACTTCACCCGCGGCTCGATCACGCAGAAATAGAACGTCGTCAGGAAGTAGAAGCCCCAGATCAGGAAGCCCCAGAAGCCGAACTCCAACGCCAGCGGGTTGGTGAAACCATAGGCCGGTTCCGCCGCGGTGTCCGCATAAAGCGGGAAATCCCACGCCAGCGGGAACATGATCAGCCCCACGTCCAGACCGGAGGTGAACAGGATGGCGATGAAGGTGAAAAGGTGAACCGGTGTCACGCCGACATTGCGCACGTTCCACCATTTGATCACGCAGAATGCCACCAGCGCAAAGGCCAGCAGGATCCCGAACGAGATGATTGTCGTCATATAGACCTCCCATTGCGGGGCAGTTCGCGCCCCTTGTCATTGAAAGGTGACATATCACAGACAGATGAACGGCCCAATGATTTTTTAAATGACCATTCAAGTTTCTGACTGACGGAACAGCAGTTGAAACAAGACCCCTTTTGCCGCACAAGGTTGACATGAGCAGAAAACGTATCCGCGACATCCGCAACGAAGAGCTGATCGAAGCCACCATCATCGCCGTGCACAAGCGCGGCTATGGTGTTGTTACGATGGCGGAAATCGCGCGCGAAGCGGGGGCGTCAGCAGCCTCGATCAACTATTACTTCGGCTCCAAGGAAGGGCTGATGGAAGCAACGATGCGCCATCTTCTGGGCAAATTGCGGCAGGCCATGGTCGAGGGCTATGCCACCGCGAACACGCCTCGGGAACGGCTCTACGCGGTGATGGATGCCAACTTCTCCGACGGGCTCTACACGGTGCCGCAATGCAGCATCTGGATGCAGTTCTGGGCCAATGCGCCCTATTCGCCGCGTCTCAGCCGGTTGCATCGAATCAACCGTGCCCGGGTGCGCAGCCATTTCCTGGCCGAGCTGCGCGCGCTGCTGCCGGACACCCAGATCGAAACCGCGCGCCAGGCGTTGCAATCCTACATGGATGGGGTCTGGTTGCAGGCCGCGCAGTCGGAGACACCGCTCGACCCGGCGGCCGCCCGTGCCGCGGCGCATCGGGTTGTCGACCTGGTGACGACCGCCTGAACCACGGGCCGCCGCGTCAGGCTCTGCTCAGGCGGCGGGCGGGTTGGCGATACTGGCCTGGGCGCGTTTCTTCATCACCGCCTCGCGCCACGCGATGAAGCTGACCGCCGCTAGGATCAGGCCACCGCCGGACACCACCCAGATGTCGGCAGGCTCGCCAAACACCAGCGCCCCCAGCAGCGTCGCCCAGACCAGCTGCAAAAAGGTGACCGGCTGCGTCACCGCCACCGGCGCAGCGGCAAAGGCCAGCGTCATGGTGTAATGGCCCGCGGTGGCGAAACAGGCGACCAGGAACAGCAGGCCCAGCTCCGGCAGTGTCGGTGTCACCCAGACCGCCAGCGCAAAGGGCGCAAGGCCGATGGTGACAAAGACCGACAGCATCGCCACCACAACGGCGGGGCTGTTGCTGCCGACGGTAAACTTGGCAATCAGGTAGGAAGCCCCAAAGGTGATCGCGGTGAACAGCATGGCGATATGGCCGGGCGAAATCTCGCGAAAGCCCGGCCGCAGGATGATCACCGCGCCGACCAGTGCCACCGCGATCGCGGAGATGCGGCGGAAGGCCAGCTTCTCGCCCAGGAACAGCGCCGCCCCCAGCGTCACATAGACCGGCGACAGGTAGTTCATCGCCGTCACCTCGGCCAGCGGGATCTGGGTCATGGCAAAGAACCAAAGGATCACCCCGGCGGTATGCACCACGCCGCGCCCGGCGAACAGCATCCAAAGCCGCGGCGTCAGCTGCGCCCGCCGCAGCGCGCCAACCATGGGGATCAGGAACACCAGCCCCAGCAGATAGCGCAGAAAGGCGCTTTGGGCCGGGGGAATGCGGTCGCCCAGATATTTGACCAATGCCGTCACCGCCACGAAGCACAGCCCAGTCACGACCATCCAGAACACACCTCTGAGAGGGTTCTGGACCGTGGCGGAGGGAATAGCTGTCTGGCTCATGCGGGCAGAGAACACCCAAACGGGCAGAGGATCAAGACTTCACATGTGAAATAGTTTGCAGCCGCGCCTGACGCCGCCCGGTGCAGCATTCACATCAGCAGAAGCTTGAGCGCAATCGCCCACATGGTGAGGCCGACAACAGCATCCAGAACCTGCCAGGCGCGCGGGCGGGCAAAAACCGGGGCCAGTAGGCTGGCGCCGTAGCCCAGCGTGAAGAAGAAGGTGAAGCTGGCGATGGCCGCCCCGGCGGCAAAGACCAGGGGTTGCGGATATTGCGCCGAGATCGAGCCAAGCAGAACCACCGTGTCGAGATAGACATGCGGGTTCAGCCAGGTCAGCGCCAGCACCGTGGCCAGCACCGGCCAGAGCGCGGTGCCAGTCCCCTCCCCCTCGGCCTCCAGCGCCGCGCCACCGCGCCAGGCGGCACGCAGGGCGCGGGCACCGTACCAGATCAGGAAAGCCGCGCCGCCCAGCCGCATCGCGGTTTCAAACCACGGCAGCGCCAGCGCCAGGGAGCCGAAGCCAAGGACGCCGGCGGTAATCAGCACCGCGTCAGACCCGGCACAAGTCAGGCAGATCCAGAACACATGCTGGCGGCGCAGCCCCTGTCGCAGCACGAAGGCGTTCTGAGCCCCGATCGCCATGATGAGGCTGAGACCAAGGGCAAATCCGGCAAAAAGGCTGGGCGGCATGGCGGGCTCCTGTGTTGTCGCGGGATTTGACTAACCGGCGCGCGCTGATTAATCCAGTTAAAGAAACTTAGGCCAGATTAGGAACGCTAATGCAGATGGATCCCAGCCAGCTGGCGGCGCTGAGCACGGTCCTGCGCCTCGGATCGTTCGACGCCGCGGCGCGGGCGCTGTCGGTGACACCTTCGGCGATCTCGCAGCGGATCAAGGCGCTGGAGGAGCGGATCGGCACCACGCTGGTGCACCGGGGCACCCCCTGCAGCGGCACCGCGGCGGGGCGGAGGATTGCCAAACACGCCGAGGACATCGGCCTGCTGGAGGCACAGCTGGCGCGCGAACTGGCCCTGGAAGGCGGCACGGACCCGGTCCGGCTGCGGGTGGCGGTCAATGCCGACAGCCTGGCCAGCTGGTTCATCGACGCGATGGCGGCGGTGGAGGGCGTGCTGTTCGACCTGGTGGTGGACGACCAGGACCACAGCGCCGACTGGCTGCGCCGCGGCGAGGTTTCGGCAGCGGTCACCGCCAGCACCCGACCGGTGACCGGCTTTGAGGCCTATCCGCTGGGCGCGTTGGAATATGTCGCCACCGCCAGCCCCGCCTTCATGGCGCGCTGGTTCGCTGCGGGGGTGACCGCCGAGACCGCAGCGCGGGCACCCTGCCTGATCTTCAACGCCAAGGACAATCTGCAACAGCTGTGGCTGGAGCGGAACGTGGCCGCCGGGCTGTCTCCGCCCGCCCATTTCCTGCCCTCGACCCAGGCCTTCATCGATGCGGCAGCGGCGGGGTTGGGTTGGGGGATGAACCCGCTGGAGATGGTGCGCCGGGACATGCAGGACGGCCGACTGGTGCCGCTGATCGCAGACACCACCCTGCCGGTCCCGCTGACCTGGCAGGTGGCGCGGGTGATGGCACCGGCCCTTGCCGACCTGACCCGCGCGGTGCAGACTTCGGCGCGACAGCATCTGGCCGCGACCTGAGGCCGGAGGCAGCACCACGGGAGGGAGTGCCATCCCAACAGGAAATCACGGCCAGAGCATCACGGCGGGCAGCGGCCAGAGCCGATCGCCCGGGGCCGCCCGTAAGACAGCGGCGTGCCGCGACTGCGGCGGCGGGCGGCAGCGATGAGCGCCCCGGCCGTCTCCCTGTCGCGCTGCCTGCTCCGGCAGTTGCTGCTGCCTCGGGCGGCGGTGGTGATCGGATGGCTGGCGGCGGCGCATTGGCTGGCCCTGCCCAAGGGGCTGGTGCTGGCGCTGATCGCCGCCGACGCGCTGCTGTTGTTGTGGCAGGCCCGCGCGGTGCTGCGCGGAACCGATGCCCATGTGGCCAGCACCGGCGCGATGGCCCCGGTCTGGGGCAGCTATCTGCTGGTGCTTCTGGCGATCTTTGCCGCGCCGGTGCTGTGGTGGGAGGCTCTGCTGAGCACCCGGGAAGAAGCCGCCCTGCCCTATGCCGAACAACGCCGCCAGAAACGTGAGGCCTTGTACCGGCTGACCCTGTCCGAGGATGGCAGCACGCTGGTGCTGGAGGGCGAGATCACCCACGGGCTGACCCGCCGCATCGAGGCGCAGTTGGCCGCCGCCCCCGATCTGCGCCGCCTGCAACTGTCCAGCGCGGGCGGGCTGATCTACGAAGCGCGCGGCACCGCCCGGCTGATCGCGCAATACCGGCTGGAAACCGAAGCCGCCGGGCTGTGCGCATCGGCCTGCACGCTGATCTTTGCGGCCGGGCACAGCCGCCGACTGGCCCCGGACGGCGCGCTGGGGTTTCACGGCTATGGCCTGATGTTTCCGGGCGGGCTGCCGCAGGTGAACCTGATCGCCGAGCAGCAGCGGGATCTGGAATTTCTGCAACAGCAAGGCATCCACGCGGACTTCGCGCGCCGGGCCTTGGCAACCGATCATCGCAGCCTGTGGCGACCGACCCTGGCCGAGCTGCTGGCGGCGGGGGTGGTGACGCAGAGCGGTCGCTGACGCGAGGCGGTGGCTCGCTGGATATCTCACCTGATCGTCCTGCTCCTTGGCAGGTCAGCGGGCCCCTTGGCGCGACAGCCTGCTTGTGCCGCGCTCCTCACGCGCCCTGAAATGAAAAAGGCAGCCACCGGGGCTGCCTTTGGGTCTCGTCAATCGCGGGCACGGATCAAAGCTGCGCCATCACCTCGTCGGAGGCCTCGAAGTTGGTGGTGACGCGCTGCACGTCGTCGTCATCTTCCAGCGCTTCGACCAGCTTCATCAGCTTTTGCATGCCTTCAAGGTCCAGCTCGGTGGTGGTGGTGGGCTTCCAGACCAGCTTGGTCGATTCAGATTCACCCAGCTCGGCCTCCAGCGCGTTTGCCACCTCGTTGAGGTCGGTGTCGGTGCAATAGATGATGTGGCCGTCCTCGGAGCTTTCGACATCCTCGGCCCCGGCTTCGATCGCTGCCATCATCACGGTGTCGGCATCGCCCACCGAGGCGGGATAGGTCACCTCGCCCTTGCGTTCGAACATAAACCCGACAGAGCCGGTCTCGCCGAGATTGCCGCCGTTCTTGGAGAAGGTGGAGCGCACGTTCGAGGCGGTGCGGTTCTTGTTGTCGGTCATCGTCTCAACGATCACCGCAACACCGTTGGGCCCGTAGCCTTCGTAGCGGATCTCATCGTAGTTCTCGGCGTCGCCGCCCTGGGACTTCTTGATCGCACGTTCGATCACGTCCTTGGGCACCGACTGGCTCTTGGCTTCTTTCACCGCCAGGCGCAGACGCGGGTTCTTTTCCGGGTCCGGGTCGCCCATCTTGGCGGCCACGGTGATCTCCTTGGCCAGTTTGGAAAACAATTTGGACCGCGCCGCGTCCTGACGGCCCTTGCGGTGCTGAATGTTTGCCCATTTAGAGTGGCCTGCCATGGTGCATCCTTGCTGCTGAATATCAGAATTGGCGCTCATATAGCCCGTGCCTCGCCCTGCTTTCAAGCGTCACAGCCCTTGTCGGCACACGCGGAGCGGCTAAGGTGGCGGAATGACATTCGATCAAGCCGTTCTCTTCGCCCTTTTTGCCGCTGTCTTTGCCCTGCTGATCTGGGGGCGCTGGCGCTATGACCTCGTGGCCTTTGCGGCGCTGATGGTCGGTGTGGTGCTGGGGGTGGTGCCCGCGGCTGAGGCTTTCTCGGGCTTTGGCCACCCGGCGACACTGGTGGTGGCGCTGGTGCTGATCGTCTCTGCCGGGCTGGTGCGCTCGGGCGCGGTGTTCCTGATCACCCGCACGCTGGTGGACAGCGCCAGGGGCCTTGGCGCCCATATCGCACTGATGGGCGGCGTTGGCGCGGTGCTGTCGGCCTTCATGAACAACGTGGCGGCGCTGGCGCTGTTGATGCCGGTGGACATCCAGACCGCCCGCAAGGCCGGGCGCGCCCCGGGGTTGAGCCTGATGCCGCTGTCCTTTGCCACCATCCTGGGCGGCATGGTGACGTTGATCGGCACCCCGCCCAACATCATCATCGCCACCATCCGCGAGGAACAGCTGGGCGCGCCCTTCCGCATGTTCGATTTTGCGCCCGTCGGGGCCACGGCGGCGATTGCCGGTCTGGCCTTTGTGGCGCTGGTGGGCTGGCGGCTGATCCCGGAGCGGCAGAATGCGGCCGGCGCCACCGAAGCGCAGCTCGCCCCCTATATCGCCGAGCTCACGGTCGGCGCCGAGTCCGAACTGATCGGTCAGCGACTGGGCACCCTGGACGAGGAGGCCGAAAAGGCGGATGTCGCCATCCTGGGGCTGATCCGCGACGGCAAGCGGCAGTACGGACGGGCGGCGGCGGCCACCCTGCGGGCGGGGGATGCGCTGGTCATTGAGGCCGAACCGGAAGCGCTGGACGAGTTTCGCAGCGCGCTGAAACTGGATTTCGCCGATGCCGCCCGGCAGGAAAAGCTGACGGCCGCGGGCGAAGGCCTGGAGCTGGTCGAGCTGGTGGTGCCGGAAACCGCCCGCATAAATGGCCGCAGCGCCCAGTCGATCGGGCTGGCCTGGCGTCAGAACGCGGTGCTTCTGGGTATTTCGCGGCAGGGCAAGCGGCTGACCCGCCATGTCCGCCAAAGCCAGATCGAGGCGGGCGACATCCTGCTGCTCTTGTGCCCACGCGGGCGCAGCAGCGACGTCACCGAGTGGCTGGGCTGCCTGCCACTGGCCGAACGCGGGCTGTCGGTGACGGCCAACGACAAGACCTGGGCCGCGATCGGCCTGTTTGGTGCCGCCGTGCTGGCCGCCTCGGTCGGGCTGCTGTATCTGCCGGTGGCGCTGGGGCTGGTGGCCATTGGCTACGTGCTGCTGAAAATCCTGCCGGTGGCGGAGATCTATGATCATGTGGAGTGGCCCGTGGTGGTGCTGCTGGGCTCGATGATCCCGCTGGGCGCAGCCTTGGAGACCTCGGGGGGCACGCTGCTGATCGCCAACGCGCTGACCGGGCTGACCGCGGGCCTGCCAGCCTGGGCCGTACTGGCGGTGCTGATGGTGGTCACGATGACCCTGTCGGATGTGCTGAACAATACGGCCACGGCGATTGTCGCGGCCCCGGTGGCGATCCAGATGGCTGATACCCTGGGGGTCTCGCCCGATCCTTTCCTGATGGCGGTGGCGGTGGCGGCCTCGGCCGCGTTCCTGACCCCCATCGGGCACAAGAACAACACGCTGGTGCTGGGTCCGGGGGGCTATCGGTTTGGGGATTACTGGCGCATGGGTCTGCCGCTGGAAGTGCTGGTCATCGCCGTGTCGATCCCGGCGATCCTGCTGTTCTGGCCCTTGTGAGCCAACCTGTCAGCGAACCTATGCGCCACGTGCACGCGGCCATCGCCAAGGTTGAGAGCAGACACCCAAGTCCAGAACGGTTGCGGCGTTGTTGCGGCGGGCTGGCCGGCCTCGACGCTCTCGACCTGCAACGCCCGCGAGCCCAAGGCGATCGCCGTTGAGCCCACCAGAACGGTAACCAAAAAGATATTCCTGAAATTCACTGCCGCGTCCCTGTACGTATCTTGCTTTGCAGCTCAACGCGCCGGGGCGCAGAAAGTTCCGTCGCCCTGCCGAAGGCCTGCTCAGAGCGGCCAGATGAAGGGGATCAGCAGCGAGGCCAGCAGGCCCACGGTGAGGTTCAGCGGGATGCCGACACGCAGGAAGTCGGTGAACTTGTAACCACCGGGACCATAGACCAGCATGTTGGTCTGGTAGCCGATCGGCGTGGCAAAACTGGCCGAGGCCGCGACCATGACCGCCACCACCAGCGGCCGGGGATCCACCCCCATCGCCTGCGCAAGGCCGATGGCAATCGGCGTCACCACCACGGCAACGGCGTTGTTAGAAACCAGCTCAGTCAGGATCGAGGTCAGCAGGTAGACCGCCCAGACCAGCAGGAACGGCGGCAGCATCGACAAGCCGGGGGCAAGGGCGTTGACAATCAGGCTGACCGCGCCGGAGCTTTCCAGCGCCGCCCCGATGGCCAGCATCGAAAAGATCAGGGCAAGGAGCCTTCCGTCGATGAAGGAGAACGCCTCATCCGCGTCGATGCAGCGGGTGATGAAGACCAGCGTCACGGCGAACAGCGAGAGCATCAGGATCGGCGCGACGCCGAAGGCCGCCAGGATCACGATGGACAGCAGCGCCACCATCGCAATCGGCGCATGGCTGCGGCGGTAGGCGCGCTGGGTCGGTTGCGACACATCGGCCAGATCCATGTCCGAAGCCAGCCGCTGAATGTCGGCGGGCGCGCCCTCCAGCAGCAGGGTGTCGCCGACCCGCACCACCAGGTCGTCGAGTTGCACGCCGATGTTCTGGTTACGTCGGTGCACCGCCAGCGTGTAGACGCCGTAACGGCGCCGCAGGCGCATCGCCCCGAGGCTGCGACCCACCATGCGGCAGCCCGGCGTGATCAGCACCTCGACGGTCTGGGTCTCCACCGCGGACACCTGGTCGACGCGCTTGAGTTCCTTGTTGGATTGCAGGCTCAGCAATTCGGTCATCTTGGTGCGCAGCACCACCCGGTCGCCAACCTGCAACTCGACCCCTTTCAGGTTGCGGCGCAGCGACTCGTCGCCACGGATCACGTCGATCAGACGCACACCGGGGCGCTTGAACAGCTGCACGCCGGTCACTTCGCGGCCAATCAGGTTGCTGTCCGGCGGGATCACCGCCTCGGTGAAGAATTTCATCTTCGACTTGTCACTGAGCATCGCGGCCATGCTGTCGCGCTCGGGCAGCAGCCGTGGCGCGACAAACCGCAGGTAGACCATGCCGTAGGCCACCAGGATCAACCCCAGCGGGGTCACCTCGAAGATGGTGAAGGGCGCCAGCCCCTGCGCGCGCGCCACACCATCCACCAGCAGGTTGGTGGAGGTCCCGATCAGCGTCAGCGTGCCCCCGAGGATCGCCGCGTAGCTCAGCGGAATCAACATCTTGGAGGCAGAGACATTCAAGGTACGGGCGATCTGGATGAACACCGGGATCATCACCACCACCACCGGCGTGTTGGACACCACGGCCGAAGCCGCCACCACGAAAGCCATCAGCAGCGCCACCGCCAGCCGCGGGCTGACCTCGGCCTTGCGCTTGGCAATTTGCGTGAAGGCATCAAGCGCCCCGGTGCGCACCAGTGCGCCCATGATGATGAACATGGCAGCAATGGTCCAGGGCGCCGGGTTGGACAGCACCGGCAGCGCCTGGTCGTAGGGCAGCACCCCGGTTGCCAGCATCGCCGCCACACCGGTCATCGCAACCACCTCTGTCGGGTAGGTCTCACGCAGGAAGGCCAGGAACATGGCCAGGACGATCACAATCGCCACCACGGCGCTGCCGGAATCACCAGAGAGGAAAAGTTGCATCTACCGTGACTATGCCCATTTTGTTGTCGGCGCCCGCGCCGCGACCACGCGCACCGTTGCGCAGTTTCCCCGAAACCGGGTGGCGGAGCAAGGTCATCAGCATGCCACGCAGCCAAGTGCTGGTATTGAGGATCTTTTTCAAGATTTCCTTACCCCTGCAGGACAGAAGCGGCGGCAGCGGCGCAAATCCGGTCCGCTGATCCGCCAGGCGGCGATCAGGGGGTCGCCTCCTGCAGCAGCCCACCGTTGCGCACCATGCGAATCTGCTTGGCCGCGCCGGTGCGGTCATCGGTCTCGACAAACACACCGGACAAGGTCGCCTCGCCATTGGCCGGGGTGAAGCGCGCCTTCGGCATGCCGGTCAGGAAGCGGCGCATCGGCTCGGCCTTGTCCATGCCGATGACCGAATTGTAGTCACCGCACATGCCCGCATCCGTCAGGTAGCCCGTCCCTTCGGAGAGGATCTGCGCATCCGCCGTCGGCACATGCGTATGGGTGCCCACCACCAGCGACGCACGACCATTGCAGAAGTGGCCCATGGCCATCTTCTCGGAAGTCGCTTCGCAATGCACATCAACGATGATCGCCTGCGCCAGCCCGCCCCGGGGGTGTGATTTCAGCACCGCCTCGACCGCCCCGAACGGGTCGTCAAAGGCCCGTTTCATGAACACCTGCCCAAGCACCTGCAGCACCAGCACCTTGCGCCCTCCGGGGGCGTCAAACAGCCGATAGCCACGGCCCGGCGCGCCCTTGGCAAAGTTCAGAGGCCGGATGAGGCGCGGCTCCTTCTCGATGAACTGCAGCATGTCCTTCTGGTCGAAGGCATGATCGCCGAGCGTCAGGCAGTCGACGCCCGCATCCAGCAGCAGCTTTGCGTGTTCACCGCTCAGCCCCATGCCATTGGAGGCGTTTTCGCCGTTCACCACTACAAAATCGAGCCGCCATTCCTCACGCAGACGCGGCAGGGTTTCGGTGATGGCGCGGCGCCCGGCGCGGCCCATCACATCGCCAAGAAACAGAATTCGCATGTCGGGTTGGTACGCTGAAGCCGACCGCGGAACAAGGGCCGCGACGGCCGAGCAAAACCATTCAGGATGGTTTTGCCACAGTTTTTTACCGTGAACCGGACCGGCGCAGGCAGCCCGGTGGGGAGATCAGCGGTCAAACTGCAGGACGCGGCTTTCGGTGACCACAATGTCAAGCGGCTGGTCGGTCGGCTCCAGCGGCAGGTCTTCGGCCTCCTGCGCGTCGAAGGCAAAGCCGATCGCGAGGGTCGCACGCTTGCTGCGCAACAGTTCCAGCGTGCGGTCATAGAAACCGCCGCCATAGCCCAGTCGTCCGCCATTGGCATCAAAGGCAACCAGCGGCACCACCAGGATCTCCGGCTCGAAGAAGTCATCGACCTCGGGCACCATCGCGCCGAAGGGGCCATCGCGCAGCGGTCCGTCCGGTTGCCAGCGGCTGAACTTCAGCGGCTGCCCTGCCCCGAGGATAACCGGCACTCCGACCGGTCCGTGCGCTGCGGCTTCGGCCATGGCGGGGCGCGGGTCGATCTCGGTGCGGATCGGCAGGAAGCCCGACAAGGGCACGCCCCGATATCCCGCCAGAACCTCCGACAGGCGCCCCGCCGCGCCGGGGATGTTGCGCTCGAACGCGGCCTTGCGGCGGGCAAAGGCCGCCTTGCGGGCGGCGGCCTTGATTTCAGTGAGATCAGCGGGGGTGGTCATTGCGCGCTCCTACAGCAAGACGGCGGCGGCCAGGCCGAGGAAGGCAAAGAAGCCCACCACATCGGTCACCGTGGTGACGAAGGCGCCCGAGGCCAGGGCCGGGTCAATTCCGATCTTCTCCAGTAGAACCGGGATCACCGTGCCCGCCAGCCCCGCGACGACCATATTGACCACCATCGCGACGGCGATCACGCCGCCCAGCGCGGGCGAGCCGAACCAGACCAGCCCGACCACCCCCATCACCAGCGCAAAGATCAGCCCGTTGACCAGGCCCACCAGCACCTCACGCCGGATCACCCGCCAGACGTTCGATCCGGTGAGGTCGCGGGTGGCCATGGCGCGCACCGCCACGGTCAGCGACTGGGTGCCGGCATTGCCGCCCATCGAGGCGACGATCGGCATCAGGACCGCCAGCGCCACCACTTGGGCAATCGCCGCCTCGAACTGGGCGATCACCAGCGAGGCCAGCACCGCGGTGACCAGGTTCACCGCCAGCCAGGGGAAACGACGCTTGGTGGTCTCCACCACCTTGTCGGCCAGCGAGCTTTCCTCGCCCACGCCGGCAAGGCGCAGGATGTCCTCCTCGTGTTCCTCGTCCAGCACCGCCATGGCGTCATCGATGGTGATGACCCCGACCAGCCGCCCCTCGCCATCGACCACCGGGGCCGAGATCAGGTGGTACTGGTTGAAGGCATAGGCGACGTCTTCCTCGTCCTGATCCGCCGGGATGACCTGGAAGGTGTCCTCCAGAAGATCGGCAAGCGGCACGTCGCGCTTGGAGCCCATGATCCGGCCCAGGGTGACATTGCCCACCGGGTGGGTGCGCGGATCGACCAGCACCACATGGTAGAACTGCTCCGGCAGGTCGTCGGATTCGCGCATGAAATCAATCGCCTGCCCGACGTTCCAATGCTCCGGCGCCATCACCACCGCGCGCTGCATCAGGCGACCCGCGGAGTTCTCCGGGAAGCTCAGCGACTGCTCAACGGCAACCCGGTCGGCAACCTCCAGCACTTCGAGGATGGCCTCCTGCTGGGGCTCCTCGAGATCTTCGAGCAGGTCGACCACATCGTCGCTTTCCAGCTCGCGCACCGCCTCTGCCAGCACGGCGGGGGCGAGCATGCCGATCACCTCTTCGCGGATGCTTTCATCCAGTTCCGACAGGATCTCGCCGTCGAACTCGCGGTCATAGAGGCGGATCAACCGGGCCCGCTCGGCTGAGTCGACCTGCTCCAGAAGGTCGGCGATATCGGCCGCGTGCAGGTGCTCCAGCAGCTCCGTCAACTGCTGTTGATCGCCCTGCTCCACCGCCTCCAGGACCTGGGAAACCAGCTGACGGTCCAGCTCATAGGCGTCCTCGGCGGGCGTTTCGCCGGTGATGTTGTCGCCGCTGCTCATCTGGCACCCCCAGAACTCTTGTGAATATCTGCAAAATAGAAGAAGCGGTTACCGGAAAACAATGTCCGTGGCATAATTTACCGGGGCTTGTGTGCCGGGTAACCTGCCATGGCCAATTTGGCAAGAAAGGGCTAAACAGATGGGCGCGGAAATGATCCTGAAAGGACAGGTTTTGAGCTTTGAGCGCTCGCCATTTGACGCGGGTCGGCCCGAGGATGCCTGCCGGATTGCAGAGGCGGTGGCGCTGCGCGACGGCCAGGTGGCCGCGGTTGGCCCGCTGGCAGAGCTGCGTGCCCAGATGCCGCAGGCCGAGGTCGCCGACCATGGCGCGCGGCTGATCCTGGCCGGCTTTGTCGATGCCCATGTGCATTACCCGCAGACGGCGATCATCGCCAGCTGGGGCAAGCGGCTGATCGACTGGCTGAACAGCTACACCTTCCCCGAGGAGGAGCGCTTTGGCGACCGCGCCTATGCGGATGAGATCGCCGCCCGCTACCTGGATCTGACCACCGCCCATGGCACCACCACCGTGTGCAGCTACTGCACCATCCATCCCGAAAGCGTCGATGCGTTTTTCTCCGCCGCGCAGGCCCGCGGCCAGCGGGTGGTTGCGGGCAAGACCTGCATGGACCGCAACGCGCCCCCCGGCCTGCGCGACACCGCGCAATCCGCCCATGACGACTCGGCGGCGCTGATTGCCCGCTGGCACCGGGTCGACCGGTTGGAATACGCCATCACGCCGCGGTTCTCGCCCACCTCGACGCCAGAGCAGCTGGAGGCCTTGGGCGCGCTGTGGGCCGAGCACCCCAGCTGCCTGATGCAGACCCATCTGAGCGAGCAGACCGACGAGATCGAATGGGTGCAGGAGCTGTTTCCGCAAGCGCGCGACTATCTGGATACCTACGAGGAGTTCGGCCTGTTGGGCGCGCGCGGGCTCTATGGCCACGCCATCCATCTGACCGAGCGGGAGCGCCATCGCTTGCGCGAATATGGTGCGGCGCTGGTGCATTGCCCGACCTCCAATACCTTCATCGGCTCCGGCCTGTTCGACATGGCCGGGCTGATGGCCGAAGGGCAGCGGATCGGGCTGGCCACCGATACCGGTGGCGGCTCCAGCTTTTCGATGCTGCGCACCATGGCCGCGGCCTATGAGGTCGGCCAGCTGCGCGGCACGCCGCTGCACGCGGCGCAGCTTCTGTGGCTGGCGACCCAGGGCTCGGCCACGGCGCTGCGGATGCAGGACAAGATCGGCAACATCGCCCCCGGCATGGAGGCGGATCTGGTGGTGCTGGACCTGGCATCCACCCCGGCGATCGCACAGCGCAGCGCCCGCGCCGAAGACCTGTGGGAGGCGGTGTTCCCGACCATCATGATGGGCGATGACCGTGCCATTGCCGAGGTCTGGATCGGCGGCAGGCGGGTGCAGGAGAGGCGCTGAAGCGCCTCCGCCTGCGGCGGTTTGAGTATTTTCAGAAAGATGAAGCCAGGGCGCGGGCCATCTCGCCGTGGCGTTCAATCAGGCGCGGCAGGTCGAGCGTGGTGATCTCGCCGCTGCGGATGATCTGCTTTCCTTCGACAAACAGGTGTTTCACCTGCGTCGGCCCCGCCAGCAGCATCGCTGCCGGATCCCAGCTGCCGCTGGAGGCGATGCCGGTGGTGTCCCAGATCGCGATGTCAGCCCGCTTGCCCGGTTCCAGTCGGCCACAATCCGGGCGGCCCAGCACATCGGCACCGCCGCGGGTGGCGATCTCCAGCGCCTCGTAGGCGCTCATCGCATCCGCACCGTTGGCGACCCGCTGCAAGAGCATCGCCTGGCGTGTCTCGGCGCTGAGGCTGGCCATGTCGTTGCTGGCGGAGCCATCGACGCCCAGGCCCACCGGCACGCCCGCATCGCGCATCGCGCGCACAGGTGCGATGCCGCTGCCCAGACGACAGTTGGAACAGGGGCAATGGGCAATCCCGGTACGGGTTCTGGCAAAGAGATCAATCTCTTGCGCGTCGAGCTTCACGCAGTGGGCGTGCCAGACGTCATCGCCGGTCCAGCCCAGCTCCTCGGCATATTGACCGGGGCGACAGCCGAATTTCGCTTCGGAATAGGCGATGTCCTCGTCGTTCTCGGCCAGGTGGGTATGCAGCATCACCCCCTTGTCGCGTGCCAGCAGCGCCGCATCGCGCATCAGTTCCCGGCTGACCGAAAACGGCGAACAGGGCGCAAGACCCACGCGGCACATCGAGCCCTCGGACGGATCGTGGAAGCCGTCCACCACCCGGATCATGTCGTCGAGGATGGCGCGCTCGTCCTCGACCAGGCTGTCGGGCGGCAGGCCGCCGTCGCTTTCGCCGATGCTCATCGCGCCGCGGGTCGGGTGGAAGCGCAGACCGATGTCGTGGGCGGCGTGGATGGTGTCCTCCAGCCGGGCGCCGTTGGGGTAGAGATAGAGATGGTCAGAGCTGAGCGTACAACCCGACAGCGCCAGCTCGGCCAGCCCGAGCTGAGCGGAGACGAACATCTCGTCCGGGGTGAAGCGCGCCCAGATCGGATAGAGCCGCTGCAGCCAGCCGAAGAGCAGCGCATCCTGCGCCCCCGGCACCGCCCGGGTCAGGTTCTGGTAGAGATGGTGGTGGGTGTTCACCAAGCCCGGCGTCACCACGCAGCCGCGGCCCGACACGGTCTCCCCCGCGGTTTGCAGCCCCTGCCCGACGGCGGCGATCTGGCCGCCGCGGACCAGCACATCGGCGCCATGCAGCACGCGGCGGGCTTCATCCATGGTCAGGACGGCATCAGCGTTTTGAATCAGGAATTCTGTCGTCATCACACACTCCTTTTGACAGCCCGCTTCATAGGAATGTGTGGGGCGCGATGGAAAACGGGAAAGAACCGCGCCGGTGCCGAATGTAAGGCGCTGGCGCGGGCTTTACAACCCGGTCAACCGGCGTTGAGACGCTCCAGTGCGGCGCGGTGCAGGTCCGGGTTTGCTGCTGCAATCACCTGGCCGCCTTGGTGCACCGGATCGCCCTGCCAATTGGTGACGACACCGCCGGCCGCCTCGATCACCGCGATGGGGGCCTGGATGTCGTAGGCGTTGAGGCCCGCTTCGATCACCAGATCCACCTGCCCCGCCGCCAGCAGGGCATAGGCATAGCAATCCATGCCGTAGCGGGTCAGTCGGACGCGGGCTGCGACGCGTTCAAAACCGGCCCGCTCCTCCGGGGTGCCGACCTCGGGGAAGGTGGTGAAGAGGATGGCCTCCTCCAGCCCGGCCGTTGCGCGGGTCTGCAGGGGCTGCTCACCCAACGGGCCGGTCATCACGGCCGTCCCTGGCCCGCCACAGAAGCGTTCGCCGGTATAGGGCTGGTCGATGACCCCCAGAAACGGGCCGTTGTCGTCGCCAAGCGCGATCAACACGCCCCATGTGGGCGTCCCGCTGATAAAGCCACGGGTGCCGTCGATCGGATCCAGCACCCAGGTGCGGCCCGACGTCCCTGCCCTCGTGCCGAATTCCTCGCCCAGGATCGCATCCTCCGGGCGCAGCTCTGACAGAACCGCACGCATGGCTTCTTCCGCCGCGCGGTCGGCGACGGTGACAGGGTCAAACCCCTCTGCCAACTTGTTTTCAGCGTTGAGACCGCGGCTGCGGAAATGTGGCAGGATGGCGGTGCGCGCAGCATCTGCCATCCGGTGAGCAACGTCGAGATCGGAAATATCGGGCTGTGTCATGCCCAAACGGGTGCCACCGGGCGGCCGTTATTGCAAGGAAAAATGACCGGCTCGCGCCAGCGCTCCGCTCCTTGCTTATGCCGGTGCCGTGACCGTTTGCGGCCAAACGGTATGCTCAGGACGGGACGACACCCGAGGGTATGATCCCGTCACTGGTCATCAACTGGGTGATCAGGCTGCGTCGCTCAGCACGCGGGCCAGTTCGAACAGGCGCCGACGCTGATTTTCAGGGATGGCATAGTAGGACCGCACCAGATCCAGCGCTTCCTTGTCTCCCATCAGATCTTCCGGGACGGCGACCTTGTCGGACGCCGCCTTGTCCTCTTCCTGCAAACCCTCGAAGAAGAAGCTGACGGAGACGTCCAGCGTATCTGCGATGTCCCACAGGCGGGACGCGCTGACCCGGTTCGCACCGGTTTCATACTTCTGAATTTGTTGAAACTTGATACCGACCTGTTCGGCAAGCTGCTGCTGTGTCATGCCAATGAGCCACCGACGGTGGCGAATGCGCTTTCCCACATGCACGTCTACGGGATGAGCCATGCGTCTCTCCTAAAACTGTAAATCCGGTCACCCCCGGATCGCCGCTTCCATCAAACCTGACCGTCCAGCGTCCTAATGCCGCCGGAACAAGGTTCCCCATCAGGGCGATCCAAGCTCAACCTCCAAGAAAAAGTCTACAACCATTGCGATTGAATGCAAGGCCGTAAACGCCCTGTGCGCAACGCGCACATTCAAATAGTTGATTTCCCATACCATTTTTCAAACGTTTTATTGACAAGTAACTGTAGAAGCCGCGCCTCCCCAAAAATAGCGAGGTGCAGCCCCCTGTGATACCTACCCAGTGTAGCCCGGCGAATCGCTTCGATTCCCGCACAAGCTGAGGAGACGACATGCAGGCCTTTCAGGTTAACAGCTTTGACGACCGCGCCGCCCTGACCACACTTGCCGCGCCCGAACCCGGTCCCGGCCAGGTTGCGGTGTCCCTGCGCGCCTGCGGGCTGAACTTCGCGGACCTGCTGATGCAGAAAGGCACGTATCAGGACACGCCGACGCCGCCCTTCACCCTTGGGCTGGAAGCGGCGGGCGTGGTCATCGCCTGCGGGCCGGAGGTGGCAGAGTTCTCGCCGGGCGACCGGGTGGCTGTCTTTGCCGGATCAGGCGGTCTTGCGGAAATCGGGGTGTTCGATGCCGACCGGGTGATCCACATTCCCGAGACCATGAGTTTTGAACATGCCGCCGCCATGCAGATCGCCTATGGCACCAGCCACATGGCCCTGGACCACTGCGCGCGCCTCCAGCCGGGCGAAACGCTGCTGGTAACCGGCGCCGCGGGTGGGGTCGGGCTGACCGCGGTGGAGATCGGTAAACTGATGGGCGCCACAGTGATCGCCCAGGCGCGTGACGCCGCCAAGCTGGAAGTGGCCGCCGCTGCCGGGGCCGACCACCTGATTGACGCCAGTGAGGATTTGCGCAGCGCGGTCAAGGCCCTGGGCGGTGCCGACGTTGTCTATGACGCGGTCGGAGGAGAGGTCTGGCAGGCCGCCTTCCGCTCTGCCAATCCCGGCGCGCGGCTGCTGCCGATCGGCTTTGCCGGAGGCGCCGTGCCGCAGATCCCCGCCAATCACCTGCTGGTCAAGAACCTGACCGTGATCGGCTTCTACCTCGGAGGCTACATGAAAATCCGCCCCGAGGTGGTGCGGCAATCCTTCGAGACGCTGTTCGCCTGGCACGGCGAGGGGCGCATCAAACCGCACATCAGCCATTGCCTGCCGCTGGAGCGGGCCGCGGAGGGGCTGGAGCTGCTGCGCGACCGCAAGTCCACCGGCAAGGTCGTCATCACCATGAACGCCGCCGACTGACGCGCACCAACACAAGCCGGGCGGCCACCCCGCGCCGCCCCGCTCTGCCGCTCAGCTGGCGACCCGCAGCGGCACCGAACGCAGGTTGGAGAAGCCCTGTCGGATCAAGCCGGCCAGCTCCTCGACATAGGGCGCGCGCACCTTGTCGCCGCCGTATAGGTTGATGTGCTGGCCCGGCAGTTCCGGCAGGGCGCCACCGTGGTCGATCAACTCCTGATGCGGCGGCTGAGTGCCCTCCAGCAGGACCCCCACCGCCAGATCGGCACTGACCGTGGCCTCCACCGTGCGGTCGGATTCACTGTCCAGTGCCATTTCCCAATCCCGCCCGGCCGCATCCAGCGCGGCCGTGGCCACGCCGCGGAAGATGCACTGCCGACAGAACCCCAGCCGCAGCGGTTGTTGCCGCCAGGCCGAGCCATTGACAGCGCCGACCCAGCGCAGCGGCATCTTGTGGATTGTCTCGCTGCCCGGCTCTTCGCCGGTTTCCGTCGTCAGGATCAGGTCCAGCTTGCCGCGGGAAAACCCGTCCTTCAGCTCGCGGGTGTTGGAGGTCACCAGGTTGACATTGACCCGCGGAAAACTGGCGTTGAACCGCTTCAGCACCTGCGGGATCGCCGGGTAGACGATGTCATGCGGCACGCCGAGGATCACCTCGCCCTCGAACGCCTGATCGGTGAGCCGCCCGATCACCTCGTCGTTCAGCGCCACCATGCGGCGGGCATAGGCCAGCAGCTGCTCGCCCGAGGCCGTGAGCGCGATGCTGCGACCCGACCGGTCCAGCAGATCCAGCCCCAACACCTCCTCCAGCCGCTTCAGCTGCATCGAAACGGCGGATTGAGTCAGGTGCAGAAAGCCCGCCGCCCGCGTCACACCGCCATGGTCCGCCACCGCCACAAAGGAGCGCAGGGTGGTCACATCGAGATTTCTAGCCATCACAACACCTGATGCTTGCCATCAAAAACATTCGTTTTGAAAATGTGCCATAAGCCGTCATATATATCAACATAATTGATTGCCCCGAAGGTAAGCATCACAAACCCACACCAAAGGATCCGCGCCATGCCGACCGTCACCCCTGCCCGCTCTTCCGCCTGCTGCCCGCCCGCCCGGCCCAGCCTGTCGCTGCGCATCGTGCAGCGGTTTGCCCTCTGGCGTCAGCGCCGCCAGCTCGCACAGCTGGACGCCACGCAGCTTGACGACATCGGCATCAGCGCCGAGGAGGCCCGTACCGAAGCCAGCCGGGGCCTCTGGCACGCACCGGACCACTGGCACCGCTGAGTCACGACTGCCAGCCTCACCCTCAATACGCACAAGCAGATACGGGTCGCCGCAAGGTGACCCGTATTTGTTGTTTTTTCCTGCAAATCCTCACCGGAAATACTTGAACCGCAACGCTTCAGGCCCGATATTCACGGGGAAAGCTGCGGCCTGTGTCCCCGGACCCGCGCCCGCAGCGAGGGAGTAGATTACGGAGACCACCTGAGATGGCACAATTCGACACCATCCGCTCTGCCGCGGGCGTCCGCACCGCGCAGATCGATGAGGGCCTGCGCGCCCACATGAACAAAGTCTACGGCACCATGTCCGTCGGCACGTTCATCACCTTCCTGGCCGCCTGGGCCATTTCCGGGCTCGCCGTGACCACAGATCCGGCCAATGCCGTGGCCCAGCTGAGCAGCGACAAGTACCTGACCAACCTCGGCTATGCGCTGTACGCCTCGCCGCTGAAGTGGGTCATTATGTTTGCGCCGCTGGCCTTCGTGTTCGGCATCGGAGCCGCGGCCAACCGCATGTCGGCAGCCGGCGTGCAGCTGCTGTTCTACACCTTTGCAACCGTGATGGGCCTGTCGATCAGCTCGATCTTCCTGGTGTTCACCGGTGAAAGCATCGTGCAGGTGTTCCTGGTCACCTCGATCGCCTTCGCAGGGCTGTCGCTGGTCGGCTACACCACCAAGAAGGACCTGTCCGGCATGGGTGCCTTCCTGATCATGGGTCTGATCGGCCTGATCGTGGCCTCGATCGTCAACATCTTCCTGGCTTCCTCGGCCATGGCGTTCGCGATCTCGGTCATCGGCGTGCTGATCTTTGCAGGCCTCACCGCCTATGACACCCAGCGCATCAAGAACGAGTACATCCAGCACGCCCACATGGGCGACCAGGAGTGGCTGGCGAAATCCGCGATCATGGGCGCACTGAGCCTGTATCTGGACTTCATCAACATGTTCATGATGCTGCTCCAGCTGCTGGGCAATCGCGAATAAGCGACCGGCACAATCCACAACAGCGGGGGCGGATCTGAAACGATCCGCCCCTTTTTTTATTTTCAACAACGCGACAGTCAGAAAGTAATTTCAGATGCAGCTCATCGAAATCCCACCAGCCGGAGCAAAACGCCTGCTCCCGTTGTTGCAGGACCTGCACACCCTGCACGCCACCCACCAGCCCGATCGCCATACCGCCGCCCCTGCCGAGGCGGATCTCGAAGCCTGGCTGACGGATTGGCTGGCTGACGACAGCGTCACCGCAGTGGCGGCAGAAAGCCCGCAGGGCAGCTTGCTGGGCTACGCACTGTATCAGATCGAAACACGCCCCATGCTGCCGGTACGTCCAGCGGAGACCCGCGCCATGCTGCACCATATCGCCGTCCGCAAGAACTGGCGCCGGATGGGCGTCGGCCAGGCGCTGGTGGCCGCGGTGAAGGCGCGTGCAATACAGGCTGGCGCAACCGTCGTTGCAACCACCTATGCGCCCTTCAACACGGCCTCTGCCGGGCTGATGCGTTCGATGGGGCTGGAGCCGGTTTTGACCCTTGCGGAATGGCGCGCCTGAGCAGACCCACCAAACAGTCGCCCTGAGCCGCCTTGCAACGCCACAGGCAGGGCGATCAGCCCCTGTACCCCTCCAGCCACATTTGCCGCCGCTGACGGCGCTGCTCAGCGGCCACGGACGCCGGGCGAGAGCTGACCGGCCCCGTGCCCCCGTCCGCGGCCAAGGGCTGGACCGCAATCGCGGCTGGCAAAGGCACGCTCTGCCCCGGCTCAAAAGAGCTGGACACCGGCGCGCCGATCCCACCTATCGCCACTGCAAAAACGAAAACTCGCACAGCCCACCCCCAGTCTGCTCAACATCCCACAAGGCAGACGTTAGGCGGACAATGCGGCACAAAGATGCCGACGGCCGTGGCCGACACGGGCCAGGGGCGGAGAACTTGCGGACAAGTTTAACAGACCGCAAACGCAAAACGGGCCGCGGCAACCGCGACCCGTTCTGAAAAATCGTCCCGAGGGGAAGGCTTACTTGATTTTGCCTTCCTTGTACTCGACGTGCTTGCGGACAACCGGGTCGTACTTCCGCACGACCATCTTTTCGGTCATGGTGCGGGCGTTCTTCTTGGTGACATAGAAGTGGCCGGTGCCCGCGCTCGAGTTCAGGCGGATCTTGATGGTGGTCGGCTTCGCCATGGTGCTTCTCCTGCGTCCGGAAAGGCTGCAAGCCTCTCGGTAAATTCCTGTCTGAAGCCCGGCTTTTACCCGCCCCAGCCCCCAAGTCAATAGGATTCTCCCCGGCGTCGGGGGATTTATGCACAGAAGGCCTATAAGCCGGATCCTGTCCCCCCTGCCCCGAAAGGCAGGGCTCGATGACCATTCATCTGGGCGACGCATTGCTGCGCCGCTCTAGCTGCCAACCCGGTCCCTCTCGGCTGAAGCGAACCTAGCGGCGGTTTTCCGGAAACCCGGAACCTGCCCGCGCGGGGACCCTATTTGGCATTGCTCCCGGTGGGGCTTGCCGTGCCGCCCCTGTTGCCAGGGGCGCGGTGGGCTCTTACCCCACCGTTTCACCCTTACCCGCGCGGGCTGATCCCTTGGCGAACCGCAGGGCCGGCGGGCGGTCTGTTTTCTGTGGCGCTTTCCGTCGGGTCTCCCCGCCCGGGCGTTACCCGGCACCGTTGCTTCATGGAGTCCGGACTTTCCTCGCGGGGTTTGCACCCCACGCGGCCATCCAGCCTTCTGTGCGCTCCGAGGGGTAGAAACAATGCCCCGTGGCGTCAAGCGGATAGTTCGGCATGGCGGGCGCGCCCCGATAGCCCCTGCGGGCGACCGCCCGCGGAGCGCAGAGCCGCGCAGCGGTCAGGCGACGCCAGACGTGCCGGGAAGTGCAGCAAAGTCCTCTGCCGCCAGCGCACCCCTGCCCCACGGGCGGAAACGCAGGCGCACCGCCTGCAGCAGTGCCTCGTCCTGCACCGGAGCGGTAAAGCCCACGGCCCGGGCAGCGGCGCGAAAGGCGGTCATGTCTGCGCTGGTCGGCGCTGCGCCGCCGCCACCGAACGGAGCCGCCAGACCCTGGCGCGCCAGCCGCGCCCAGTCAAATCGCGGACCCGGATCAGACTTGCGCCCAGGCGCCATACAGCTATGGCCGATGACCCCCGCCGCCGGAATCTGCCAACGGTCCATGATGCCACGCATCAGCGCCTCCAGCCGGTCCATCTGGACGGCGCTGAACGGATGATTGCCGCGGTTGTCGAGCTCGATCCCGATGGAGCGGGAATTTACATCGTCCTGCCCCCGCCATTCGCCCGCACCGGCATGCCAGGCACGCTCGGCTTCGGCCACCAGCTGCCAGATCCTGCCATCTGCCGCGATCAGATAATGCGCCGAGACTTCACTCGCGGGATCGCACAACCGTTGCAGGGCCGCTTCAGCGCTCTCCATCGCGGTGTAATGCAGCACGATCAGCGACGGCTTCAGGCCGCCCCGACGCGGGCCGAAGTTGGGACTGGGGCACCACAGCGCCCCCTCGGCGTCGGCCCGGCAGGTCAGTTCTGCACCGCCTGCCGGTACGGGGCCGGATCCCAGTCGCAGGCATAGCCATCGCCGTCCGGGTCCAGCGCCTGCCGGTCGCGTTTGGGGCCACCGCCTTCGAGAAAGGCGATCTGGGCCTGATCCGGCGAGGCAAAGGCCGCGCAGTTTCGTTCATGTCGCGCGGCAAGATTCAGGCCGGAGCGGCTGTAGACACGCACGCCCTTGGGGTTGGAGGTGCTGAGCGCGTAGCGCACGATATTGGGGCCGGTATCCGCATCCCGCTCGGGCAACGACGTGGGCTGTACCAGCCGGTACTGCGCCCGCTGGCGTTCCAGCCGGGCCGCGTCGCTTTCGATCGTCTGACGCGCGGCGACGGCCTCGAAATCATTTTCATCCGAGATCCCCCCATTCCCCGCCAATGGCGGCGCCGGGTTGGCCGGGCTGGCCTCGAGCGGGGCAACGCCCGAGTTGGCCCGGCTTGCAGCCAGGGCCGCGGCTGTCTCCCGGGCGAGGTCGGCGTCGCTGCTGCTCGCGTCGTCAACGGCCGCCACGCCGCCGCCGGTCTGCCCCTCCCCCGCCTCGTAGGGCGTGCTGGACACCCGCGCGGGCGGCACCAGCGGATCGCCGTTGATGGTGGTGCCGACGGCAGGCGGTGGCGCGAAGGGATCACCATCGATGCCAACGCCTGCGGCGCTGTCGGGAACCTGGGGGGAACAGGCAGCCATGACCAGAAGGCTGCCTGCAACGGCGTGAGATGCGAATGCGCGCATGGGGTTACCTGTCTGCTCTGCTCAATTGCTGAGGCGGAGGTTTACCACCATTGCTGAGGCTTGGCTACAAAGCCCGCCGCAGACTCCAGCGCATAGGCAGTGTTCAGCAGATCGCCCTCTTCCCACGGCTTGCCGATCAGCTGCAGACCCAACGGCAAGCCCTTGGAATCCAGGCCCGCAGGCACTGCGATACCGGGCAGGCCAGCCAGGTTCACGGTCACGGTGAAGACGTCGTTCAGGTACATCTGCACCGGATCCGCTTCCGTCATCTCGCCGAGGCCGAACGCAGCCGAAGGGGTGGCCGGGGTCAGGATCGCATCGACACCGGCGGCAAAGGCCTCCTCGAAGTCCTTCTTGATCAGGGTGCGCACCTTGCGGGCGCGGTTGTAGTAGGCGTCGTAGAAGCCGGCCGACAGCACGTAGGTGCCAACCATGACCCGGCGCTGCACCTCGGGACCGAAGCCTTCGGCGCGGGTCTTCTCGTACATCTCGGTGATGCCGTCACCTGCTTCCAGCGTCGCGCGATGGCCGTAGCGCACACCGTCGTAGCGCGCGAGGTTCGAGGAGGCTTCCGCCGGGGCGATCACGTAATACGCAGGCAGGGCGTATTTGGTGTGCGGCAGGGAAATGTCGACGATCTCGGCACCGGCGGCCTTCAGCATCTCGGCGCCATCGGCCCAGAGCTTGCTGATTTCCTCGGGCATGCCGTCCATGCGGTATTCCTTGGGGATACCGATCTTCTTGCCGCGGATGTCGCCCGTCAGCATCGCCTCGAAATCCGGGACCGGCAGGTCGGCAGAGGTCGAATCCTTGGGATCGTGGCCACACATCGCCTCGAGCATGATCGCCGCGTCGCGCACCGATTTGGTCATCGGCCCGGCCTGATCAAGCGAGGAGGCAAAGGCCACCACACCCCAGCGCGAGCAGCGGCCGTAGGTGGGCTTGATGCCGACGGTGCCGGTAAAGGCCGCAGGCTGGCGGATCGAGCCGCCGGTGTCGGTGCCGGTGGCCGCGAGGCACAGGTCCGCCGCCACGGCAGCAGCCGAGCCGCCGGAGGAGCCGCCCGGGGTCAGCTGGGCGTCGTCGCCATCGCGCCGCCACGGGCTGACCGCGTTGCCATAGGCCGAGGTCTCGTTCGAGGAGCCCATGGCGAATTCATCCATGTTCAGCTTGCCCAGCATCACCGCGCCGGCGTCAACCAGCTGCTGCGAAACGGTGGATTCATACTCGGGCTTGAACCCCTTGAGGATGTTGGACGCCGCCTGGCTGTCCACGCCCTTGGTGCAGAACAGGTCCTTGATGCCAATCGGCAGGCCGCACATCGACGGCGCGGCGCCCGCCTTGATGCGCTTATCCGCCGCGCGGGCGCGTTCCAGCGCAATGTCCGGCGTCTTGTGAACGAAAGCGTTCAGCGCATCGGCTGCATCGATGGCCTTCAGGCAGGCCTCGGTCAGCTCGACGGAGGTGGTGTCGCCCTTGCGCAGCGCGTCGCGGGCCTCTGCCAGGCCCAGTTTGTTCAGATCGCTCATGTCTCTTACTCCACAACCTTGGGCACTGCGAAAAAGCCTTCGCGGGCGTCCGGCGCATTGGCCAGGACCTTGTCCTGCTGGCTGCCGTCGGTCACTTCATCCTTGCGACGCTTGAGCCGCTGCGGGGTGACGGAGGTCATCGGCTCAACGCCCTCGACATCCACCTCGTTCAGCTGCTCGATGAAGCCCAGGATGTTGTTGAATTCGTCTGCCAGCGCCGGCAGCGCGTCATCCTCGACCTTAATCCGGGCCAGTTTGGCCACCTTGGCGGCGGTGCTTTGGTCAATCGACATGGAAACCCTCATCTCGTGTTGGGTAGGCATTTACCGCCGCAAGGGGCGCGCCGCAAGCCTGCAAGGGCGCAGCGGCACATCTCCCCGGCGCAACGGTGAATTTCGCAGCCCTTGCGCATTCCATTTGCGGCGCGGCCTGATAGGCTGGCGCCGGATTTCGCAACCTCCGACAGCAAGAGGATTTTGGCAATGAAAGTGATTTGGCTGGGGCATGGCTCCTTTCGCATGGAAACCGCAGGCCTGGTGCTGCTGGTGGACCCGTGGCTGACCGGCAACCCGGTGCTGCCCGAAGACCAGCACGAGGCGGCGATCGCGGGCGCCACCCATATCGTGCTGACCCATGTGCATTTCGACCACGTGGTCGACGTGCTGCCGCTGGCCAGGCGGCTGGGGGTGCCGGTGGTCGGGCAATACGACCTGATGGGGCTGTGGGCGGAGACCGAAGGGGTTGAGACCATCGGCTTCAACAAGGGCGGCACGGTGGACCTGGGTGGTGTGCAGCTGTCGATGGTGCCCGCCTCGCACAGCTCGACCTTCTCGACGCCCGAGGGGCTGCGCACCGGCGGCAGCGAAGTGGGTTACATGATCCACGCCGAGGGCAAGACCATCTACCTGTCGGGCGATACCGACATCATGGCAGACATGGACTGGATGGGCGATTTCTACAAACCGGAGGTGGGCATCCTGTCGGCAGGCGGGCATTTCACCATGGACATGAAGGGCGCGGCCTATGCGGCCAGGCGCTATTTCAATTTCAAAACGGTGATCCCCTGCCATTACAAGAGCTTCCCGATCCTGGAGCAGGACGCCAAGGCGCTGATCGACGGGCTGCCGGGCGTCGAGGTGATCGAGCCAGAGGTGATGACGCCCATCGAGATCTGAACCGGGCCTGCCGCAGAACGCGCGGGACCGCCAAGGGCGCGCGCCCTCCCGCCCGGCGCTGGATCTGCAGGGCAGATCCGCGCCCGTTGGGCCCAGCGCCGGGCCTTGGCGGCCCGGCGCGGCACCTGTGTCAGTCGGCGGACTTCAGTTGCGGCGGCGTGAATGCCGCGCGGGCAGCCGCAGCCCGCTCGCGGCAGATGCAGCCGCAGGCATGATCATTCACCAGCCCCATCGCCTGCATGAATGCAAAGGCGGTGGTGGGGCCGACAAATTTCCAGCCGCGTTTCTTCAGCGCCCTGGCCAGCGCGACCGACTGCGGCGTGGTCGAAACCGTCTGCGGTTCCGGCAGATCCTCGGGGGCGGGCTCGAAACTCCAGAAAAACGCGGCCAGCGAGCCTGCCTCGGAGACCAGTTCCTGCGCGCGGGCGGCATTGTTGATCACCGCCTCGATCTTGCCGCGGTGGCGGACGATGCCCTTGTCCTGCAACAGCCGCGCGACATCCGACGCGCCGAAACCCGCCATCACGTTGAAATCGAACCCGGCGAAGGCGGCGCGGAAATTCTCGCGCTTGTCCAGAATGGTGCGCCAGCTGAGGCCGGACTGGAAACTCTCAAGGCAGACTTTCTCGAACAGGCGGATGTCATCGCCCACGGGATAGCCCCATTCCTCGTCATGGTAGCGCAGGAAATCCGGCGCCGACGCAGCCCAGCCGCAGCGCGGCTGACCATCGGGCGCGGTGTAGATCCGGCTCACTCGCCGCCCCGCAGGAAATCAAGCCGGGGATCCATCATGGTGGGTGCCACGCCGATGATTTCCGGCTCCACCACGCCTCCGGTCACGAAGGGATCCTTTGCGATGCGGGCGGCAAGCTCGTCCTCGGTTTCACCAACGGCAAGGATCGCGCCGCCCTCGCCATCCGTCATCGAGCCGGCCGCGAGGAAGACCCCGTCCTCGAACCCCTGCTGAAGCCAGGCCTTGTGCGCCTCAAGAAACTCGGCCAGCCGATCCTTCTGGGCGGCAAATGAGAGCAGAATGAAATACATATGTGTCTCCTGTGATGTGAACCAATCGGGGCACAGCGCTGGCGTATCCTCCCCCCGCCCCCGGCACTGCGTCGGCGCGACTGCTGATCGCGAGCCGACAGGTGCAGCGCACGCGCATCGGGCTGCGCCCCTGCAACAGCCGCCCGCAGCCTCGGGGATGCGGTTTCAGGACGCCCTGGCCGCTGGCGGCGCCACGACAGCTCCCAAGGCACGCGACATGGGTCTCGATAGGGCAAACAACCCCATGCCACAACAGTCCACAACAGGAATGGCCATTGCCGAGCCCACCCGCTGGTTTCGCGTTCAGCGCTTCCGGGCAAAGAAATCCTTCAGCAAGGCGCTCGCCTCGGCCTCGGCAATGCCCTCGTAGACCTCGGGGGCGTGATGCGCCTGCGGGTGCGAGAAGACGCAGGCGCCATGGGCCACGCCGCCGGACTTGGGGTCGGAGGCTCCGTAGTACACCCGCCGGATACGCGCGGCAGCAATGGCGGCGGCGCACATCGCGCAAGGTTCCAGCGTCACATAAAGGTCAAAACCGGTCAGCCGCTCGCTACCCAGCTGGGCGCAGGCTTCGCGGATGGTCAGGATCTCGGCATGGGCGGTGGGGTCGTTCAGCTCCCGCGTGCGGTTGCCGGCCAGCGCGGCCACCTGCCCGTCGGGCGCGATCAGCGCGGCCCCCACCGGCACCTCGCCCCGGCGCGCGGCGGCCCGCGCCTGCTCCAGCGCCTTGTCCATATGCGATTTGAACGTCATGCCTCTTCCTGCCCGCGATTGCGCGCTTTCGCAAGGCGGCGGAATGTTCTATGGCAGCCTTATGAGCAAAACACCCGCATCCCCGAAGGGCAAACCGGCCCCGAAAGCCGCAGCAGGCAAAGCGCCCGCTGCAAATCCGACTGACGGCAAAGCTGCCGAGGGCGACCGCATCGCCAAGGTGCTGTCGCGCGCTGGCGTGGCCTCGCGCCGCGAGGCCGAGCGGATGATCGCCGAAGGGCGCGTGTCGGTAAACGGCAAGAAGATCGACAGCCCGGCGCTGAACGTGACGGCACGAGACCGCATCAGCGTCGACGGCCAGCCCCTGCCCGAAGCGGAGGCGCCGCGGATGTGGCTGTATTACAAGCCGATCGGGCTGGTGACCACGACCAGCGACGAAAAGGGCCGCAAGACGATTTTCGACGAACTGCCCGAGGATATGCCGCGGGTCATGACGGTCGGGCGGCTGGACCTGAACTCGGAAGGGCTGCTGCTGCTGACCAATGACGGGGCCATCAAGCGCAAGCTGGAGCTGCCCTCGACCGGCTGGATGCGGCGCTACCGGGTGCGCATAAATGGCCGTCCGCGCGACGAAGATTTTGCGCCGCTGCGCAAAGGAGCGGTGATCGACGGGGAAAAATTCCAACCGATGACGGTGACGCTGGACCGCCAGCAAGGCGCCAATGCCTGGCTGACGGTGGGACTGCGCGAAGGCAAGAACCGTGAAATCCGCCGCGCGATGGAACATGTGGGTTTCACCGTGAACCGGCTTTTGCGGGTGTCCTACGGGCCATTTCAACTTGGCGAGCTGAAACCCGGCGAGGTCGAGGAGCTGCGCCCGCGCGTGGTGCGCGACCAACTGGGCTTGGAACCGGAGGAGGCCGCCCCGACCGCGCGTCCGACCCGCGCCCGTGGCAAGCCAGGCGCCAAACCGGGGCGCAGGCCGGGCAGCGCGCCCCAGGACAAGGCAACTGGTGGCGCAGGCAAACCGGGCGGACGCCCCGACGGCAAGCGGGGCGACAAACCGGTGCGCGCCCCGGGCGGAAAACCCGCCGCGCCATCGACCGGCCGCCGTCCGGCCCCCGGCGGCCGCGGCACCCCCAAAGGCACAGGACGCCCGGCGCACCCCGGCGGCGCAAAGCCCCCGGGTGGCAAGAAACCCCGGCGCTGAGACAATTGCGGCAGACTTCCCCCTAGCAAGATCGCAACCTATCCCCTAGGTTTCCAATTAGTTAATCGCTTTTGGCTGCTTTGGGGGATGCTCGCGTGCAGAAAATTGCCTTCGTCGCCTTGTTGATCCTTCTGCTGGGGCTTGGCACCGGTTGGATCGTGGGGGGCTGATCGGATGGCACAGCGCTACGGCGGCAAATACAGTCCCGATACGAAAACCACGGAGGCGTCCCAGCCCAAGGGCACGCCTGCGGCGCGACGCCCGGCACGGGTGCAGGTCGATCCCGTCGGTCTGCGTGCCAACCTGATGTTTGTTCCACCGGCGCTGCTGACGCTGCTGTCCCTGACCGACGGCGCCACCGGGCTCGCACTCGGGCTGGTGGGCGCGCTGTCGTGGACCGGCGCGGCGCTGCTGCTGCGCGAGGGGTTGAAAGCCGAAGCCGCTTACCAGGCACGCAAGGTCGCGCGCCGCCCCGCCCTGCCCCGCAAGATTCTGGCCGCGGTCCTGTCCGGCGGCGGCGCGGCGCTGGCCGCGGCCAAGGGCGATCCCAGCATCGTGACAATGGCGCTCTACGGCCTCGCGGCCGCCGGGCTGCATCTCGCGGCTTTTGGCCTTGACCCCTTGCAGGACAAGGGCGCCGAGGGGGTTGACGAGTTTCAACGCTCCCGCGTGGCCCGTGCCGTCGACGAGGCCGAAGCCAACCTGTCGGCGATGACGCAGGCCGTGCAGCGCACCCGCGACCGGCAGCTCGAAGCACGGGTGGAACAGTTCCAGGCCATTGCCCGCGAGTTGTTCCGCACCGTCGAAGAGGACCCGCGCGATCTCACCGCCGCGCGCAAGTATCTGACCGTCTATTTGCGGGGCGCAAAGGATGCTACTGTGAAATTCGCCGACATCTATGACCGCAGCGGCGATCAGCAGGCCCGCATCGATTACCTGGCTCTGCTGGACGATCTGGAACAGAATTTCGCCGCCCGCACCCGCAAGCTGCTGGTTGAGGATCGCACGGATCTGACCGTTGAAATCGACGTGCTGCGCGACCGCCTGCAGCGTGAAGGGGTCCACCTGGACCGGAACTGATGAGTGAGGAAGCCATTTATGTCCCAAGCAATTCAAACCAAGGCCGCTGAGGCCGAAACTCTGGTTCAGGAAGTCACCGCCACCCAACTGCCCGAGCCCAAGGCCGAGGTGCAGAGGCTGGAGGAGGCCGATGCCGAAACCTCCGAGGCGATCCGCAAGCGGATGGACCAGATCGATATGGCCGATACCAACTCGATCATCCACTTCGGCTCCGACGCGCAGGCGGAGTTGCAGACCATCAGTCAGGCGATGCTGGCGGATGTGCGCAACAAGGACGTGGGCCCGGCTGGCGACAGCCTGCGCAACATCGTCACCACCATTCGCGGCTTCTCGGTGTCGGAACTGGACATGCGCCGCAAGCCCTCCTTCTGGGAGCGCCTGCTGGGCCGCGCCGCGCCCTTTGCCAAGTTCACCGCCCGCTATGAAACCGTGCAGGAGCAGATCGACAAGATCACCGATGACCTGCTGGGCCATGAACACACGCTGCTGAAGGACATCAAGTCGCTGGACCTGCTGTATGAAAAGACGCTGGAGTTCTACGACGAGCTGGCGCTTTACATCGCCGCGGGCGAGGCCAAGCTAGCCGAGCTGGACGGCACCGCCATCCCCGCCAAGGAGGCCGAGGTGCAGGCGGCGCCCGAAGGCGACCAGGTGATGAAGGCGCAGGAATTGCGCGATCTGCGGGCCGCGCGCGACGACCTGGAGCGCCGGGTGCATGACCTGAAGCTGACCCGCCAGGTCACCATGCAGTCGCTGCCCTCGATCCGGTTGGTGCAGGAGAACGACAAGTCGCTGGTGACCAAGATCAACTCGACCCTGGTGAACACCGTGCCGCTGTGGGAGACCCAGCTGGCGCAGGCGCTGACCATCCAGCGTTCGGCGCAGGCAGCCGCTGCCGTGCGCGATGCCAACGACCTGACCAACGAACTGCTGACCTCGAACGCCGCCAACCTGCGCCAGTCGAACGAGATGATCCGGCAGGAGATGGAGCGCGGCGTGTTTGACATCGAAGCGGTGAAACAGGCCAACGCGGATCTGATCGGCACCATCCAGGACAGTCTCAAGATCGCCGACGAGGGCAAGGCCAAGCGCGCCGCCGCCGAGGCCGAGCTGCAGAAGATGGAAGCCGAGCTGCGCGACACGCTGGCCGCCGCCAAGGCCCGTCGGGACGGGGTGGGCGACAATGCCGGCACCGCGGTGCCGGGCTGAGCCATGCGGCGGGTCGCGGCACATAGGTCTGTGCTCGGTCGCAGCGCCGCCCTTGGCGCTCTGGTTGCGACGGCGGGCTGTCTTCCGATGTCAAAACCGGAGTCGCTGGTACCGCGCCCGCGCCCGGCCACGCTGCAACCGGCGGTCTACGAACCCTCCGCCGACAGCGCCCAGCTGGCTTATTACTACCAGACCCTGCAACGGGACCTGCTGACCCGCGGGTTGCTGCGCACCGATGGCGGCGGGCCGGACACCCCCTACGACGCCGAGGATCTGGCCGAGAGCTTTGAAGCGCTGGCCTTCTACGATGAATACGGTGGCTCCGACGTGGCCGGGGAACTGGGGCGCTGGGACAAGCCCGTGCGCATCGCAGCCGAGTTCGGCCCCTCGGTTCCGATGTCCCAGCGCGACGCCGACCAGCAGATGCTGGGCGACTATGCGGCGCGGCTGGCGCGGATCACCCGGCACCCGATCAGCATGGTCAGCAGCCGCGCCAATTTCCACGTGATCTTCGCCAGCCTCGACGACAGCGCCTTTGTCGCCGAGCGGGTGCGCGAGCTGCTGCCCTCGATCAGCGCCAAGGACCTGTCGCTGCTGGCCGCCCCGCCGCGCAACTACTACTGCCTGGTGATTGCCGGTGGGCCGCAAGAGGACCCGCTCTCCTACAGCCACGGCGTGGCCCTGATCCGCGCCGAGCACCCCGACCTGGTGCGCAAAAGCTGCGTGCATGAGGAAGTCGCACAAGGCCTGGGTCTTCGCAACGACAGCCCGCGGGCACGGCCTTCGATCTTCAACGATGACGACGAATTCGCCCTGCTGACCAGTTTCGACGAGAAGCTGCTGCAGATGCTGTATGATCCAAGACTGAAGACGGGCATGCGTGCCGAGGACGCCCGCCCGATCGTTCGCATCCTCGCCCGCGAGGCGACCGGCCGCGACCTGTAGGCCGCCACATCAAGAGGACCTGACTGATGGGTATTTTCGATTTTCTCAAGGGTGAATTCATCGATGTCATTCACTGGGTGGATGATACCCATGACACGATGGTCTGGCGGTTCGAGCGCGAAGGCCACGCGATCAAATATGGCGCCAAGCTGACGGTGCGCGAGGGCCAGGCGGCGGTTTTCGTGCATGAGGGCCAGCTGGCGGATGTCTTCACCCCCGGTCTCTACATGCTGGAGACCAACAACATGCCGATCATGACGACGCTGCAGCACTGGGACCACGGCTTCCAGTCGCCGTTCAAGTCCGAGATCTATTTCGTCGACACCACCCGTTTCAGCGATCTGAAATGGGGCACCAAGAACCCGATCATCTGCCGCGACCCCGAATTCGGCCCGGTGCGGCTGCGCGCCTATGGCACCTACACGATCAAGGTGGCGGACCCTGCCCGCTTCCTGACCGAGATCGTCGGCACCGACGGTGAATTCACCATGGACGAGATCTCCTTTCAGATCCGCAACATCATCGTGCAGGAGTTCTCCCGCGTGGTGGCAGGCAGCGGTATCCCGGTCCTCGACATGGCCGCCAACACCGCCGATCTGGGCAAGCTGGTGGCGGCAGAGATCTCCGGTACGCTGGCAGAATACGGCCTGATGATGCCCGAGCTTTACATCGAGAACATCTCGCTGCCGCCGGCAGTGGAGGAGGCATTGGACAAGCGCACCCAGATGGGCGTGCTCGGCGATCTGGGCCGCTACACCCAGTTTTCTGCCGCAGAGGCGATGACGGCGGCTGCCCGGACTCCAAACAGCGGCATGGGCGCCGGAATGGGTATGGGCATGGGTATGGCGATGGCCCAGCAGATGGCGCAACAGATGGCACCGGGTGCAGCGGGTCAGCCTTCGGGCCCCTGGGGCGCCCGTCCCGCCCCCGCTGCGGCGGCCCAGGCCGCGCCTGCCGCAAGGCCGCAAACCGCCCCGGTGGCACCGCCGCCGCCCCCGGTGGAGCACGTCTGGCACATCGCTGTCGACGGTCAGACCTCCGGGCCGTTCTCCAAGGCCCGCATGGGGCGCATGGCGCAGGATGGCACCCTGACCCGCGACACCCATGTGTGGACGCCCGGGCAGGATGGCTGGAAGCGGGCCGGGGACGTGATCGAACTGGCACAGCTGTTCACCATTCTGCCGCCGCCCCCGCCTCCGCCGCCACCCGCGGGCTGACCCTCGCCATCTTGCTGCTGCCCCTGCCCGACTTTCGACTGCCCCTTGCCTGACAGGTACGCCCGACCGTGACGATGCCGCCGCCGCCGATTGCGCCCGAAACCGCCGCCGAAACCACCCACCGCTTTCCCTGCGAGAATTGCGGCGCGGATTACACCTATGATCCGGCCACCGGCCAGCTGACCTGTGCGCATTGCGGCCATACCGACCGCATTCGCAGCGGCCCCTGGAAGGGGTCCGCGCTGAAGGAGCTGGATTTTCACGCCGCGGTGGCGGAGCAGCTGCCCGAGATCGAAACCGAAGTCACCCGGGTCAGCACCTGTCCCAACTGCGCCGCCCAGGTAGAGTTCGACCCTCAGACCCACGCCCGGGAATGCCCCTTTTGCGCAACACCGGTGGTCACGGACACGGACGAGAGCCGACAGATCAAGCCCAAGGCTGTGCTGCCCTTCGCCATAACCGAACGCCTGGCGCATCAGGCGATGAGCAATTGGCTGAGGCAACTGTGGTTCGCGCCCAGCGGGCTGAAGCAATATGCCCGCAAGGGGCGGCGCATGCAGGGCATCTATGTGCCCTATTGGACCTATGACGCCCAGACCCGCAGCACCTACCGCGGAGAGCACGGCACGGTGTATTACGTCACCGAGCGTGTCCAGCGCAATGGCCGCACCGAAACCCGCCAGATCGCCAAGGTGCGCTGGCGCCCCGTGGCGGGACGGGTACAGCGCTTCTTTGACGATGTTCTGGTCCTCGCCTCGCGAAGCCTGCCGAAACGCTACACCGACGCGCTGGATCCCTGGGACCTGTCGCAACTGGAGCCTTACCAGCCGCAATACCTGGCCGGGTTCCGGGCCGAGGCCTATGGCGTGGACCTGGAAACGGGTTTTGCCGAAGCCCGCCAGCGGATGGACCGGGTGATCGAGCGGGACGTGCGGTTTGACATCGGCGGCGACCGCCAGCGCATCCACGCGATCGACACGCAGGTCTCGGACGTCACCTTCAAACATATCCTGCTGCCTGTCTGGCTGGCCGCCTACAAGTACCGTGGCAAGACCTATCGCTTTGTCGTCAACGGCCAATCCGGCAAGGTTCAGGGCGAACGCCCCTATTCCGCCATCAAGATTGCCCTTGCTGCGCTGGCGGCCGCGATCGTGGTTGCAGCGGTCGCCTATTTGGCTGGACAACAGTAGATCGTCTCGCCACAAAGCCCGGGACACCAACACAGAGAGCCTGAGCATGCGCGCTTTGATACAAAGGGTTACAGAAGCCTCGGTCACGGTAGACAATGAGGTCTGCGGCGAAATCGGCCCCGGCCTGCTGGTCCTGGTCTGCGCCATGCACGGCGACGATGAGGCGGCGGCCGAGCAACTGGCTGCGAAAATCGCCAAGCTGCGCATCTTCAAGGACGAGGCCGGACGGATGAACCGCTCGGTGCTGGACACCGGCGGCAGCGTTCTGGTCGTCAGCCAGTTCACCCTGGCAGCGGATACCCGCAGCGGCAACCGTCCCGGCTTTTCGCAGGCTGCCCCGCCGGTGGAGGGCCAACGCCTCTACCTGCATTTCGCCGAAGCCGTGCGGCAGCAGGGCCTGACCGTCGCCACCGGCCGCTTTGGCGCCGACATGAAGGTGGCGCTGGTCAATGACGGGCCGGTGACCATCTGGCTGGATACCGCACAGCGCTGAACCGCCCGGTGGCCGCTGTGACCGGATCGAAGCAAGGTGACTCGCGTCGGGGTCAACAGGTCGGGTTCAGGCGTGGCGCGCCCATGTTTGCGGCAACATTTTGGCAACCCCAGGTTGCGAGCTGGCGACGTCAGCGCAATTAAATTAAGCGTTTGCGGCTCCGTAGGGTAAAAAAATTCTGGTCGCATTCCGGCCGGAAATTTGATTTACACGCCGCACGACAATCTGAATACGGCACCTAACCACACAAAGGCGACGCGCTGCGATTTCGCCATGACTCTGCATGTGCGCCCCCTCCGGGGCCGCCGCGAATAATCCTTGCGAGGCTGCGGCAAATGCGCAAATCTTGAACCATCAATTAAAAAACGGGTGTTTACAGCACCTAATCAAACCGGGAGATCCTCATGAACAGACACATCCAGTATCTGGCCAGCCAGGCCGTGGCAGGCAAGCTGTCGCGTCGCGAATTCCTGGGCAAGGCCGCGGCTCTGGGCTTTACCGCCGTGTCCGCCAATCTTGTCCTCGCCAACAGCGCCCGCGCGGCCGGTCCCCAGACAGGCGGCACCCTGCGTATGGGTCTGCAAGGCGGCTCGACCACGGACAGCCTCGATCCGGCTTTGGTCACCAACACCGCTGGCCTGATGATCACCCGCCTCTGGGGCGAAACCCTGGTCGAACTGGCCGAGGACGGCGGCATCGAGGGCAAGTTGGCCGAAAGCTACGAGGCTTCGGCGGACGCCAAGACCTGGACCTTCAAACTGCGCCCCGGCGTGACCTACTCGAACGGGCAGAACGTGACCGCTGACGACGTGGTCAAAACCATGGAGCGCCACAGCGGCGAAGACACCAAGTCTGGCGCCCTGGGCATCATGCGCGGTATCAAGGATGTGCGCGCGGACGGTGACACCGTGGTCTTCGAACTGGACAGCCCGAATGCCGACCTGCCCTATCTGCTGGCCGATTATCACCTGATCATCCAACCGGGTGGCGGCGTCGATGACCCGGCCGCAGCCATCGGTACCGGCCCCTACATCATCAAGTCCGCCGACATGGGCGTGCGCGTGGTGGCCGAGAAGAACCCCAACTACTGGGGCGATCTGGGCTATGCCGAGACCGTGGAAATCATCGTCATCAACGACGACACCGCCCGTGTTGCGGCACTGCAGTCCGGCCAGGTGGACGTCATCGACCGGGTGCCGCCGCGCACCGCGAAACTGGTCGACCGCGCGCCCAACATCACCGTGCATTCGACCTCGGCGGCAGGCCATTACGTGTTCATCATGCACTGCAATACGGCCCCGTTCGACAACAACGACCTGCGGATGGCGCTGAAATACGGCATCAACCGTCAGGAAATGGTCGACAAGATCCTGAACGGCTACGGCACCGTCGGCAACGACACCCCGATCAACGCCTCCTATCCGATGTACACCGAGCTGGAGCAGCGCACCTTCGATCCCGACAAGGCGATGCACCACCTGAAGAAGTCGGGTCACGACGGCTCCATCCTGCTGCGGACCTCCGACAACTCCTTCCCCGGTGCGCCGGATGCGGCGGCACTGTTCCAGCAGTCGCTGTCCAGCGCCGGCATCAAGCTGGACGTCAAGCGCGAGCCGAATGACGGGTACTGGTCGGAAGTGTGGAACAACAAGCCCTTCTGCACCAGCTACTGGGGCGGCCGTCCGACCCAGGACCAGATGTTCACCACCGCCTATCTGTCGACTGCCGACTGGAACGACACCCGCTTCAACAACGAGCAGTTCGACCAGATGCTGATCGCCGCCCGCGGCGAGCTGGACGTGGCCAAGCGGACCCAGATGTACGCCGACATGTCGACGATCCTGCGCGACGAAGGCGGTCTGATCTGCCCGATGTTCAACGACTTCGTCGAAGCGACCGGCGACCGCGTGGACGGGTTCGTGGCAGGCATGCCGGGGCAGGTTCTGATGAACGGCTACGCCGCCAGCAAGATGTGGGTCAAAGCCTAAGATGTCCCCAATCGTGAAACTTCTGGCTCAGCGCATCGCGCTGAGCCTACTTCTTCTGTTGCTCATCTCGGCGGTGATCTTCGCCGGGACCATCGTCCTTCCGGGGGATGTGGCCCAGTCCATTCTCGGCCAGTCCGCAACCCCTGAAGCCCTGGCCAACCTGCGCGCCGAACTGGGCGTCAACGACCCGCCGGTTGAGCGCTATTTCTCTTGGCTGTTCGGTGCGATCCAAGGCGATCTCGGCACCGCATTGACCAGCGGACAGGACATTGCCGAAGCACTGAGCAACCGGTTCTGGAATACCCTGTTCCTGGCTTTCTGGGCCGCCGTGGTTGCGGTGCCGCTGGCCATCTTTCTCGGCCTGCTGGCCGTCCGCTACAAGGACCGCTGGCCGGACAAGCTGATCTCTGCCGTCACGCTCGCCTCGATCTCGATCCCCGAATTCCTGATCGGCTATGTGCTGATGTATTTCATCGCGGTGAAACTGCGCTGGTTCCCCTCGGTCGCGATGATCAACGACAGCATGAGCCTGCTGGACAAGCTGAGCGCGATCGCGCTGCCCGTCGCCGTGCTGACGCTGGTGGTGCTGGCGCATATGATGCGCATGACCCGCGCCGCGATCCTCAACGTGATGCAGTCGGCGTATATCGAGACCGCCGAGCTGAAGGGCCTCAATGCCTTTCAGGTGATCTTCCGTCATGCCTTTCCAAACGCGATCGCGCCGATCGTCAACGTGGTGATGCTGAACCTCGCCTATCTGGTGGTCGGGGTCGTGGTGATCGAAGTGGTCTTTGTTTACCCCGGCATGGGCCAGTATCTGGTCGACCATGTCTCCAAGCGTGACGTGCCCGTGGTGCAGGCCTGCGGCCTGATCTTTGCCGCGGTCTATATCGGCCTCAACATGATTGCCGACATCGTCGCCATCCTGAGCAACCCGCGTCTGAGGCATCCGAAATGAAGAATATCCCCATTTCCGCACTCGTCGGGCTGTTTTTCACCGCCCTCTATTTTCTCGGGGCCATCTTTGCTCCGCTGCTGGCGCCCTATGGAGTCGGCGAAATTGTCGGCGACGTCTGGGAGCCCTCCAGCGCCGACTACCTGCTGGGCACCGACAATATCGGCCGCGACCTGCTGAGCCGGATGATCTACGGTGGCCGCACCACCATCTTCATCGCCTCTGCCGCGACGGTTCTGTCGTTCACACTGGGCTCCGTGCTGGGTTTCTTTGCCGCCGTGATGGGCGGCTGGGTCGACCAGATGCTCTCGCGCTTCGTCGATCTGGCGATGTCCATCCCGACGCTGATCTTCGCACTGGTGGTGCTGTCGGTGGCACCGGTGACCATTCCGATGCTGATCATCGTGATGGGCCTTCTGGATTCCACCCGCGTCTACCGTCTGGCCCGCGCCGTCGCGGTGGATATCGAGGTCATGGACTTTGTCGAGGCAGCCCGCCTGCGCGGCGAGAAAACCGCCTGGATCATCTTCCGCGAGATCCTGCCCAACGCGCTGTCGCCGCTCATCGCCGAGATGGGCCTGCGCTTCATCTTCGCGGTGCTGTTCGTCTCCACCCTGTCCTTCCTGGGCCTGGGTGTGCAACCGCCCGAGGCTGACTGGGGCGGCATCGTGAAGGAGAACAAGGAAGGCATCGTCTATGGCATCCCGGCGGCGCTGATCCCGGCCTTTGCCATCGCCACGCTGGCGATCTCGGTGAACCTGGTCGCCGACTGGGTGCTGAACCGGACAACCTCGCTGAAAGGAGGCCGCGGATGAGCGATACCCTGTTGAAAGTCCGCGACCTGAAGATCGGCGCGACCGTCTACCCGCCGGGGGAGAAGCCCCGCGACATCGAGATCGTGCACGGGGTCAGCTTTGACCTCGCGCCCGGCAAGGTGTTGGGGCTGATCGGTGAATCCGGGGCCGGCAAATCCACCATTGGCCTTGCTTCCATGGCCTATGGCCGCGGCGGCGTGAAGATCACCGGCGGCGAGGTCTGGGTGAACGGCCGCGACATCCTCAAGTCCAAGCTCGGCGATATCCGCCGCTTGCGCGGCGGCGAGGTCACCTATGTGTCGCAATCGGCGGCCGCGTCCTTCAATCCGGCCAAGAAGATCATGGACCAGGTGGTGGAAGCCGCCGTCGAGCAGAAGAAGTTCTCCCGCAAGGAGGCCGAGGCCCGTGCGCGCGCGCTGTTTGCCAAGCTGGGCTTGCCGGATCCGGACAACATCGGCGACCGCTACCCGCACCAGGTGTCGGGCGGCCAGCTGCAGCGCTGCATGACGGCGCTGGCGCTCTGTCCCGAGCCGGACCTGGTGGTGTTCGACGAGCCGACGACGGCGCTGGACGTGACCACCCAGATCGACGTGCTGATGGCGATCAAGGAAGCCATCCGCGACACTGGCGTTGCGGCGCTTTACATCACCCATGACCTCGCGGTTGTGGCGCAGGTGAGCGATGACATCATGGTGCTGAAGATGGGCAACACGGTCGAATACGGCCCTGTTGACCAGATCATCAACAACCCGCAGGAGGAGTACACGCAGGCGCTGGTCTCCGTCCGTTCCATCGAGCACGAGGAAAAATCGCCAACCGAGGAGCCGGTGCTGAGCGTGCGCAACATCACCGCGCGCTACAAGGGCACCCAGTTCGACGTGCTGCACAACGTGAACGTCGACCTGTATCCCGGCCAGACCCTGGCCGTGGTGGGGGAGTCCGGCTCCGGCAAATCGACGCTGGCCCGGGTGATTACCGGCCTTCTGCCGCCGCGCGAGGGGGAAATCGAGTTCGCCGGTCGCGTCCTGTCGCCCGACCTCAAGGGCCGCACCCGCGAGGACCTGCGCGAGCTGCAGATGATCTACCAGATGGCCGATGTGGCGATGAACCCGCGCCAGACGGTGGGCACCATCATCGGCCGACCGCTGGAGTTCTACTTTGGCCTGCGCGGCGCGGAAAAGCGCAAGCGGATCATCGAACTGCTGGACGAGATCGAGCTGGGCGAAAAATTCATTGATCGCTACCCGGCGGAACTCTCCGGCGGCCAGAAGCAGCGTGTCTGCATCGCCCGCGCCCTGGCGGCAAAGCCCAAGATGATCATCTGCGACGAGGTCACCTCGGCGCTGGACCCCCTGGTGGCGGACGGCATCCTCAAGCTGCTGTTGGAGCTGCAGAAAATCGAGGATGTCGCCTACCTGTTCATCACCCACGACCTGGCCACGGTGCGGGCGATCTCCGACAACATCGCGGTGATGTACCAGGGCAAGGTGCAGCGCTACGGCGGCAAGAGCCAGGTGCTCAGCCCGCCGTTCGACGACTACACCGACCTGCTGCTCAACTCGGTGCCGGAAATGCGGCTGGGCTGGCTGGAAGAGGTCATCGCCAACCGCAAAATGGAGAGCGCCGGCAACTGACGCCGCCAGCAGGAATTCAGGCTGATGGCCCCTGCCCCGCTTGCGCGGCGGGGGCCTTTTTCTGACCTGCGATGCCGGGCCGTGCCGGATGAGGAAACCCACTGCACCTTGCGCGGTTTCGCCCCCTTCGCATCAAGAGACCTTTCCAGTGAAACAGCGCATTTGCGACATCATTCTTCGGGTTTGGACCGGCGCGGCTGCTCCTTGTCCGCATGATGGCCGTGAGGCGAATTGATCCCCAAAGGAGCATCCATGAATAGCAAGCTTCTTCTCATCATTCTGGACGGCGTGCCCTGGCGCAATTTTCGCCGTCTGTTCGGAAATCTGGAGGGATGGGTCGACAGCGGCGACGCCCGCGTCTGGAAGCTGCGCTCGGTGCTGCCGTCGATATCGGCCAGCTGCTATGCCTCGATCCACACCGGCGTGGCGCCAGCGGTCCATGGCTGCACCGGCAACGCCAATGTCTTCCGCCTGAAGGAAAAGGACGTGTTCTCGCAGGTGCGTGCCGCCGGGGGTGTGACCGGGGCCGTGGCGCACAGCTACTGGTCGTCCTTCTTCAATCGCCACCCCTTCGATCCGGTGCGCGATATCGAGTATGACGAACCGGACAGCGCCACCATCAACCACGGCCGGTTTCACAGCATGACCGGCTATGGCAAGGACAACCAGATGACGCCCTGCGACGTCGATCTGTTTGCCACGCTGACCAACCTGTGCATGCGCTTCGGCCTGGATTACGGCATGCTGCACACGTGCACGCTGGACAGCATGGGGCATCGCTTTTTCCACGACTGCCAGGAGATGGACCACGCCTGTTTCGTGATGGACGAAATGCTGGCGCCCTTCATCCACCGCTGGCGGGACATGGGATATGAGGTGATCGTGACCGCGGATCACGGCCAGGATGAACGCGGCCACCACGGCGGTCGCGATCCCCTGCAACAGGAAACGGCGCTCTACTACTTTGGCGAGGCTGCAGGGCCTGCGCGCGATGATGTCATCGATCAACGCCAGCTGGCGCCCACCATCCTGACCCGGCTGGGCGCCCCGGTAGCGGACACCATGACCGCCGCCTCCTTTTTGCAGTAACCCCAACTGGCGGTGGCCTGTACGCAGGGTCATCGCCCCAGGCCATCGCGCGGGGATCGTAACGGCGGAGCCCTATCAATCCTCGAAAGACCAGATCTCCTGACCAAGCGCTTCGATCGCAATCGAAATGCGCTCGAAACTGTCGCGCGCACGGCTGACGCTGTGGCGGGCCCTCAGATACCCGTGAACCAACCCGGACTCGTTGATCCAGTGCGCCTTGCCGCCCGCGGCCTGGATCCGATCACGGTAATGGCGCGAGTCGTCGCGCACGGGGTCGCAATCCGCCGTCACCAGGACCGTCGGCGGCAGGTCCGCAAAATCGCTGTCCTGCAGGGGCGAAAACCGGGGGTCTCCCGCCGGCACCGCGCCCCCCGCGCGCAGCTTGGTGTAATAGAGGATGTCTTCGCGCGTCAGCATCGGCGCATGGGCGTGTTCGACATAAGATCCTTCGTCCATATCGCCGCCAAGCGCCCCGTAGATCAGCACCTGCCCCAGAACCACCTCGCAACGGCCCCGGGCGTGATGCGCCACCGCCGCACACAGGTTCGCCCCGGCGCTGTCCCCCGCAAGGACAATACTGCGGCCAAAGGTCGTGCCCGCCCAAGTCAGCACCGCCCAGACGTCATCAAAGCTCGCCGGGTGCGGGTGTTCCGGTGCCAACCTGTAATCAACCGAGACCACGCGGTAGCCGGTCTGGGCACAGATTTCGGCGCAGACATCGTCATGGCTGTCCAGCCCACCGACCACGAAGCCGCCACCGTGACAGTAAAGCACCGTGCGGGTGGGATCGCCCGCGGTATATATCCGCACCGGCACATCGTGGGCGGTCTCGTCCTGCGTCGCGACCACATCCGGCCGGGGCATGCGAAACTCGCGCGCCATCGCGTCATAGATCTTGCGTTGCTCGGTGATCGGCAGCTCAACGGCGTCATCGGGATACAGTTCCCCGGTCTTCTGGATAAACTCCCAGGTTTCCTCGTCGATCAGCCTTTCGTAATCCATCCGTGCCTCCCGGTGGCCAGAGTTTTCCTGAGCCTAGGCGGGCTTGGCCGCAAATGGAATGGTTGAAAAAAAAGAGCGCCCCAAGAAGGGACGCCCCGTGTGGCCGAGATGATGGCCAATCGTGCCTGCATGACCTGTGCAGCGGTCAGCTTGCCGCAGCAGGCTCCCACGGGCGCGTGAAGCTGTTCAGCACCCCCGCAACCTCCGCCTCGGAGCTGCCATTGGCGGCAACCTGTGCCACCAAGCCACGTTTCTTGTCATCGACCACGGACGTGACCCGTGCCGCCACCCCGGCCTTCTCCAGCGCCTCATTGTAGACGCGGGTGATGGCCATCTTTCGCAGGTCCGGCTTGAACACCTTGCCGACCGCGGTCTTTGGCAGCTCGTCCAGCACCGTCAGATGCTTTGGGATCGCCGCGCGCTCATGGACATGAGTCGCGCAATAGTCGAGCAACTCCTTCTCGGACACGCTGGCACCATCGACCAGTTCGACATAGGCGCAGGGCAGTTCGCCCGAATGGGCATCCGGCTGGCCAATGGCCCCGGCAAAGGCGACCGCCTCATGCCCCAGAAGCGCCTCTTCGATCTCCGCCGGGTCGATGTTGTGGCCGCCGCGGATAATCAGGTCCTTGGCGCGACCGGTGATCCAGAGATAGCCATCCGCATCGATCCGCCCGAGGTCGCCCGTGCGCAGGAACTTGTCCTGGTAGTACAACCCCACGTTCTTGTCCGCTTCGGTGTAGGTATGCCCGGCATAGACACCCGGGTTCGAGACGCAAATCTCGCCCACCTCGTCCACGCCGCATTCCCGCGCGCCCGCACCGTTCTGCTGCACGATGCGCACATCCGTATAGGGAAAGGGAATACCGACGGAGCCGACCTTCTTCTCGCCACCGGGCGGGTTGCAGGACACAAGGCAGGTCGCCTCGGTCAGCCCGTAGCCCTCGACGATGGCCACGCCCGAGGCGGCCTCGAATCGCTTGAACAGCTCCATCGGCATCGGGGCCGACCCGGAGAAGGCGGTTTTCACGGTGGAGATATCCGCATCGACCTCGCGCTGCATCAGCGCCGAAACCGCGGTCGGCACGGTGATGATGAAGGTGATCTTCCAGCGTTCGATCAGCTTCCAGAAGTTGTCGAACACGCCTTCGCCGCGGTAGCCCTGCGGGGTCGGGAACACCACATGTGCGCCCGACGCGATTGCCGCCATTACGATCACATGCACGGCAAACACATGGAACAGCGGCAAAGGACACATGATGTTGTCCTCTTCGCTGAACAAAAGCGTATGCCCCAGCCAGCCGTTGTAGATCAGGCCCGAATACTTGTGCTGCGCCACCTTGGGCATGCCGGTGGTGCCGCCGGTGTGGAAATAGCACGCAACCCGGTCGCCCGCGGAATCGGCAAAGGCCAGCGTTTTGGGCTGTTTCGCCATCTCCTTGGCAAAGCTGAGGTATTTCGCCTGCGGCGCACGCGCATCGGCGGCCAGCTTGGGCCGGATCAACGGCACGATCCAGGACTTCGGCGGCGTCAGGTAGCGGTTCAAATCCACCTCCAGCACCGTCGAGACATCCGGCGCATGGCGCACCGCCTCCGCCACCTTCTGGGCCACATCGGTCTTGGGGAAAGGGCGCAGCGTGACGACGACCTTGGCGCCGGTCTCGCGCAGGATCGAGGCGATCTGCTCTGCGTCCAGCAGCGGGTTGATCGGGTTGACGATCCCCGCGACGGCCCCGCCCAACATGGTCACCAGCGTCTCGTTACAGTTGGGCAGCACATAGGCGACCACGTCCTGCTCGCCCACGCCCAACGCTCGGAACAGGTTGGCGGCCTGGCTGACCTGATCCTTCAGCGTGGACCAGGTCAGCGTTTCCGCCTTGTCCTGCGGACCCGAGAATATCTGATAGCTGACCGCGTTGCGGTTCGGAAACTTGTCCGCAGTTCGCGACAGCAACCCATAAAGCGTGGCTGGCAGGCCGCGCTCCTCAAACGGCATCTCTGCCTGCAGCGCGTCTCTGTCCGCCTTGCCGGAAAAAACCATGAAACTCCTCCCTTGTCCCCCGATGCATCGCGGGATGTGTTCTTGTTCTGCCAGATTATTGCAAACCGCATTTGGCGCAAGCGTCGGGGCGGTTCACGCAAAGTCACCTTGCGCTGTGACGTCACGCCATTTCTCTCCGCCCGCGCCTGAACACCCGCCGCGCGCGCCGCGCGGTCGGTCGCCGGGACCTAACCCGGCGCGGTTCCTCGATGCCCTGCGGATTACTGCGCGGCCATGCCTTCGGTGAATTGCAACCGGGCCAGACGCGCATAAAGCCCGCCTTCGGCCACCAGCTCATCGTGGGTGCCGGTGGCAACGATGCGCCCCTGATCCATCACCACGATGCGGTCTGCCTTCTTCACCGTCGCCAGCCTATGCGCCACGATCAGCGTGGTACGGCCCTGGCTCAGCTCATCAACCGCGGCCTGCACCAGGCGTTCGCTCTCGGCATCCAGTGCCGAGGTTGCTTCGTCCAGCAGCAACACCGGCGCGTCACGCAGAATGGCGCGGGCGATGGCGATGCGTTGCTTCTGACCGCCCGACAACATCACGCCGCGCTCTCCGAGGAAACTGTCGTAGCCTTCCGGCAGCTTCTGGATGAACTCATGCGCTGCTGCCGCCTGCGCCGCCGCTTCCACCTCGGCATCGGTGGCATCGGGGCGACCAAATCGGATGTTGTCACGCGCCGAGGCGGCAAAGATCACCGGATCCTGCGGCACCAGCGCGATGTGACGCCGGAACTCGTCGCGCCGAAGATCGGTCAGCGGCACGCCGTCCAGCTTCACCGCGCCGCTGTTGGGATCGTAGAACCGCTGCAGCATCTGGATGATGGTGGTCTTGCCTGCCCCGGACGGGCCGACAAAGGCCACGGTTTCGCCCGGCGCGACCGTCAGCGACACCCCGTCGAGCGCCGGAACATCCGGCCGCGACGGATAGCGGAAAGACACATCCTCGAACTCAATGCCCCCGCGCACCGGCTGCGGCAGCTGGCGCGAGGAAACCGGGTCCCGCACCGTGTCCTCGGCATTCAGCAGTTCGACCAGCCGCTCGGTCGCGCCGGCAGCGCGCTGCAACTCGCTCCAGATCTCCGACAGCGCCGCAACCGACCCTGCCACCAGCACCGCGTAGATCACGAACTGGATCAACGTGCCCTCGCTCATCACCCCGGCACGCACGTCGTTGGCCCCCATCCACAAGACGCCCACGATGCCCGAGAACACCAGGAAAATCACGATCACGGTCAGCTGCGCGCGGGTACGGATGCGGCGCCGCGAGACTTCGAACGCGGTCTCCGTCATGCGGGCAAAGTCCGCCCGGCTCCGGTCCTCGTGACTGAAGGCCTGCACCGTCTGCACCGCCCCCAGGGCTTCGCCCGCGTTGCCGGAAGAGGCCGCGATCCAATCCTGATTTTCCTTGCTGATGCCGCGCAGGCGGCGCCCCAGGAACAGGATCGGCACGATCACCGCCGGCACGATCAACAACACCATCAGCGTCAACTTCGCCGAGGTCAGTAGCATGAGCACCATGCCACCAAGGAAAATCAACAGGTTGCGCAGGGCAATTGATACGGAGGATCCCAGAACTGACTGAATCAGGGTGGTATCGGTGGTGATCCGGCTCAGCACCTCGCCGGTCATGATACGCTCGTAGAAGGCGGGGCTCATGCCGATCACCCGGTCGAAAACCGCCTTGCGGATGTCGGCAACCACCCGCTCACCCAGCCGCGTGACCAGCGCGTAACGCAACCCGGTGCCCACCGCCAGCAAGGCCGCGATCACCAGGGCCGCGCTGAAATACAGGTTCAACAGCTCCGAATCCGACACCCGGAAATTGTCGACCACCCGCCGCACCGCCAACGGCAGCGTCAATGACAGCCCGGCCGTCATGACCAACGCACAGGTCGCCGCAAACATCAGCAACCGGTAGGGCCGCATGAAGGGCCACAGGGCTGCAAGTACCCCGATCTTGCGTGAGGTTGCCCGCTCCTGTTCAGAGTTCGGGGCTGCCGGTTTGCGCGCCATGCCGGTTCCTTTTGCACTGTGGGCAGGCGGGGGAGCGACCCCCGCACATTCGTCAGGGTTCATGGCCCTCTCGGCCCGGCAGGTCAAGCGCACAGCCCGTGCAAATGCCTCTTCTGGCCCGTTTCCGGGCGCGTCACACTGTATCACCGTGTCACGCAAAGGCCGAGGGCCACCGCCCAGGCAACAGGCGGGGATATCCGCCAAACGGTAGACTGCGAAGATCAGGGAGAGTTTGGAGCGGGTAGCGGGAATCGAACCCGCACCTTAAGCTTGGAAGGCTCTTATGATACCATTTCACCATACCCGCTCGGAGTATTTGCTGATTTATGGGAAGCGTTCGGGAAGGTCAACCACCTTGTAACAGGGATTTTTCCGCCACGGCCAAAAAGTGAGTTTCACCTTGCGCCCGAGCCGCCAAACCCGTCAGATATCACGATAAACCCGCCCTGCCCAACGCCTGTCGACCGGCGAACCTGAAGGAAGCGACCGTGAGCCAATCCCAGCGCACCGCCGTCATCACCGCCCACGGCCAGCCCTCCGCACCCGCCCCGGCCGAGGCCGACCTGGCAGCCGTGGCGCAGGCTGTTTCCGCGTTTTTGCCCGACTGGGACGTCCGCTCCGCCACCCTCGCCAGCCCCGGTCAGCTGGAAGCGACAGTGACGCCGGGCGCGATCATTTACCCCTTCTTCATGTCCCGTGGCTGGTTCACGTCCAAGGTGTTGCCAGAGCGGCTCTCAGACATCCCCTGCCACGTCGCGTCACCGTTCGGGCTCGATCCCGCGCTGCCGCAGCTGGCCGCGCAGGCGGTGTTGCAGTCTGCCAAAGAGCTGGCATGGCCAGCGACAGAGGATCTGCATCTGTTGCTCGCAGCCCATGGCTCCGCCCGCGGTCCCAAGGCGGCCGAGGCGGCCGAGGCCTTCGCCGCGCAGTTGCGGCCCCACCTGCCCGGCTGGACGGTGTCGATCGGCTATGTCGAACAGGCCCCCCGGCTCGCCGAGGCGGCACGGCAGCTGCCCCCCGGCAGCCTTTGCCTGCCCTTTTTCGCGCAGGCCGGTGACCACGTGCGACAGGACATCCCCGAAGCATTGGAAGACGCGGGTTTCTCCGGCCAAGTGCTGCCGGTGACCGGCGCCCTGACCGGGGTGCCGCAACTGATTGCCAAAGCCATCGAGCGCACCGCCCTTGAAAACCAAGACGCATGACGACTTGCCCTGCTGCGCGCTCATAATGCCCCGCCGCTGAGAGCCCCGGCTGGCGAGGTGCTTTGCCCAAGTACGCGCTTAGGAGCAGATGAAACGCCGACGCTTTGTGCATGTTTAGGCTTGTACTGCGCCGTGAATCACGGTACTCCCCGCTACACACCACAAGGACCTTAGAAATAAGGCAAAAGGCGAGTTGGCGGAGTGGTGACGCAGCGGATTGCAAATCCGTGTACACCGGTTCGATTCCGGTACTCGCCTCCATTTAAAAACAATCACTTACATCACTCCTTGCCGTGCTTGAGGCCCTGCGTTTACAGGGGCGTTTACATTTTTGTGTCTTGAGACAGTGATTTCGCTCGATTGAGCTTGCGCAGAACCGCATCGCTTTCGTCCGGGCTAACCTGCGCATAATGCTCGATAACCTGCGCCGCGTAGCGAACCGACCACCCCATCAGCACCGCAATCTGGCGCAGAGACAGATCGGCATTTAGCAATCTTGTCGCCGCCGTCCCGCGCGTATCAGACAGAGTCTTCTCCCTGCCATCGATCCAAGGGGGGATCTGAGCTTCGCGCCGCCACTTGGTGATCTGGTTCGATGCCCAACGGGCCGTCAAAGGCCTGCCAAGCTCTGATACCAGCAGCACATCTTGGCCCTCCGGCGTCTCTGCGATCAGTTTCTCAAGTGCCGATGTGGCCGGGATATATGCGATCTGGCCGCGCTTACTGGTCCTGAAGCGAAGGCGCTTGCCGTGCGGCGTGTCTTCGAATTGGTCCATTTTAACCTGAACCAGATCGGCCGCTCGCAAGCCGGTTTCGCATCCTGCGGTCAGGATCCTCTGCACCCATTTCGGCGCGTGCTTATTGAACTGCGCTATGTCGCCACTCGTCCAAATGATCTCAGTCCGGTTCGATTGGTAGAGCTTCTTGAGCTTGTGACAGTGATGCTCTTTCAGCTTTCCCTCTTCCACCGCCCAATTCAGAACGCGTGTCGCATGGGTGCCCGCCATGTCGTGCTGCTTGGGCGAATGGAGCCACTTCTTGCGCCAATTATTGACCTCGCCCCGCGAGGCGCGTTCTTCGAACATCGCGACAGGATCTGCACCGAATTCTTCGCGAAACAGCTCCAGCCATTTGCGGATATCAGCCTTTGAACGCTCAGCCTTGGGCAAGGACGCGCTGGACAGAAAATCGTCGACCAAGTGAGTCGTCAGATATTCAGCCGGGCTCACGGGCGTACCGCACTGTGAAAACGCATGGAAGAATTCGGGCTCTTTGGGGTTCGGGTCCGTCCCCTCCCAAAATTTGGGGCCGCCCCGCCAGGCATAGAAATGGTAGCGAACACCAGACACAACTTTGCGCCGGACACGGTGGACGCCCTTGGGAAGGTTACTTCTGGGCACGGCGCGCTCTCCGCTGTGCAACGAGGCTCGGTTGCGAAGTGGCCTCGCGTTCTGCCGCGCTGATGCCCTGAACAGCATCCAATCGCGCGCGAATGAGTTTCGGGTCATACCACCCGCGCCGCCCTGGCACCGGAGCGATACCCGTCCTACGGCAGAAGTCATAGAAGGACGCGCTCGGCTCACTGTAGCCGAAGAGAAGCGCAAGCTCTGGGGTCGGAATCAGCTGAATATGGCTTGGGCTCATTTTTCAGCCCTCTCACCCACGGCTTCTTGCCGCGACATGGCTGCCCGCAAACAAGACACCACCTGAGCGCCCTGTGAGCGTAAGTTGCGCACAGCCTCCTCTTCGAGCCAGGCTTTCACGTCCGCTGGAAGGTTAAGTTTGAACTGGGTTGTCTTCATATTTACACCTCAACAAAAGGACATAAAATGTCCATATCATTGAGGACAAATATTGTCCATCATGCAATCATGAAAGAAGAAGCCTTGGTCCAATTCAAACTCTTGCTTCCTGCCGCGCTCAAGAAGCGTCTGGAAACGCATGCCACACTGAACCGGCGCAGCCTGTCTCAGGAAATCGTCGTCGCCCTAGAGGAGAAGTATCCGGCCGCAGAACCGGATGCGACATCCGATCCAGCGGCCCGTATGCTGTTCTGGCTCGCCAAACGCATCCGTCGAAGAAACCCAAAGCCTGGGACGCCAAGGGACAAACAAGCCGCGCTATATGAACGCATTGCGGGCGATATCGCGGAACGCATGAAAGACATCGGCGAATAACCCTAGTAGGCCACCCACTCATATCCGTGGTTGCCCTCGTGATCTTCCCATTCCACGCCAACTCCTCGTCGCCAATTCGATGATGAACAGCGCCGTGACGGCAGAACCCATTGCGGGGCGGCCGCTGGTGTCGTGCTTTGCCAGCCGAATTCGCCCTGCGTGCCATAGGTCCCGAGGCGCATGTTGTAACTCTCAGAACAATCATCGTCGCGACCGCGTTCGCGATGGCTGTAGTGCCGAACATCCCAGACACGAATCGAGCGTACGAAATCGAATTCCAGACCACTGATGTCGATATCGGCACCACCTTCGACTACCTGTGCCAGAATGACTTGTGCGAGCTGCTGACCTGATTGGTTGCTGGCCTCCCAGATTTTCGGGGCCGTGCTTTGCAAAGGCACACGCTCAGAAACACCCATCGGACAACGCCAGATTTGCAACGGCGGCTCAATCGGCCAGGGCGTGATCCGACGGATAAACACGGCACGGGCATGGGCACATTCTGCTGACGCGGGCCACCCACCAGCCAGGCAAAGCAGAATGGCGCAGTCAACCTGATAGGCCTTAGCCGCCTGCGGAGCCACAGCTGAGAGCAGAGCCACGACAGCTCCAGCGCTCCAATTTCTGATAAGTCTGGACCACATATCAATAAATGCCTTTCGACTACATTGCTGCATTATTGTTAAGCTACCTGAAATCCCGACCTTTACACCATATGCGAGCATAGTGTTTGTGATGCTCGCGCGCGTTTTGTGGAATATATTCCGTAGAGCGGTTCTTGTGATCTGGCCGAATAGAGGCCATGAAATTACGGGAACGAGTAGGGTTAAATGTCCGGAATCTAAGAAATTCCAGAGGATTGAGCCAAGAACAGCTAGCTTTGGCTGCGGATGTAGATCGCAGCTATATCAGCGAGATCGAACTCGCCAAAAATTCAGCATCAATCGATGTTCTGGAGCGGATCGCACTTGCTCTCGAAATCGACCCACAAGAGTTATTAAACAAGAGGGGCTGATATTGCCCGAAATTACGAGTGTTCGCACAACGGCCGAAGCCATCGGCCGTATTTCATGCATCAAAACAGGTGAAGAAATCGGCCTTCTGTATCGCTGGGACAACGGCGAGACGCAGGCTGCGTTGCACAATGACGGCGAGCCTATAGCGCAACACAACTCAGAGCTTACCACTGAACCAGACATTGGTGGAAAACGCAGCTAACGGCCGGAAAGAGCCCATACCAGACCTATGGACATCTTGCTGCATGCGCTCGCAGCACCAAATTTTCTGCGCAAGCGTAACTTTCCACGATGCGGTGCAGCGTCGTTTCCGGCCATTCGTCCTAAGCGCGGCAATTATAAAACAGCAGATTCACAGGTTGCGGACTTTCCTGACCTTGGTTGATTTTTGGCAAACGGCTGCTCTTACTCAGGAAGCCGCAATATTCAGGTTTCGGGAACACAGAAGTCGACGAGGTATAACGCACCTTGATCCGTGTAAATGTTAACAGCGCCACTTCCTCGAACAGTAAAGCTCTCCTTGGCGCAAAACGTAACCGCTGCCCTCGCAAAAGCATTAATTTGTTCGGGGTTTGTGTTAGTCACATCAGAGGCGGTCAGAAGGTCTATGCCTGTCCCGGATATCATAACAGCAGGCTCTATACTGTTTTCATAAATCAGCCCGACAGGACCACCATAAATAATGGGGCTGCCGTTACGCTCAAATCCCCAAACGACGCCCGAGACGCGTACGGCAGTGTATTGAAATGTATAGATTTCAGTTGGGCGATCAGGAAAGGGTGCGATGTTTTGCAGAGGGCCGACCGTGTCGCATCCGACAATAGTCATTAGAAGTATGTATTTGAAATTTTTGAATAACTTCAGCATCCGTAGCAGGTCCCTTAAACGTTCTTAACTTTTGCTCGCGACAGGCGGATCAATCTGTCTATAGCAGACATTAATGCAGTGCGCAGTATCGGTTTGATTGGGCTCTGAGCAGCCTAATGCGCTCGCAGAGATGGCCTGTATTAGTTCCTTCTGACACCGGTCATTCAATCCGATGCTATGTTTTTGGCGTCAGCGCGGTGCTGACGTCTGGGTTTGGAGGGAGGATTGGAGGGCATGTTATGCCAAGAGTCCAACTTCCTGCAGTCACCCCTAAGCGCAAAGCCTGGAACAAAGGGCGGATCATCGGACAGAAACGACCGCTGCTTCCCAAACAGGTCTGGGCGATCCGCGCACGCCTTGAACTTGCTAGCTATCCCCGCGATCTTGCGCTGTTCAACGTTGCGATTGATAGCAAACTTCGCGGTTGTGATCTGGTCAAACTCATCGTCACGGACCTAGTGAAAGAAGATCGCGTTCGCGAACGGGTATCGGTGATCCAAAGCAAAACCAAAAAGCCGGTGCAGTTCGAACTGACTGAAAACACGCGCGATTCAGTCTTGGCATGGGTTAAATCGCCGGAGATGTTTGCTGGCCGGTTCATGTTTCCAAGCCGTTTCCACGATCGACCACACATCTCAACTCGGCAATACGGTCGGCTCGTCCGTGATTGGGTGACATCGATTGGGTTGGAGCCGAGCGCCTATGGCACTCATTCACTCCGCCGGACCAAGGCTTCGGAAATCTACCGCAAAACGGGCAACCTTCGCGCTGTGCAGCTTTTGCTTGGCCATACGAAGGTCGATAGCACAGTTCGTTACCTTGGTGTTGAACTGGAAGATGCGCTGAGCATCGCTGAGCGGATCGACATCTGACCCATGTTGGCGGACGGCACTCGCCGTTCGCCAATTTAGAACAGACCTACGACCTCGCAGCAGCGAAAGCTGACAGCGAGCCCATACCAGACCTATGGACATCTTGCTGCATGCGCTCGCGGCAGGAAAGGTTCCGCACGTGCAAAAATTTCTCTGCTGCGAAGCGGCGGGGGACACCGGTTGTTCGTGCTTGGCGAAGTGAATATCAAACGACCAAGTTCAAGTCGCGAACCAATCTGCCGTTCGTCGTGCCTGCTTGGTCATCGCTGCAGCGGCTGAAGTACTTAGAAGTAGGGCGGACAACCGAAACTCTTTGCGAAAACAGCCTACAATACCGAATTAGTTGTAAGCAGACGGAGTGGATATCCTGATACAAAAATAGGCGGCACTATATGGTCTCGTCGCGTGCCTGCAGTCGTTGCGCGCCCGAAGCAGGCAATGGAGATCAAGACGAAAGGGTGAGGTCTCAGCGTCCTAAAGAGGGTTTCATGCTTCCGGATTGGTATCGTTGGGCCATGTCCGAGAGCGGAATGGACGAGATTTTTGACGCCATTCCGGCGCAGCCAAACCGTTCAAACCGGTCGAAACAGACCGCCGACATGGCTTCCACGCCCGGCGCCAGATATTTCCGGGGATCGAATTGCCCCTTGTCCTCGGCAAACACCTTACGGATCGCGCCGGTGAGGGCCATGCGCAGGTCGGTGTCGATGTTCACCTTGCGCACCCCATGCTTGATGCCCAGTTCTATCTCTTCCAAGGGCACGCCCCAGGTTGGGGCGATTTCACCCCCATGTTCGTTGATGATGTCCTGCAGTTCTTGCGGAACAGAGGAGGAGCCGTGCATTACAAGGTGCGTGTCCGGCAGTTTGGCGTGGATCGACTTGAGCGCGTCCATGGCGAGGATATCGCCATCCGGTTTGCGGGTGAACTTGTAGGCCCCGTGGCTGGTCCCGATGGCGACGGCGAGGGCGTCGACCTCGGTGCGCCGCACAAATTCTACAGCTTCATCTGCATCCGTCACGAGCTGGTCCCGACTCAATTCTCCATCGAATCCATGACCGTCTTCCGCCTCACCCTTGCCGGTTTCCAGAGAGCCTAGATGCCCGATCTCGCCCTCTACTGAAGCACCGACAAGGTGGGCCATTTCGCTGACCTTTGCTGTCACGTTTACGTTGTATTCGAAGTCCGAAGGCGTGGTGCCATCATCGGTCAAAGACCCGTCCATCATGACCGAGGAAAAGCCGTTCACAAGTGCCGAAAGGCAAGTTTGCGGAGAATTTCCATGGTCCTGGTGCATGCAAATCGGCAAATGCGGATACATCTCAATCGCAGCACGAATAAGGTGTGCGAGAACGATGTCGTTGGCGAATGCCCGCGCCCCACGGCTGGCCTGCATAATGACCGGGCTGTTCGCTTTGTCGGCCGCTTTCATGATGGCCAGCATCTGTTCCATATTATTGACGTTAAATGCCGGGAGGCCGTAGTCATGCTCGGCGGCGTGATCAAGAAGTTGGCGAAGGGAAATCAGGGGCATTTCAAGCGCTCCATTGCGGCGCAACGCGCCAGAAAAATTGAAGAAAGCGGCTCAAGGGGGCTGTGGTTAGCTCTCGCGGTGATATCGCTCCAGAACGGCTACTTCCTCTTTCGAACCAAGGATCACGGGAACACGTTGATGATGCGCGTTGGGTTGCACATCCAAAATGCGTTCGGTTCCCGTAGACGCGGAACCACCTGCCTGTTCGACAACCAACGCCATCGGGTTGGCCTCGTACATCAGGCGTAGCTTGCCGCCGTCGGCATTATTGCCTGCGTCCCGTGGATAGAGAAATACGCCACCACGGATCAGGATCCGGTGCACTTCAGCGACCATCGAAGCGGTCCAGCGCATGTTGAAGGTCTTTTCACGGGGGCCGTTTTTACCTTGGATGCACTCGTCGAAATAGCGCCTCACCGGCTGATCCCAGAGTGAGTAACGAGAGGCGTTGACTGCAAATTCGCCCGTGGCCTCGGGGATAACCATATCAGGGAAGGTCAGGCGGAACTCTCCGGTGCCCTGCTGATGCGTAAAACCATGCACGCCATTGCCAGTCGTGATGACGAGAGCCGTCGAAGGGCCATAGATCGCATAACCGGCACTGATCTGTTCCGCGCCGGCGCGCAGCACGGACCGGTCGTCGGTGGCATCAATAGCTGTGGGAAGTTGCGAGATCGAGAAGATCGACCCGACGGAGAGGTTCACGTCGAGGTTTGAAGACCCATCAAGCGGGTCGAAATAGACGAGGTAATCCCCGGCTTCAGGCTTGTCTTTCAGCCAATAAACCTCGTCGACCTCTTCCGAAACCAGCGCAGCAACGCGCCCGCAGTTCGAACAGTGTCGTACGAAGACATCGTTGGCGATCACATCGAGCTGCTTTTGCGTCTCCCCCTGAACATTAGTTGATTTCGTAGCTCCCAGCCTGCCAGCGAACGCCCCGCCGCGAATTTGGTGAGAGATGATCCGACAAGAGGTCGCAATGTCTTCCATAAGGAAGATCAGATCCTTGTCCAGTTGGTGCTGACTTCGCTGGGACAAAAGAAATTCGCGAAAGGTGATCTGATTGGCGTTCATGGTACAGGCCTTTTCTTTGAAGGGGCGACACAGACGCCCAAGTGTCAGGCGTCGTTCATCCAGCTCAGCGTCGCATCCGTGCCGCCGCCGGGCTTGTATTCGGCTCCCAGGGGCGCGTCATATCCCAGCCGCGCGATGGTGCTGAAGATGTGGGCGTAGTTGACCTCGCCGTTGTCCGGAGCCCCCCGATCGGGGACAGAGGCGAACTGGATATGACCAATTGAGGGCAGGAGCGCTTCGATCCGGTGGGTCAGGTCACCCTCCATCAGCTGCACGTGGTAGCAATCAAACATTAGTTTCAGGTTCGTGGTCCCGACGTCGGCGATCACGGCCAGCGCTTGATCGGTCGTGGTCAGGAAATAGCCCGGTGCGTCATATCTATTCAACGGCTCGATCAGGATCGTGATCCCGTAGGGGGCCGCCTTTTCGCAAGCGTAGCGCAGGTTTTCGACGAAGGTCTCATGGGCATCGCGGCCCTCCGCAAACCCGGCCATGACGTGAATGTTGGGCGTGTTGATCGCGACCGCATAGGCAATCGCCTCATCAATGGCGGCGCGCGCGTCTTTGTCGCGCCCGGGCAACGCAGACAATCCGTTCTCGCCGCTCGCTAAATCCCCGCGCCGGGTGTTGAGCCCCAACATGCGCAGGCCGGTTTCTTGCAGGGCCGCCGTCACATCCCCGGCGGGCACATCGTAGGGCCAATGGCATTCCACGGCGCTAAACCCTGCTGCCTTGGCCGCATGGATCGCGTCAGGCAAAGGCCGGTCCGCCCACAGAAACCCCAAGTTCGCAGAAAATCTCATTGGTCCCACTCCACATCAAATTTTGTGATCAAGGCCTGCTGCTGCGCCTGTGTCAGCATCCGCGGGTTCATGCCACGCGTGAGCATGGCCAGTCGCGCGGTGTCTTCGAGCTCTTCGATGGCATTGCAGGCGGCTTCGATATCCTTGCCCGCAACAACCGGCCCGTGATTGGCCAGCATGACCGCACTACGCTTACCGGCAAGCCCACGCACTGCCTCCCCCATTGCCGGATCCCCGGGCAAGAAGAACGGCAGCAACTTGACCTTCCCCAGCTTCATGATTCCGTAAGGCGTTAATGGGGGCAAGAAATTGTCTTCATCGGTGTCCGGCATAAGCGACAGCGCGACCGAGTGACAGGAATGTAAGTGCACCACTGCACCTGCCGTGCTGCGTGTGTCGTAGAATGCCGTGTGAAGTGGCATTTCCTTCGTCGGCTTGTCGCCGTCGATGTGGTTTCCCATCGCGTCAAATCGGCTGAGTCTACCAGGATCGAGCCTACCGAAGCTTGTCCCGGTAGGGGAGACCAGAAGCCCGCCGTCTTCTGTTCGGGCAGAAATGTTGCCGGTGCTGCCACCGGTCAGGCCGCGATCAAACATCGACTTTGCCAGCAGGCAGATTTGCTCGCGCAGTTTTGCTTCGCTTGTCATACTGCGTCCAGCTTTTCTTGGGCATAGGTAAAGAAGGTTTCTGTCCCGAAATTGCCGGACTTGAGAGTCAGGGCAATCTGATGCCCGCCCGACTGGCAATAGGTCCAAGGGACACCCGGTGCAATTTCTGTCCCAATATCAAGCTGGGTCACACCAAGCGCCTTGGTCACGGCCCCCGACGTCTCACCGCCCGCAACGATGACACGGCGCGCACCTTTATCCCGTGCCGCCACAGCACAAGCTGATAGGGTGGCCTCTACAATCTCTCCGGCACCTGCCACGCCCAGTTTTTCCTGTGCTGCGCGAACGCTTTGCGGGTTGGCTGTTGCATAGATGATCGGAGCTTGGTCGAGATCTTGCCTGGACAACCAATCAAGCGCTTTTTGCGGGCCGTTCTCGGCCAAAGCCAGCGGGTCCAACTGGAACGCCGGAACGCCGCGACTTGTGTAGTCGGCCACCTGTTTGTTTGTCATGGCGGAGCAACTGCCGGACAGCACAATCGTTGCCGCCCCCAGTTCAGGCGCCTCCGCCTTGCGGGCGTCCGCCGACAGGGTTCCATCGGCCAAATAAAGCGCCGGAAGCGGCATAGCCACGGCACTTCCGCCCGTCATAAGCGGCATATCACGACAGGCTTCGGCGATGATCCCCAGATCCGAATTGGCAACGGCATCAACCACCACATGCGCCACGCCTTTGGCTTTGAGTTGGTCAAGTTCATTTCGAAGGGCGTCGGTTCCTTGCGCCACGGTCAACCTGTCGGCCAGACCGACCGGGCGGGTGACCTGCGGCTGCAGAAGCCGCATCAGGTTGCTGTCACGCATCGGGGTCAGCGGGTGATCCTTCATCGGGCTTTCTGCCAAAGGCTGCTGTCCGACAAACAGATTGCCCATAAAGATGGCGCGCCCGTTTTCGGGGAAAGCCGGACAATAGATCGTCTGGTCAGTGCCAAGGTCGGCCATCAGCGCCTCGGCGACGGGGCCAATATTGCCTTCCGCTGTCGAGTCGAAGGTGGAACAGTATTTCCAGAAAAACCTCTGCGCCCCTGCTGCCTGCAACCACTTCAACGCGGCTCGGGTCTCGGCGAGGGCCTCATCAACCGGTGCAGTACGAGACTTTAGTGCGATGACTTCGAATGCGGCAGTGTCAGAAGGCGGGCTATCGGGAACACCGATGCGCAGGGAGACGCGTACACCACTTCGTGCGAGCAAGCCCGCAAGATCGGTTGCGCCCGTAAAGTCATCGGCGATGCAGCCAAGGATGGTGGTCATGCGTCCTCTCCCGGCAGGGTCAATCCAGCGTTGCGGGCATACACCTTGGCGACTGCGGCGTCGTCTTCTTGCCCATGTCCCATTCCGGCAGCTGCAACGAATTGCTGTAGCGCCGCCGCAGTAATGGGTGCGCTGAACTGTGCTGATTTTGCGATATCGAGCACGATGCCAAGGTCCTTGGGCCATATGTTGACCGAACTATGCGGCGTGTAGTCCCCCGCCACGATATGTGGCGCGCGGTTCTCGAGCATCCAACTGGTTCCGGCGCATTTACTGATAACTTCAACAAACTTCTCAGGAGCCACGCCTTGGGTCATGCCAAAGGTCAGAGCCTCAGCCATGGTGGCGATATGGACGCCAGCCAAAAGCTGGTTCACTGCTTTCATCGCGCTACCAGCCCCAACTTCGTCACCAAGCTCGAAAACCGTTTCGGCGATGCTGTCCAGCAGCGGGCGCGCGGAAGAAAATGCCTGCACGGAGCCGGACGCCATAATCGAAAGTTGACCGCTGGCGGCTTTGATCGACCCCCCGGAAATCGGCGCATCAAGATAGTGAACGCCGCGTTCATCGCACCTTGTGGCCATGTCTTTAGCGAAGGCCGGAGGGACGGTCGCGCAGGCCAGCACAACCGCGCCAGGTTTCAGTTTCGCAACGATGCCGTCTTCTCCGAACAGAACGCTTTCGGTTTGGGCGGCATTCAATACCACCACCGCAATGGCATCCAGCGTTTCGGCGACCTCAGAAAGAGGAGCATCTTGCCCCCCCTCGGCTTTAAACTTGGCGATCTGGTCCGGGTTGATATCAACGCCCCAGACCTTGTGCCCACCACGCAGTGCTGAAGCGGCCATGCCATACCCCATCGAACCAAGGCCGATAATCGCGACATTTGTAGAGTTCTTGGTATCTATGGTCATTTTAACCTCCCTTCACCCAGTTCGGCAGCCACAGTGCAACGTCAGGGAAGAACAGCACGATAGCAAGCGCAACGACTTGGATGCAGATAAAGGGGATCAGCGCGCGAAAGATCTCGGACAAACTCATGTCCTTAGGCGCGACAGATTTTAAGTAGAAGGCAGCAGGGCCAAATGGCGGCGAGAGATAGCTGACCTGCATATTCATAGCGAAGAGGATGCCAAACCATACTGGGTCCATGCCAAGCTTGATGATGATCGGCACGAAGATTGGCATGGTCAGAAGCGCGATGCCGATCCAATCCATGAACAGGCCCAACACGATCAAGATGCCCATCATGATCAACACGATGACCATGGGTGAGGCCCCGCTGTCGAGGATGGTGCTTTCGATGAACCGGTTGCCGCCCATCAGGTTGTAGACACCCACCAGAGCTGCCGCACCCAGGCCGATCCAGATGATCATGCCGCAGGTTTCAAGCGTTTGTTTCAGGCTGTCGCGGATCAGGGCCCATGTGACTTCGCGGCGGATCAAGGCCGAGACGAACACGCCGACCACGCCCATTGCCGCGGCCTCGGTCACTGAGGCGATGCCGCCATAGATCGAGCCCAACACGGTGACCGCGACGCCGATGGGCAAGATCACGCCGCGCATCTTGCGCAGTTTCTCGGACATCGGGATGTTAAGCTCCTCGTCCGAAATGGGCGGGCCCATCTCTGGGTTCGCGTAACAGCGGATAAGAATGTAGATGATGTAAAACGATGCCAGCATCAGGCCCGGTGTCACGGTGGCCAGAAACAAATCGCCAATTGAGACGCTGGCCGTCAGACCGTAGACGATCAAGACGATGGAGGGCGGGATCATCGTGCCCAGCGACCCACCGGCACAGACCGTCCCAATGGCCAGCGCGCGGTTGTACCCAAGCCGCAACATTTGCGGCAAGGCGATCAGGCCCAGCAGGACGATCTCGCCCCCGATGATGCCCGAGATGGAAGCAAGGAACACGGCTGCAACCAGTGTTTGAACAGCAACACCGCCTTTGATGCGACCGGCCACAAGGCGCATCGCATCGTAGAGGTCGCGCGCCATGCCCGAGCGGTCCAGCAGCGACGCCATCAAGACGAACATCGGAATGGCCACAAGGACGTATTCATTGACGAAGGAATAGATCCGGCTCGATACCAGCGGCACGCCGGACGGGCCGAACCATGCAATGGTGAAGAGGATCGCGATCAGGCCGGTGACAAAGGCCAGCGGGATGCCCGTCAAGATGAGCACCATGATCGAGCCGACAAGCAGCAGCGAGCCGGTTTGAATGCCAAGGCCGCGTCCTTGCGAAAACAGCAGGTAGCCGCCAGTGGCGAGGATGACGAAAACGATGCCAATTCCGATGATGGCCCATTTGCTTGGCGCCTCGCCTGCGCTTTGGCGATAGCCGGTGCCCTTCCATGCGGTCCAGATATGGCCGACAGATTGCACCGCCAAGACGATCGCCGTGATCAAAAGCATCATTTTGATGAGGGCCGGTGTGATGGGATTCCAAGCCGAGCCCGAGCGTTCAAGTCGGATGTCGCCCTGCGGCGTCCACCACGACTTTTCGACCATGGTATAGGCGGCGTAGGCAATGGCGAGCGCAAAGAACAAGGCAAGCATGCCGTTGACCACGTCCAGCAATCTGCGCGTGCCGCCGCTGGTGCCAAAATAGATCAGCCCGATGCGAATATGTTTGTCAGCGGCAAGACATTGCATCCCGCCATACAGGTAACAAACGGCGATCAGTGCGATCACGGTTTCATGCGCCCAGATCGTGGGAGCATTGAAGAAATACCGCGCGGCGATTTCATACAGTGAAATCAATGTTGCGAGTGCAAACAGAAAACTAAAGACGGTCCCGAGCGAGACAATACCGCGATCCAGAACGTTCTGGGGGCCGGCGGTGTCTTCGTCGTGCGCCCGTTTGAGCGCTTCGAGCTGCGCCTCGACTTCGGCTTCGGTCATCGCCGTTTCATACTGTGCCATTGTCCCCTCCCGGAACGTGAGCGAATGCGTGGGGCGAAGGGGCCGGTTCTGGCCCCTTCGCAACGTTTCATGGTGTGGATTTACTCGGCCAGAAGACCGGCTTCGATCAGGTAGGACGTAACGCTTTCATAGGCCTTGCCAGCCATGTCAGATCGCTCGGCCCAGTTGGCCCACTGCGACTTAGCGATACCGCGGAACCGGGCACGCTCTTCGTCAGACCAGTTAATCACGGTGATGTCTGGATCGGCCATCGCTTCTGCAACGGCGACCTCGTTCTGCTCGTCCAGCTGACTGACCATATCGCGCGCAAAGACGGAAACAGACTCGTTCAGGATGGTCTGAAGATCTTCGGGCAGGCCATCATAGATGTCTTTGTTTACTGACACTTCGATCACAGGCATCGAGTGGAAGCCGGGATACAGCGGGTATTTGGCGAACTCGTGCATGCCTTGGGCATGGTTGGTCGAGAAAACGGTGTAGTCGGCTGCGTCGATCACGCCTTTTTCCAGCGAGGTGTAGACCTCGGAACCGGGCAGGTTCACGGGCGACGCACCGGCTGCGGCGAAGACTTCTTGCACCATGCCTTCTGGTGCGCGCATTTTGATGCCTTTGAGGTCATCAACACCGTAGATCGGCACTGTCGACAAGAAGGCCTCGACCCCCGTTGCAGAGGCGCCAAGGAACTGCAGCCCGTAGGGGTTTACCAACTCGTTGAACAGCGCTTTGCCGCCGCCGTTTTCCATGTAGTCGAACATCTGCTCAGGTGCAGACCATGCGCCGACGAGGTTGCCCAACATGGCGAATGCAGGATCCTTGCCCGAGAAGTAGGACGGATCGGTGATGTGGCCTTGCAAGATGCCCGCACCAACAGCGTCGAGCGTTTCATTATGCGCCACCACGGTCCCAACCGGAACAACAGTGATCTCGATGCGCCCGTCGGACAGTTCTTTGACGCGGTCCGCCCATGCTTCTTCGATTGGAAAGAAGTTGTCTCCGGCCTGCGCCGATGTCTGGAACGTCCATTGGTAGTCTTGGGCCAGCGCCGACGTCGCGACAAGGGTTGATGCGGCGGCGATGCCGCTCAGGACGAGCGATTTGAAAGTGTAGTGTGTCATGGTTCCTCCCACAGCGCCGAAATAGCGCTAATTTTCAGTTGATCGTGGCCTCCTCCGAAACCACGGCAATGCCCGGATTAACCCACCGGTATCGCAACCGGTACCGATACCGGTATTGATACCAGTGTCCGATTCGACCTATTCTGTCAATGCTTCGACGTCGACTTTGCGATACAGACGCGTGAATAGAGGTTCGGATTTTGCTGGCGATGGGCCACCTGCCGGCAGACAGAAGGAAGGCAAGCCTATGAAAAGCAGAAAAACTTTAGCCGACGTCGCCGCCGCTGCCGGTGTCAGTAAAATGACAGCGTCACGCGCGCTTCGTGGCGACAAGGACGTCTCGCAGGCAAACATTGAAAGGGTAAAACAGGCTGCGCGCGAGATAGGCTATTATGGGAATCAGTTTGCCTCCTCCCTCTCGAGCAAACACACCGACCTGATCGGCGTCGTGGTGCCCAGCCTGTCAAACATCGTGTTTCCCCAAGTCATGTCCGGGGTAACCAATGCGTTGAAGGGCACCTTGCTACAGCCGGTTTTCGGGGTCACCGACTATGACCCCGAAACGGAATACGAAACCTTGCGAAACATGCTGTCTTGGCGCCCTGCCGGGTTGATCGTGACCGGGATTGACCAACCACCCGAAACCCGCCAGCTGCTGAAAGACGCAGGCGTTCCGATCGTACAAATCATGGATATCGACGGCCATCCTGTCGACGCCTGTGTCGGATTTTCGCATAGCGAGGCCGGCCATGACATTGCTGTCGCCCTGTTTGAGACAGGCTTACGGCGCTTTGGCTACGTGGGGCGCAACCTCGACAAGGACCTTAGGGCCGCGAAACGGAAACAAGGTTTCCAAAGCGCACTGCGCGAACATGGACTCGCCTTCGCCGGCATTATTGATGGATCGGATTTGCCGGTCGATGTGACTGCGCTTTCAGCTGTCGATTGCGGTCGCCGTTTGACTGCCGACCTTCTGAAACGACAGCCCGATCTTGATTGCATCTACTTTTCAAACGATGATCTTGCGTTTGGCGGCCTCTGTCACTGCATTGCCGAAGGCATCGACGTTCCAGGTGACGTCGCGCTAGCGGGTTTCAACGGTTTGGGTCTCATCGAAGGGTTTCCCGGCAAGATCGCAACTTCGCGGACAGCGCGCAAACAGATTGGCGAGCAAGCCGCTCGGACGATCCTTGAGACTTTGGAACACTCTGCTGCCGAAATGGAAAAACTGCACATCATGAAGCCAGAAATATCGCTTGGCGAACTGGCTGTGACCAATGACAAGCCCGACTGACCTTGACCGGCTACGACCTTGATAGCTCTGCTCGCAAACTTTCAAAGGTGCCTCTCGACTTGGAGGTCGAGATGACCCGTTGCGCGAGATCAAAATCGTTTCGACCGATCTGAGCTGCATCATACGATCGGTTAGGGTATATCTCCGCGGCAGAACTGAGTCGCATAGTCCGCATCTGGATGATCGGAATGAGCAGCCGCGAAAGCACGATATCGGAACGGGAAAATCTGATATCTGTGAACGACCGTTCGAGTGAAATGCACTGCACCGCAGCAACAAGTACGCCGCACGCGCGAAGGGATACTGCGTCAGCGAAGGCCTAAAATCCAAGGTCGGCTTTGTCCGCGTTGGCGACCTTCGCGGCAGCTTTGTTGAACGGCAGTTTTCTCTACTTGAGGACGGGTATCATTTCCTCATGTCGTTCAGGAATTCCAGAACGCGCGCATAGTCTCCACTGACCACGCGCGCTTGCTCGAAGACCTCTCGCCTCTGCTGATCTAGGCAACGGAAATAATTCTCGACATCCGCAAAATAAGCCTCCGCATCGCGCTTCAACAGATCCGCATAGGCCTGCACGTCATCGGCATCGGTCGGCATCCACGGCGGCGCAGGCGGCAAACAACTGCCCGCGATCGCGGCAGATCCCCAGCTCAGAACGACCATAGCCACGCATGTTTGTTTCAAAAGCCCCATATTATCTTGGCTCAGCCACTCCGTTGCAGTAAATTTGTTTCAACGCATGAAGGGCGCAACAACTCAAATTGCACCTATTGATTGCAAGATTATAATATTGTATCGGTTCGGTAGTCCATGAGGGACTGCCGGGCCAATGCACAATTCTGCAAGGCTCGATCCTATGAATTTGATGCAAGACGCCCCTAATGTTGTCAGTGAAGACGGGCTGCGCACACTACTTGCCGAGGGTCATTCGGCGGATGTTGTGTGCCGGGTTACGCCCAAACGTACAGGTGCTCAGTGGTCCGGAGTTTGGACCGTGCATTGCGTCTCGCCAGATGGCGAGACGCGTCGCCTGCTCGTCACCGCGCGTAACAACATGGCGGCCCGAGAGTTTAAGACAATCAACGGCTTATCCAGCTTCCTCGCCGGGCTTGGTGTTTCGATCGTCTCGATCCCCATGTTCGAAGGCAAGATCGCCTCTCACAAGTTGGACGACGCGGGCTAAGCCACTTGCCGTCTTCGCAGCATTCCTAGCTGCCCCGGCCTATTCCGAAGGCTTCGTGCTTTCCATGCGAGCCGATGGCCAGCTGGAGACCAAATCCCCCCAATCAGGTTTTGCGCAAAGCTATGTCGACGGGATTGGTGAAAACCCGCCAGAGCTGATCGTTTTTGCAGTGCCTGAGCCTGAAGCTCCGCCTCCTGCACCCGCCCGCGCCGTTCCCCGCCCCGAAGTCCTGTCAGCCATTGAAAGCACGGCGCATCGTTATGGCGGGCACCCCGCGCTGCGCCGTGCTGGCCTCTCCGTTTCCGAATGGCAGGCGCTGTTCCAAGCCAATATCGAGATCGAAAGCGCCTATCGCCCAAATGCGCGCAGTTCCGCAGGCGCGATTGGCCTTGGACAGCTGATGCACGCGACGGCCGCGCAGCTCGGCGTGGATCCGCATGACTGGCAGGCCAACCTCGACGGCTCAGCCCGCTACCTTCTGATGATGCTGGCGCAGTTCGGCACGCCCGAACTCGCGCTCGCTGCCTATAACGCGGGACCAGACGCGGTCACGCGCTATGGCGGCATCCCTCCCTACCGAGAAACCCAAAATCACGTGCGCCGGGTCATGGCCGTGCGTGACCGACTGACTGGAGCCTCCTGATGCACACACAACTCCGCACGATCCTGTCGCTGGCTCTGGCCAGTTTGATGATTGCCAACCCGGCCCTTGCACAGAGCATCGATCTCTCCCCGGTGCAGAACCTTCTTCAAGGCATTGTCGACACGATCACCGGCCCCTTGGGCATTGTGATCGGCACCCTGGCCCTGATTGGCGTGTTCCTCTCCTGGCTCTTTGGCATTCTGGATTTCCGCCAGGCTCTTTGGGTGCTGGTCGCTATCGCAGGCATCGCAGCTGCGCCGACCATCGTGACCGCCATCTGGGGCGCATAAATCCGGCATGGCAACGCAAACCCGCCTCTTCCTGGGCCTGATCCGGCCGCCAAAGCTCATCGGCTTACCAATCATGTATGCAATGGTTTGGCTCTTCGGGTTTGTGTTGCTGTTTCTTTGGGTCCAAAGCTGGCCGGTGATCATCATCGCCGCTCTGGCCTATCCCGCACTTTGGAAAGCGGCCGATTGGGATCCTGCCTTTCTTGAGGTGATGGTCACCACCCTGCAGGAAACGCCGCCCACCCCGAACCGCAAGATCCATTCGGGGGACAGCTATGCTCCATAACCCCTCGGATGATCTTGCGACGCTACCGGACTGGGCGCGCAAAGAGCGCCCTATGGCCAGCATGCTGCCCTATGTCAGCCTCGTGAATGACGTGACGATCCGCACGCGCGGCAATGCCCTGTTCCAGTGCATCCGCCTTGATGGCGTCAACAGCATGACCAGCGATGACGCGCACTTGGAGAAGATCCGCGCGCTTTTTGCAGCGATCATTGCGCAGATCGGGCCGGAGTACAGTTTCTACGTGCACAAGGTTTCAAAAGCGATCGAGACTGCTTTGCCACCGGTTCGCGAGGAAGGGTTTGCGCAAGCGCTGGACACCCGCTGGCAGGTGGCCATGGCGCAGGCGGGTCTGCGGGACAAGACACTCACGCTCACGGTGCTGAAACGCCCTCCCATGGGCGCGCGGCTGCGCCTGAAACGCTCAGACTCGATCGCCCAGCTCAAAGACCAGACCGCCAAGCAATTGCGCAAGCTCAGCGAGGTCGTCGGGTTCCTACTATCGTCATTTTCAGAGATGAACCCGCGCCTGCTCGGCGCTGAAAGCGGCGAATTACTCGGGTTCCTCGGGGCACTCAATATTGGCCAAGAGCGACCGCTCTTCGCGAATTCCCGCTTTGGCGTCATTGCCGATGATGTGGCCAATACGCGTGTCACGTTTCAGGGGCGCGGCTTTGCGCTCGACGACGGGACAGCGGGAAAGCGGTTTGGCACCAGCTTTGCGATCAAGACCTATCCGGCCAAAACCAACTGCACCATGTTCGATGAGCTGAACCTGCCCGTCGACATGGTGGTCACACACTCCTTCACGCCGATCAACAGCAACATCATGGCCAGCCGGATCAAGCGCCAACAGCGCCTAATGAAGGCCAGCGATGACGGCGCGATTTCACTCGCCGAAGAACTGGTAGACGCGCTGGACGATCTGGAATCCAAGCGCCTCAGTTTTGGCGACCATCACATGACGGTGACGGTTTTCGCCGAGACCGAGGAAAAGCTGGAAGCCATCGCTTCCGAGGTACGCAACATCGCGGCCAGTGAAGGCGTCAATCTTGTCAATGAGAGCTTTGCAACTCGGACGCATTATTTCGCGCAGCATCCGGGCAATGGGCAGATGCGCAGCCGCAAGGCCGCCATCACCAACACGAATTTTGCTGATCTCGCAGCGCTGCATCGCGGTCAACTGGGCAAACCCGGACACAAAGTGCCTTGGGGCAAGCCGATCACTCTCTTCCCGACGCCGGAGCGTTCGGGCTTCCTGTTCAACTACCATGAGACAGGTCAGCCGGACAAAGAGCCGACCGGTGGGCACACCTTGATCCTCGGTCGTCCTGGCTCCGGCAAGTCGGTGTTGTCAGCCTTCCTCATGACCCAAGCCCGGCGCTGCGACGCACGCGTGTTTGTCTTCGACTATCGCGCTGGCATGGAAATGGCCGTACGCGCCAATGGCGGGCGCTACAGCGCCATCAAGGCAGGTGAAGCCACTGGCCTCAACCCACTGCGCACAGAAATCGACGGGCGCGGGCAAGCCTGGCTCTCCGATTGGTTGGCCACCCTTTTGCATCGCTCCGACAAGCCCCTGAGCCCAGTTCAAATTAATCGCATCCAAGAAGTGGTGCGCCAGAACGCCGGAGCCAGCGATGCCACGCTGCGCAACTGGCAGGATTTGGCCTCCCTCTTTGTGGCCGGGGCGGATGAAGGGGATCTGTTCGAGCGGATCCAGGAATGGACCGCAGACGGCCGCTACGGTTGGATTTTCGGGCAAAGCTCTGAGGATACTTTTTCGCTCGATGGTGATGTCGTCGGGTTCGACCTTACCGGCATTCTCGACAGTGAAAGCGAGAAAGAACGCATGGCGGTCCTGTCCTATCTGTTTCGGCGGGTGGAGCGTGTAATCGAGGACCGCAAGCCGACGTTGATCATCATCGATGAGGCCTGGAAAGCACTCGACAACCCGTATTTTGCGGACCGGCTGAGCAACTGGCTGGTCACGGCGCGCAAACAGAACGCGGTTGTCGTGATGATGACCCAATACGCAAGCCAGCTTGAAAAAACCCGCACCGGCAAGACGATTGTCGAGGCCGTGCCGACGCAGCTCCTACTGCCCAACATCCGCGCCTCGGCCGGTGATTACACCATGTTGGGCCTCGCTGAAAAAGAGCTCAGCGTATTGCTCGGCACCGGCAGCAACTCCCGTCTGGCGCTGGTGCGCGATGATCAAGGCTCGGTGGTGATTGACGCTGATCTCAGCGCCCTTGGCCCTTACCTCACGATCCTTGGCGGCATGGAAAAAGGCGAAGCGCTGGTCGGCGCGGATTACCGCCAGAACCTCGATTTTTGGAGAACGATTGATGCGTAGACTTTGCGTGCTTACCCTCACCCTTTTGACTCTGACAGCCTGCGCGGAATACCGGCCGTCGGAAGCAAAATGCTTCAATTCGTTTGCCGAAGTCAGCCGCAGTAACTGCAATTTCGAGCTGCTCGGACCGATTGGTGGTCTCGGTGAGTAAGCATTGCCTGCATATCTTTGCAGGCTTGGTGTCGCTCGCCGCGCCATTTGCCTATGCCCAAGGCGTGCCGACCTTTGATGCGGGCATGTTCTTGCAGCGCGAGCGCGTGCTGCAGCAGGGCGAACAAGATCTGGCTCTGCAGCGAGATCGGCTGACCAAAGAAGAAGAGCTCGAAGAGCTCGAACATGAACAACTTCAAGCGCTAGAAGACATTCTCGATGCCTCGACGCTTGCCAGCGGGAACTCAGGCGCACTGGTCGCAAGCCTGGAAGCTGGTTCATCGCCTGAGAGCGCTGCAGACACGCTCTATGGTTCGGTCGACCCAAACCCAGGCGCAGCCCAGATGTTCGGCGATGCCTCGGGATCGATTGAAGAGCTGATCATTCGCGCGGCTCAGGAAACGCACCACATGTCTGGCGTGCGCGCGGCGGGTCTCTCGCCCAAGCAATGGCGTTGCCTGTTGCAGGCGCTGATCTGGCAAGAAAGCCGCTTCACAATCGGCGCACGGTCCCCGGTCGGCGCATTCGGCCTGACCCAGATCATGCCCGGCACAGCGCAGGATCTCGGGATTTACCCGGCCTACTATGAAAACCCCTACATCCAGGTCATCGGTGGCGCGCGTTATCTGGCGCAGATGCTTGCCATGTTTGACGGCAACATCATTCACGGGCTCGCGGCCTACAATGCCGGTCCCGGCAATGTGCAGCGCTACGGCGGCGTGCCGCCGTTTGCCGAAACCCAGCACTACGTTCAGGTGATCCCCGAGCGCTACAATCTCTACCTTGCCCGCGTCGGCGGCGTTGATGCGCTTGGCACCATCGACTCAGTTCTGCTCGCCGATTCCACCATGAGCCTGACCTCGTTCGGCGCAGGGATCTATGGCGACTACTCCTTGGTCTCAGTGCAAGCAGCCGCGCTGCGCGTGCAGAACATCATCACCCGCATTGGTGAGACAGATGACATTCACGCGGCCATGTCGCTCAACACCTATGCGCGGGCCGAGCTCGCTCGCCTGATCGCGATCCGCACGCGCCTCAAAGCCGCCCATACCCGCCCGCTTAGCGCGACTGAGCTGGCCATGGCGGCCGCGCAGGCCCGCGAACAAGACTTCATGCAATTCGATCTGGAGGCATTCCGATGATCCGCTTTCTTACTACCGTTGCCACTTGCGCGCTGTTGGTTGCCTCACCCCTATTTGCCCAAGGTGTCCCCACGGTCGACACGCGCAACATCGCGCAGGAAATTCGCCAACTGCAGCAGATGCTGGAGGATTTCGGGATCCAGACCGACCAGCTCGACACGCTTCTCGAGCAGCTCGATCTGGTGCAGCAGCAACTCGACACGCTCAATGAGACCTATGCGGCCCTGACCGGCGCGACGGATATTATCGAGATGGCCATGGGTGGTGATCTCGACGGCCTCCTAGACCAAGAATTCGGCGATCTCCTTGGCACCATACGGCAAATCCAAAGCGGCGACTTCAGCGGCCTTATCGGCAATGCGGCCCCTCAGATGGAAGGGCGCATGACGCAAGCATTGGAGGAAGCAGGTTTTGACCAAGACACCCTCTCTGACATGGCTAGCAGCGGCAATCCGGGGGCGGAACGCATTGCCAGCCAGGCGGGCACTGGGGCCGTTATGTCAGCGGCGGCCGAGAACAGCTATGACGAGGCCGCGCAATCTCTTGAACGGGTCGAGCAGCTGGTCTCACTGATCCCAGACATGGAAACGCTCAAGGAAGCCGTCGATCACAACACGCGCGTCACGGCAGAGTTGGCCATTGCCATGACGCGCATGTGGGAGCTTGAAGCCATCCAGACCGTTGGTGCGGGCCAATCCGGCGTGGTGGATGCCGCCACGCTGGCCGAAGAGCGCCGCTACATGGACTTCACCCTGCCAGACCTGCGCGCGGACTGATCGCATGAACGGCGAGGTAGAAATCATAGAAGAAGAGCTCGTCTACGGCGCACGACGACGCGAGCTCATGTGGCAGAAATTGGGGCTGACAGGCATGGCGTTTGGCATGGCAGGTTGCCTCGCCGCCGCCCTCGTGGCCCTGCTCGACGCGGACCCGCCGCCCATGATCGTGCCCTTTGATAGCGAAACCGGCATGGCCCTCCCCAATGCCATGGTTGAAGCGGTCTCACTCACGGAACGCCCCGCTATCATCGAGGCACAGGTCTACCGCTATGTCATTGATCGAGAGACATACAATCAGCTCGACAATGACGTGCGGGTGCGGCGGGTCCTGGACCAGTCGGACGGTGCGGCCGCTGCAGGGCTGCGCGCGCTTTGGACCAGCGGCCATGAGGCCTATCCACCGGACAGCTACGGCACAGATGCGCGGCTTGATGTTGAGGTTCTGTCGATCACTCATATCAGCGCTAACCGTGCCCAGGTGCGTCTGCGTAAGCGGCTAAATTCACCGCGTGGCAGTCAAAACGGGCTCTTCACCGCAACCCTGATGTTTGAGTTTCGGCCCGAGAATAGCCGGTCGATCGATGATGTCTGGCAGAACCCCTTCGGCTTCACTGTCACCGAATATGCGATCCGCTCGGATCGTTTGGAGTAACCAATGCGCCGCCTGTTCCTGACCCTCGCCGTCCTAATTTCACTCGCTAGCACTGCCTATGCAGAAACCCAGCCGCGCCAAGGCCCCTATGATGCCCGCGTCCGGCTCGCCACCTATCAGGATGGGCAGGTCTATCGCATCCGCACCAGCCTGACCCATGTGACCAGCATTGAATTCGGCCAAGGCGAGACCATCCGCTCGATCATTGCGGGCGACACTGAAGGCTTCCTTTTGGACGGCGTGCCAGGCGGTCAGGCTTTTGCGATCAAGCCCGTCACGCGCGGCGCACATACCAACATCACCGTCTATACCAACCGGCGCAGTTACTATTTCAATGTGACCGAAGCGAGTTCGCCGACTTTTTACGTCATTCGCTTCACCTATCCCGAGGCCTCACCACGGCAATCCGGTGTTGCTTCAACCGCGCCAGCAAACCACGCCTATGGCGTCAGCGCGCAATCCGAGATCACCCCACGCGAAATCTGGGACGACGGCACTTTCACCTATTTCCGCTTTGCCGCAAACGCGCCGTTGCCCGCAATCTTTCGCTGGTCTGCTGGCAATGAGCGCAGTGTGAATGCTCTGGCCCGACCTGATGGTGTGATCCGTGTGTCAGGTGTCAGCGATCGATGGGTTCTCAGGCTCGGCGAGGATGAAATCTGCGTCCAAGAGATGAGCGAGGCAAACCACAATGAGTGAAACAGCTGAGCTTAAGAAACGCCTTGAAGCGCTTGAAGGAAAAACACAAAACCCAAAAACGCGACCATCTTTTTTCGCCCTCACCTTAGGCATTGGGGCAATCGCGACTCTTGGCGGGCTCTTACTATTGCTTTCTGGCAGCTCTGAACCCGAAAGCATGGAAACTGCGTCTCCTGATGAGTTCCAAGCAGCCGGACCGGGTTTTGGTACGCTCGAGCCCACGCCCGCACCGATTGACACAACCCCGCCGCCGGAACCGGAACCAGACAACGCAACAGACGAACTGCGCGCGCAAATGGACGCCATGCGCACCGAACTTGAAGCCCTGCGCAATGCGCCAGCACCTGAAGCCCCTACCGTCGACACACAAGCATTGGATACCTTGGGAGCAGAGATCGATGCCCTGCGCAGCGAGGCAGCAGCAACGCAAGCCGCTTTGCGCGAAGAGTTGGAAGAACGTGCCCGACAAATCCAGCGACTGCAGAATGATCTTGAGCTCGCGCGCCTGGAAACCCCGCGCACGCTAGCACCAACCGGCCCCACGGCCGAGGAGCTGCGCATTCAGGAGCTAGAACGGCGGCGGCAAGCCGAGCTTGAAGAGCTGCAAGCCCGTATCGCCAGCCCAATCATTGCTTTCGGCGGCTCGGGCAGCGGCAACAATGAAACCGCTGCACAGCAACGGCGACTTGATGGCGACACAGACTTTGTCCGCAATGGCGCTGAACCAGCCGAGGTTACACAGGCCCAGTTGATCGTGAACCCGTCAAACACGATCGTTCAAGGCACGATGATCCAGGCCGTGTTGGAGACGGCGATCGACAGCTCGCTCGCCGGTCAGGTCCGCGCGATGGTATCGGAAGATGTCCATGCCTATGACGGCACGCAGATCCTGATTCCGCGCGGTGCGCGTCTGATCGGGCGGTATCAATCCGGCCTCGACATCGCACAGCAACGCGTGACGATCGCCTGGGACCGGATCATTCTCCCCAGCAACCAGACCGTTGAAATCAGTGCTTTTGGTGGTGATGAACTCGGGCGGTCCGGCACAACCGGCTTTGTCGACAGCCGCTTTGGCACTCGGTTCGGGTCAGCCGCCCTGATTTCGCTGATCGGAGCCTTGCCCGCCGTGGCAGCCCAGAATACCGAAGATGAGATCGCCTCTGATGTCTTGGAAGGCATTGGCGAAGACCTGCAAGACAGCGCGCAAAGCGTGATTGGCGAATATCTCTCCGTCTCGCCCGTGATCTATGTCGATCAAGGTGCCCGTGTCACCGTGATGGTCGATCGTGATCTGGAGATTTTTTAATTATGGCGGCCAGCTATCTGCAAAGCTCGATGGACAAGATCCCCGAGGCGCGTGATCCCAAGTTGATCGAACTTTGCATCAACCCTGACGGCTCGCTGTGGGCCGAGTTTCAGGGCGATCACTTCATGCGGTCCATCAATCGACGGCTCTCACCGAACGAGATCAAAGACTTGGGCAATCAGATTGCTTCTGCCGCGAACACCACGCTCAGCCGGACCAAGCCTATCGTCTCGGTCAGCATCACCTACCGTGACCGCCCAATCCGCGCGCAAGTCACCCAGCCCCCCGCCGTTGATGGCGGTTACGCGATTTCCCTACGGTTCTTCGCCGACCTGCCATTGGAGCAGATCAAGCTGTCCTATCTCTTCGGAAAAGAGCGCAGCAACGAAGGAGCACGACGCAAGCGCAATGCCGAGCTGCGCGATGTCGTGGCCACCGGCGACATCGACGCCGCGATCAAGTTCTGCGTCACCCACAAGCTCAATATGATTGTGTCCGGCGGAACCTCCACCGGCAAGACCGTCACAGCACGCAAGATCCTCTCTTTCGTGCCCACCGACGAGCGTATCATCACCATCGAAGAAGCCGCCGAGCTACGCCCAACGCAGCCCAATGTCGTCACCCTGATGTGTGACCGCGATGAAGCCACGCGCAGCGCTGATGTCCTGCTGACCTCCACCCTGCGCATGCGGCCGGACCGTATCGTCTTGGGCGAAGTACGCGGCAAAGAGGCCATGACCTTCCTCGAGGCGATCAACACCGGCCATGGTGGCTCACTCACCACCCTGCATGCGGAAACCCCTCAGCTGGCCGTGCAGCGCCTCGCCATCGCCGCCCTGAAAACCGACTTGCCCATGACCTATCAGGACATGAACGGCTACATCACCCGCTCAATAGATGTGATTATCCAGGCCGGACGCCATGAAGGCGCGCGCGGCATCACCGAATTCTACCTGCCGGTTGATCCGGCCCATTCAAAGGAAACAGCCCATGTTTGAATACAAGATTGAACAGATCAACACCGCCAAGACAAAGCCACCGAAGATCGAAGCGCAGCTGACGGCCCTTGGTCAGGATGGTTGGGAGTTAGTCTCCGTCGTGCCGGATTTTGACGGCGAGCACATCCTGAAGAGCTTCCTGAAACGTCGCACCGGCGCGAGCGCCTAAACCTAACCGAGGGGGATCCCATGGGCGTCGTCACCTGGATGGTTGAGACAACCGACAGCTTTCTGGAAGACGCGGCCCAAACCACCTTTGGCAACGTCGCCGGACAGCTGGGCGGCGTCATTGCCGTGGCTTCGACGCTCGCCGTGATCGGCGTCTTCCTCAACATGGTGTTTCAGTACAAATCCATGGATGGGCGGACTGCCTTCTGGTTCGCCCTCAAGCTTATGCTCATCACCCTCTTTGCGATGAATTGGGTCCAATTCAACGCGGTGGCCAGCGCCCTCATCAACGGGATCGACCAGCTCGCAGGCGGCATGGTGGCAGGGCTCGGCGGCGGCGGCGCAGGTGCATCCTACTTTGCCGGGGCCTTTGACGACCTCATCGAGGAGTTTGGCGACTACCTGAACGCGGCCGGTGACAACATGCATTGGATGGCCGGAGCCCTCATCGGCGCGATCGGCGCATTCCTCCTAGGCGTCATCGGCGCGCTCTGCGGGCTTGTTCTGATTTTCGCGAAGATCATGCTGACCTTCATGATCGGCATCGCCCCGATCATGATCGCGCTTTCGCTTTTTGATGTCAGCAAGGACTATTTCCATCGCTGGCTGTCCAGCACGGTGTCCTACGCGCTCTACCCCCTCGTGATCGCGGGCGTGTTTTCGACGGTCATCGGAATGTCGCGCTCGCTGATGACCGAACTCGGAGATCCTTCCGGCGCGAGCAACATCGGCGCGCTGGTACCCTTTTTCATGATGATGTTCCTCGCAGGCGGCATGATCATCGCCACCCCGCTGATCGTCCGCTCAATCTCAGGCAATTTCATGATGGCCGGACCGCCAAGCATTCCCGGCCCTGGTGGGTTCGCAAAGGGCTTGATCGGAACCAAGGGCTCACGGGCACGGGCGCGGTTTGGGACGAGGTCGAATGCTGAGATCGCTGGGGCTGGGATGCGGCAGGCTGGTGGTGCGACTGTTTCGATGGTTCAGAGGGTTGCTGAACGGGCGAAGCGGTTGGAGTGAAATCGGCCCGTACCCGCCATTCATAGCAGGCTGGGGGAACATACCCCCCCCAACCAAAGGTTGGTCTAAGTTAAGCTTCCGCCTTACGATCTGCTTGAACAGCGAGATCGATTACGTAATGGACCAGAAACGCTTCGATCAAAGAAAGGGCGTATTCGCTATCAATTGGAAGCATATCAGAGCTTAAATGGTGATGATCGACGTACTCTGCCGCATCCCAGAGCCGCCGCGTTTCCACTGGGTTATCGGGCTCAATCCGACTTATCACCATTTCAAATGTGCTGTTGGCCAGCTCTATCGCTTCTCTACGGTAGCCGTCATCGACTGGCAGCGAAGTGATCTGATAGCCTGTCCGAGGTCGCGCATTCGGCTTTGGCTTCTGCGCTTCATAGTCGCGGATTAAGAGCCCCCAGCTCGCATAGCCTTCTTCGTTGGCGATACGCGCATACGCTTGATTGAGCGGGATATCCTCAGAGCGGCGCAACAGCCTTGCCTTGCGTCTAAGTTCATTGATCGGTGCAGATAGGTTCATTTGAGTTTCTCCTATTGCGAGCAAAAATACACAATCCCTCCTTATGTGTGCGCTCGAACAGAAAAAGCTCTATTTCAAACCCTGCATGTTGAATACTTTCCCGTCGGAGGGGGGAGGCTGGGGCGGCAACTCAAACCAGAAATACGTTTTCACAAGATGGGTTTCAAGTGCTTTCGCCACTTAACGACCTCCATTTTCAAGCGCGAAAGCCCGCACGAAGCCCTCCCGCGTCATTCGTGGGGGGGAGCAGTATTTCAACTGCCGCAAGTACGAAACCAGCGGTTCTGCTTGACGTGCTCAACTCAACGCCGCAGTTCTTCCACAACACTTTGGAAATATGCTGGGAACGCATCGAGAACCGTATTCAACTCGTCTTGCTGATCGCGGCAAACACGACGGACACCATGGCGATCGTTTATATCACCAAATGAGGTTGCCAGTGCCTGAGCAACCACGCGATCCTTGAAACCAGCTTCATAAAAGGCGAGCGCTGTTGTGTTGCTCAGTCCATTCTTTATCTGCCGCTGAAGCAACAGCAGCTGTTCGTGGAGGGTTGGATCTCGAGGTTCAACGAGGTCGGCAATCGATGCCACGACCATTGCGAGATCGAACCCAAAACCGCCTTCGCAGATGGCCACTACATGGTTTGCTGTAATATGCCGATTGCTAGTCCGAACATTGGCAGCACGCAGCGCCTGCCCAATAGTGTCAAATGACTCACCAGCCATCCATGCCTTCAATGTGGGCAGGATTTGGTTTTGGTCAGTGAGCTTGGTCAGGGCTTTGGAGGTGACGTATTGACGGACCTCCACAAAGACTGCATCGACAAGTTCACCACGTTCTGCCGCATCCACAAGCGCTTGAATGTTAGCGTTTGTCCAATCACGTAGAGCAAAAACGTCTGCAGGTGGAAGTGGAGATTTTCTGATCAAAGCGCGTAGAGCATCGTCACCAGCTTCCTTGATAGCTCTCCCAGTCATGTGGAAAACTTCGAGAAGGTTTTCGCGCGTGGCTTCGTCAGCCAAGTGCCATGCCAACGTGTTGCGGGTAAGTTCGTCGATCCGTTCGCCTGCTTGGTCGCTCGAAAAATCCACGTAAGCCGCTAGATAGGTGGCAATGCGCTGAATGGCGCGTGCGCGATCGGCGACGAAAGTTTTGAATCTATCAATGTCGACCCAATCAAATCTCCGTTTGATCGAGGTTACTGCAGCGTCGATGTCGGAATGCGTTGCAAAGGCAAGGTCCAGCCAACCCACTTGAAAAGTGAGCCGGAGCCTGGCGGTCTGTTCGTAATCATCGAACAAGTTCAGGATGCTGCTGCGCGATGGCTCGGCGCGTGTGGGATCCAGGAGATTCTTGGTGGAATTCCAACGCCAGCGCCCATCGATATTGCCCCGCTGATCGTAAATAGATGGTGCCGAAAAAATTACACTACCCTCTGTGTGCATTCCGGCCCGTCCGGCTCTGCCCATAAGGTTGTGGAAGTCGCGCACCTTTATCTTCTCTTTGCCCTGCTGGGTTGCCGAGACGATAAGGTACCGAATTGGAAAATTGACGCCTTGCGCCAGCGTCGAGGTGCAAATAACAAATTTTGCGTGCCCTTCCTTCATGGCATGTTCGACTGAGAGACGCAGTCCCTGCGGAGTGTTGCCGTGATGAGCAAGAATCCCCAACTCTGACGCTTGGGTCACATCTTGGTCCTCGCCGAGGTTTAGTTTTGCGAGGTGCGAGAGACGCGCGATCTCGGCCGCGTCGGAAACATCAAGTGGGCGCGATAGTGCGACTCCCCGATCAAATATATCCGCTGCCCGTCCACATAGTGAAATGACGGATTCCTTGGTTCCGCAAAACAGTGCCACACTGCCGCGCTCGACCAAGTGCAGTCCCAAATACAATCCGACCTCCGCACTCTCGCCAGTACCGCCCCGTTTCGGGAAAACGCGTGCTACGCGCTCACGAGGCTTTAGGGCAAGATTGGTTTGTGTCACGACGCGAGGGACAAAAAACTCTTGCTGTTCAGGATCGTCTGGACTCACATATCGCAAAAGCCCGCGTTCGAATTGCCAACTTGCAAAGGCGATGCTCTTGGTGGTCGGTAGCAAACCCTCACCGCTGATCACCGCATTGGCGTCGTCGACAAGCCATTCTGCTATAACCGGCGCATTGCCAATGACGGCAGAAATCAGGACCACCTGCGCTTCCTGTTGCAAAGTCATCCGCAACGATGAAAGCAGCAACTCGTAGGTCGGACCGCGTGCGAAGCCTTCGAACTGGTGGCCCTCATCATAGATAACGAGGCCGATTCTCTCCGCAAGTTCGGGCGCTCGCCTTAGCATGTAGAGCATCTTTTCTGGTGTCACGATCATAACCGATCGCTTCGCAAGAACTCCTGCGAGATCGACATCGAGCAAAAATGAGTCTGAGACTTCGTCGATAGCGACGTCCTCTCCCACAAACGCCCCCACCATATCGGAACGAATATCGTTACATAGCGAACGAAACGGGGCGACAATCACAGCCAAGTTCGAGCGCCCCGATAAAAAAACTGACCTGATGATCAACTCGGTCGCGCGCGTTTTGCCCGCACTTGTGGGCATCTGCACGACGCCAGAGTTTCCTTTTAGTAGGCCAGCCTCTGCAATCCTTCTCTGAGCTGGCCATAGCTCTTTGGGAAAGCGCGGCTTACGTAAAGCTTGGGCCCACAAATCATGCGGCAAGCCCGATGATGGTGGCAGAATTGTGCGAGCTGCGTTCTCCAGCTTGCGCGCGCAGAGTGCCGTTACGATATCCGCGTAAACGACTTCACGGGCCGATCCGTTATCATAAACACTTACCCGCAATTCAGCACACAAAGAGCGGATTTCCTCTTGGGCGTCTATTTCAAGGCTGAAGTGCCGAGTCATAGCGGTAAGCAGACGATTGCCGAATTCGGCATGTTTAGCTTCCCCCTCGACGGGACTGACGTCGCCCCGAAGGATATGCCAAGCCACCCGTGAAAGGCCATGCCCTAGTTCTAAAGAGGGTGCTTCGGACCTTTGGGCGACAACCACGGCACTTCCAACACTGTCTGCTAGGTAATAGGATGCCCCACAGAGCGTCGAGAACTCGGTTGTGAGTTCGGCATTCAGCTGCGACTCTAAATACGCGTCAAAGAACGACGCCGAGAACCGGATCATCTGCGCAATCGAACCATCATCCTCTTCCCAAGCGGAGGGGATGACAGGACCTTCTGACCGATCTACAAAAAGGTCGGCGATAGCGCCTGCTGCGTCATGCAGAATACCAACAGCCAATGGGAAGAGCGTCTCTGGCGCTCGCCTGAACGGGACATGATCCTCTTCGGCTGCACGAAACTCATACATTTTCGCGCGCGCTTGAACGGCGGAAAGGATTAGTCGCGATTCCCGCTCAGGCCTCATTTGCAGCCCTCGCATAAAGTGCGTGTACGAGGTCCATCATCGATGTTCCTCGAATGACAATTAGCCGGAGATTGTCCCCGTTCGGGTGTTCCGATGCGTCTGACTCGTCAAGCGCCATATCGTTGAATATCTCATTGTCCAGCACAGCAACTGCGGCATTGGTTCGCTTGAACGGCTTGTCAGCCTGGTTCTGAAAACGCCCAACCTTCAAGGCATCATCGCGGTTAATCTTGAGTAGTCTCTGTTTGATGGCGCTCAATGACATCGCTTCACGGACAAGGTCCTTGCTGGAATCATTGATCGCCTGTTGTAGGCGATTGATAACCGTTGGCCGAAATCCGGCTTTCGACTCGATAACCAGCAATTCGTCGTCGGGACTTGGCTCGTCTTCAATAAAGCGGAACCCGATCACATCTGTGCCGTTGGAAGGCACATTACGGTTTTCACGATCCTCAAATCGACCTTGCCGAGGGCACCAGTACCCCAGGACGTATTCGACAAAATCCGCCACCAGGATTTCACCGAAGTCACCCGCGCGCGTACTGGGTCCAGGGGCCGCTGCCGTGTCTGGAAACTTGATGCAGGTCAGAAAGTCGGCGTTCGATAGTCCCGTATCCGCGACCAGATCAGGCAGATCTTCATCGCGGCAGTAGTGGTTTCGGTAGTGGGTGGCCCAATTCGATAGGATCGATGGGTTATCGGCGTGCTGTAAAACCCAGATTTCAACTTCGCGGCCGTCTACCGTCACAACAGTTTCGCCGGTATTATGTAGCCATGCGATATGATCAGGTACTGTCAAATTTATTGATTCTTTCTCTAAATCTCTTGGTCCGCCTCAGCGTCATGAATTCACATCGATAAAACAACCCAAAATAGAGCAAGCTTTTTGCTTTATGAAGGTGGTAGCTTGCCCAGAGCAAGTTCCAGACTCTCCCTGTCGTACTGCTGTAAGCGGCCGGAACGTAGCCAAATTGTTGACCGACTCCGTTAACCGCTATGCCCACTTTCGTGGTTTGAACTTGCTAGCACGGTTTTCAGTTGCCGTTTAGCACGGCAGCACGATGGTGCCCCGCAATGCGTCATTCATCTTTCAGCCGCCTCTTCCATAAATCTTTCCACACGTTCAGTACCTTCCCGATACTCTCCCAAACCGGGCTGATCGCCGGGCGTCACCCCCCGCTCTGCGTTAGCCAAATCATCGATCTCTTCTCGGCGCTTTCCTCCGCCTTTAAATCCGTCATCTGAAACCGCTTTCGGCATCTCAAGCGCTCCAATCTTAGCTTCCAGTGCCTTGATCTGCCCTTGCAGCCCGCGCATCTGGTCTCCTGCCGAGGGAGATGGCAGATCGCCTGTCTGCTTGTCGAATATCTGCTTAAAGAACCGGTCGTCATAGTATTTGATCCGCTTGGCGCGGACAGGCATTTGCGCGTCGACGACCAAAACGATGTCGTCAAGATCCATGCGCCGAGCCTCGTCCTCTGGCAGCAACGCGGTTTCTTCGGTCCGTTCAGACATGCTGCGCCCGGCGAAGGGGTTACGGCCGACTGATCGCGAACGGGTCACAACGCGCTTGGTTGTTTTGCCGACGGCTTTGCTGAGCTCTTCGATGGTCTTTTCATCTGAAGGGGTCAGATAGAGCTTGATACCCGCGTTGCCCTGCAGGGCACGGCGGGCATTTTCTCCGTAGATTTCGTCCAAAGCCGGGATCGTCTGTGTGACGATTGCGAGGTTGGCGCGGTAGGATCGCAGGGTTTCGATGCTGTCGAGCACGATCGGCATTTTGCCCAAGCGGTTGAACTCATCGAGCATAATCATCACCGGCCAAGGCTCGTCCTTTCCAGGTTCATGGTCCTGCAGTGATGCCAGCAAGTCCGAGAAGAACAATCGGATCAGCGGAGCGAGGGGTTTCACCATAAGCGGTTCGACCACAAGATAGACCGTGAACGGTGTCTTTCGGATGTCGCGGAAATCGAAGTCTGACGTTGCGGTCGCACGGTCGACGGCGGGGTTTGACCACTGCTTCAGGCCGGACGTCATCAAGAGCGACAGATAAGAGGTGAGCGTGTCGTTGTTGGTCGAGGCCATGCGCATGAAGATTAGCTTGGCAGCGGGATTGACCACTTCGTCGGCGCGGCGGCGATACTCCTTCTGCTTGTCCCCGCCCGATGCAGTGATGCGATAGATTTCGCCCAGAGTCGGCTGCTTTCGCTCGAACGCCAAAAGCCCTGCCGCCACGAACAGATCGATACCGCCATCGAGAAGGCCTTGGACGCGGTCGTTGTCAGCCTGCAGGAACAGCGAAGCCAGAAGTTGCAGCTCCATCTGCTGGCGGTCGACGTTTTCCAGCGCCGATATGCGTAGCAAGGGATTGTACCGGTGCGAGCGGCCATCTTTCCAATCTGTTGGCGCGAACCGGAACACCTTGTCGCCCTGCGCGGCCCTGTGGCGCGCCGTCGCCTCGAAATTTTCGCCCTTGACGTCGAGCACCACCGCACTGCCCTGATAGGTAAGAAGGTTCGGGATGACGAACCCCGTCGTTTTGCCGCGTCCGGTTGGGGCCACGATCAGGGCATGGGGAAAAACCTTGGACATGACAAACGGCTTCCGACTCTTAGGCTTGCCCATTTTGCCGAGGACAAAGCCGTGGCCAGGCTTGCCGAAGAAGCCGTTGCGCCTCATCTCGGACATGTGCTGCCAGTGGGTTTCACCGAACTTGGTCAGTGCGTCGTTCATCAGCACAGCGCTGAGCAAGACACCGGCACCGGTACTAATCCCGACGATCAAGTGAACGATCTGCATCTCGCCCGGATGGGTAGATCGAAGAACTCCATAACTGCGCGCCAACATCAGGAAATCGATATCCACCCCGACCCCGAACCAGCGGAACGTCAGAAAGGCCGACGCCAGAACATACCCCAGCACCGCGCCGAGAAGAGCAAAGCTCATGACGCCAAGTGCGATCCGCGTCTTACCCATGCGTCACACCCTTTTCGCCGTCGGCATCAACATGCCGCTCGCGTTGAACATCAATTTCTTCATTGGCGATTTCATCTAGGACGTGTTCCATCGCCATGCTGTTCGCCAGAGCGGCATCGCTCTGGAGATATGCCTTGGTCGCATAGAGCCGGTCCAGGCGGTCTTCGATATTTTCCTCCAGCGTGGTCTCATCGCCAATCGCCAAGTCCGGGGTACCCTCTTCACCGACCAGTTCCTCCAGCTCGGCACGCAAGGTCTCGCGTTCTAGATCGCTGTGGAAAGGATCAGCTGTTGGGTCGTCCCTCATACGGCTCAGGATGTCAGAAGTGGTCGGCGGCAACCTGTCGACTATGGCTTCCTGCCGTTCGGTCTCCACCGCCCCACTGTCCTTGAGAACCTCAGCATCGGCCAACAAACGGCCCAGACCACTGTGCACCTGGTCGAGGCGGTCAATCGCTTTCTCGAGGTCATCGGCGCGTGACAGGTCAAAGCCTTCCTTCTCGGCAATCGCCTTCAAATCCTGGCCAAGCCATTGCCGCTCCAGTGCGGCATTGCCCGCGCCTATTTCGACGCGACGCGTAATATCCTGCGCGTCAATGCCGGTGCCTCTCAAAGCCTCTTGAAGGCGTTCGACGAGCGCTGAATCCTGCAACGTACCTTGGGCCTCTGCCTGAATGTTCGTAGCCGAATAAACCCCACTTTTGGACGCGTCTTCGAGCAAGGTGTGGGACTGCGTTCCCATTGGGCTGAGATGCGACAGTGAACGATAGATGTCGTTCAGCTCATGCTCCAGCGCGGCGCGCCGATCGATCGGAGCTTCAGCGACAATGCGTTCGGCTTGGTTGATCTTGTCGTGAAAGGCGTCCACGACCTCATCAAACGATTGCTGTTCTTCGGCCATGCCATATACCTTTCCATCTGCTTCAATTGGATTGCCCTCAGCCAAGAGCGTCGCGGCCCTATCCAAGGCCGCTGCAATGTCATGCTGGTTCTCGCGCGAGGCCTCGGCCGCCAGACCCCGATAGAGCCGCGCATTGTGCGCCACCTCAGCCAAGGCACGTTCAAGCTCTGGCCCGACGCGCTCACGCTCGGTGGGCTTCTCACCGGCGGCTTCTGCGCGACGCTGCTCTACATCGCTCGGCCTCTGCGTCGTGATCCCGCGCTCTAGCTTTCGCGTCGCCTCAAGCCTCAGCCCATAGCGGTCCGACACCTCGACCATCGCCTCGCGAAAACTGTCGTAGTTGAAGTGGTGCCCTTCCTTCAGAAAGAAGAACTCACCGTCCTTGCTGCGCCGGTTCAGAACGATGTGGGCATGCGGGTGGTCCCTATCCTCGTGCACGGCGGCGATGTAGTCAAAGTGGCTGCCCCTGCCCTGAAAGAACCGCTCGCAAATCTCGCGCGTGATCTCGGCAACATCTTCGCCACGCGTGCCGATCGGGAAGGCCATCAACAGATGAGAAGTGTGCCCCAGCTTGGGATGGAACCCCTCATTCCATTGTGCGGAAAACCGGCGCGTGACCTGCTCTACCTCTTTGACTGACAGAATGCTCTGACCGTCATAGGTGCCACGGCTGTCGATGATAAAGCTCGACTTGGTGGTCAGGTATTCCAGCTGGTTGCGCAGCTGCGTTTTGTTGTGTGTGCCGCCGTCGCGAATGGCTTTAAAGATCGCGGGGGAATGCCCCATGGCGGCGCGCGCCATCTGCTTGGCACGGGCGCGTGGAACGCTGCCACGAATGCGGCTCCAGTCGCGGTCAAAGAAGGCCTCCTGGGCGGCGGCGACGGCGCTATTCCGGGCCATCGGCAAAGCCTCCCAGAACGCGGGCAACCTCGCCGGACAGCGCGCTGCGGCGGCGCTGTGCCATGTCTTGAACCTGGTCTGCGATGTCGAAGATCAGCCCGGCCAATGCGCGAACTTGCGCATGGGCAGAATTGCCATAAGGCGGCGTCTTGCCCAGGCGCTTTGCCTCGTTCAGGCGCTGCGCAATCTGGTTGATGTTGTTGCCAGTGCGGTTGAGCGAGGCCGACAGACCCTGCATCTGATTGGCCAGTTCATCGTCAGGAACAAAGAGATCGTTTGACGCGTGGATCAACCGCCGCAAGCCCTCCGCCCGGCTGGCGATATCGTGCCGTGTCAGCACCGCATCGAAGCTCGCCAGCTCCTTTGGCGTCAGCCGGACATTCACCAGTTCAGAGCGCACGCGCGCATCAAGCTTGCGACTTTGATCAGCCTTCAAGGTGTAAAAGATGCTGCGGGTCGTGACGCCGAATTCGCGGGCCAGATCCTCGATCGGCGCCCCTTCGGCACGCTTGCGCACGATGGCAAAACGCTGGTTTTGCGTCAGTCGCTTGTGCCGTGGTGCGCGCGGTCGGCCCATGTGAAGTAATCACCCCTATTTCTTGCCAGCATCATACAGGCAGCCCTGTTATGGCATTTCGCCATAATTGATTCAATATTATAATATTGTATCAACTGCCTGTATTCCGTTTGGAGCAGCCACAGTCTGCGACCGCCGGGCAAAGCCCGGCCACATGCGCAAGGCATGGCACCACTAGTCGTGGTTCCACGCCTCAGCATCGCCAAGGAGTTGCAGCGCTATTGTGCGGGCCGCGCCTTCGGCGCTGGCATAGGTTTGATGGTCGGGCAGCTCGTGCAGATCAAAGGGCTGTTGCGGGTCGTCCGGGGTCTCAACTCGGACATAGATGGCCCAGCCATCAATCAGTGCTGGATCATCACAATACTCCAGCCCGCCATCGGGCAGATTGCAGAACCCATGAAGATGCACGCTGGCGCGGCCCTCTCGGGCCGCTTGCCTGATGTCAGAATACTTCATGGCGAACCTCTGCACTTTCCCCGATGGAAAATTCGTCAGGCTCGCCATTCAGGCGGGTGCCATCCCGACTGGTCAAGCCGATAGCTGACCCATTCTGTGTGAAGGTGATGAGGTATTGCCCGAGGTCATCTCGCGTCACCAAATATCCGCTGTTGATCCAGTGAACGCGGTTGCCCGCGTCCACTGTTGCTTTGATCTCCTCCAAGGTCATCGCAACGCCTCCTCAAGGATTGCGAGAGCCCCAAGGCAATCGTCGATATAGGGCTGCTCTTCACCGTCCAGATCGTTCAGCTCCAGCCGGTTCAACACCGCGTAAAGCGTGGCGCGCGCCTCACGGGCGGCGCTTCGCAAGCTGACGGTGTCTTCCAGACGTGCGGTCGCAAAATCATCGCTGTGAAAGTCAGGGATCATCGGATTTCTCCCGCCTTGTGTTTCCAGCGCGGGGCAATGTCTTTGAACGGCACCGTGAAGGGCGGCAGCGCGTCAAAGCCGTTCGAGCTTTTGACCACCTTCACCTTGGCGCAATCATCCTCGACGCTGAGGATCTCGACACAAAACACGCCGCCCAAACCTGACGGAACAACGATCTCCTTCAGTTCGTGCCGATGCTTCCCGCAATAGACGCAGGTGCTATAGAGCCCGTCGATGATGTGACCGCCGGTCGTGCGATCACAGTCGCAGGTCCAGAATTTCGGGGGCTGATATTTATGAGCCATTTGTGGCCTCCTCTTGGGTGCTGCGGTTGGGGCTTGGCTCCCCTTCCGCCGATGGGCTGCACACCGGCCAATCTGATCTGACCGAATACGCATGTATTCGGCGGAACAGAGTGGGTGGGGGCACAGCCCGACCCACGGCCCTGGAGAGGCCAGTCAATGGGTCAAAGCCAGCAACTGGTGCGGCCCGCAGCGCGCCCTGCGCGAGGACACGGGTTGCAGGCTTTGACGACGCGGCCACGCGGCGCTTGCCCATTGACGGGACGCGACGGGGATGTTGGGCGGACTAATCAAATTGAAAGAAGCCTGAAGGAGGTGAGCGGGCTGAAAGCCGGTCGATCCTCCGCACAGTCCGTTTCTCAGAGCGGCCCGTGCGCAGCAGCACGGGCCACAATTTTGCATCTCGTTGAAAGTGCCTGCGCCCCGCCACATGAGGCGGGGCGCAGGTGCTCAAAGCTCAACACCAGACTTCAAGTTGCCGTCCGGATCGAGCCACGAACGGGCCTCGGCGCAATCCAAGCAAATACAGGAGCAACTGCCTTTCACGATGACCGGCGCAAGAAAGATCACCGGATTTGACGCGCCGCATTTGCGGCACGTCATCGGGGGTAAGATTGCGGGGCCGCTCATGCTGCGGCCGCTTTCGATTGACCTGCGGCTGCTAGGACAAAATCGGCGGCTTTCTGCGCCTCGGACGCCGCACGAAAAATCGCCCGTTTGTCCTCTTTGAGCGCTTTCAACCAACCTTCGACATAGGCGGCGCTTTGGTCGAATTCCGGCGCGACGCCAATCTGGGCACCAAGGAAACAAGCGCCGATTTCCGCCACCAACTCCTCAAAGGCATAGGCTTCGCGGTTCGCAAATTTCTTGATCCGCTCCAGCCGCTTTTCGCTACCGGTCCAATGGATTGATTCATGGGCAAGGGTCGCAAAATACCCTTTCGCACTATGAAAGGTCGCTACGGGCGGCATATGGATGTGATCCTTGGCCGGGCTGTAATAGGCTCGCGGCTCATCGGTGGTCACGATCTCCGCACCCGTGCGAGCAAAAAACGACTCAAGCTCGGGATCGGCCTCAGTGCCAAGATCGCGCGGGGCCTCGGGCCGGATGTAGTAATCCTCCGGCAAACCTTCGATCTGATCCGCGTTGAAGACGCGGTAAGCGCGCGCATAGGGCAGTTCTTCCTCAATGCCCAATTCGTTCTCTCGGGTGAACGTCCCGTATTTGACCACGGTCGACGACGTTTCACCTTTGCGGACCTGTCCGCCCAGTTCCTGCGCCTGTTTGTAGGTCATCCAGCGGCTGGAAACATACCCGTGCTTGGCCGCCATGACCCAGAGCATCAGGATGTTGATCCCGCGATACTCCTCGCCGTTGTGCCGTGTTGGCAAGGCAATACCGGACGCGCTTCCGGTCCACGGCTTGCGCCACGGCGGCGTGCCTGCCTCGATCTCGGCAATAATGGTGTCGGTGACATGGGCATAAACATCAAACTTCGGTGCCATTTGTGGCCTCCTCGATCAAAGTGACGCGGGTGAGGCTTCGCGCCCCCTTCCGCCGATGGGCTGCGCCTCGGCCACCTGATCTGACCGAATACGCATGTATTCGGCGGAACAGAGTGGGAGAGGGCAAAGCCCGACCCACGGCCCTGAACGGGGCTGTCAATCGGCCACATTTGCGAAGAAAATGTCTGCGCCAAAATCAGACGCCAATTTTCCCCGCGAGGAATGGCTCGCCCGCGAGACAGGGGAAATTGGTGGCTGATTTTGGGGATGGACTAAGGTTGACCGCCACGGTCAGGGATGTTGGGCGGACCAAACAAACTTGATGATGTCTGGATCGGGGTGAGCGGGCCAACGGCCCGTTGAGCCTCGGTGCAGTCTACTGGGAGATGTTGCCCGCGCGCTTAAGCGCGGGTTCTTCTGAAACCATGCGATACTTCCCAGGCCGCGCGCGATACAAAGCCAAAGCAGTCCCACAACCCGCTGACAGAATTACAAGATATCGCAGACGGTCCGCTGAGTATATGGTTCTTAAATGTAGACCCATCCTCTAGGTTGAACTAGACTTAAGCTATGACAAGCGAATCGAATAGTCTTTCACGATGGCAGCAGGATCGCCGTGCATTCATTGAGCACAGGGTCTTTTGGCGTGGACGTGTCGGCCTTGCGGATCTGATGGACGTTATGGGCCTTAGTCGGGCTCAAGCTTCGAAAGACCTCAATAGCTACATCAATGATCATCCCGAACACATCATCTACGATAAAACGGCCAAGACCTACGTTCTGGGCCCGAAGTTCGAAGAACACTACACTGCGCTTGATCCGTCAGAGTATCTTGATGATCTCCTGTCGATCTCACGGGGCGGTTCAGTCCCCACTGCAGACTGGATTGTCTATCAGCCGGACATTCTGGCAACCACTGTGCCTGGGCGCGGACTTAGCGCGCTAACACTTCGCAACGTCTTATTAGCCTGTGAACAGGGCAAAGAGCTGCAAATAAGCTATCAGTCGATGTCGTCCCCCGATCCAGAAGATCGCGTTATCATTCCTCATGCCCTCGCACATGACGGATTTCGTTGGCATGCGAGAGCGCTATGCTCAAAAGACCAGGTCTTCAAAGACTTTGTTCTCGGACGCATACTGAAAAGCGCATTGGGGGAACAATCAGATGTCGACGCCGGTACAGATGAAGACTGGCACCAAACAATAACGCTCAAAATCGCACCGCACCCTGGCCTGTCTGAAAACCAACGCAGGATTGTCGAGCTCGACTATGCAATGAATGACGGGGCGGCAGAACTTTCAGTGCGAAAGTGCCTGTTGTTCTACAATCTAAAGCGGCTTGGCCTTGACGTTGATCCTAGTATCCGCGCCCCACAGGATCAGCACATAGTTTTGATCAATGACGGAGAAGTCCGCGCTGCTCTCGAAAGGGGGCGGCGATGAGTGCTTTCGCGAGACAAGACTACAAGATGTCATTCAGCACCGGCGGGCTCTTCCTGAACGAAAGCCTGGAAGTCGCGCGCTTGCATGAAGACGGTGAAGCCTGGGAAGACACAATTCTCAGAGCCATGGAGGAAGGCACAACCAGCCTACCGAAATCAGCATCGAACCGTCGATCGTTGCGCGAAATTTCTAATCGCCTGCTTACTCTTACAGATGAGGAACGCGCTTACCTTGTGGAAGAGGCTGACCGTTCCGAACAGCAGGCGATGTTGTGGATCGCCACATGCCGCGCATATCGGTTCGTTCGTGAATTTGCGGTGGAAGTGGTGAGAGAGCGATACCTATCTTACCAACTCGATTTACCGCTCGAAAGCTTTGACATTCTTTTTGAGGCAAAAGCTGAATGGGATGAAGGACTGGCCGGATTAAGTCGGTCGACCCGCCTGAAACTTCGTCAAATCATGTTTCGCATGATGCGTGAAGCCGGGATCATTTCAGAAGATGATCGCATTCAAACCGCGATTATTTCCACACGTTTGAAACACATGATTGAAGACCACAACCCCGGCGAGCTGGCCATTTTCCCCAGCGTTCCGGTTGAGGGAGCTTAATTTGAAACGAGAACTAAACCGGAAAGAGCGGGCCGAGCACCTCTACCGCGTGATCACGAGTGAACGCTTCCTGACCAAACAAGGCCTAGGGAATGAAGTGCCATTTTTCATCTATCCCTTTCCCGCCGAGGAAGGGCTCACCATGGTTGAGGATCGTGAAGATCTTGTGACCCGAATTCAGCACTCCGGTACTCGAGTGTTGGACCTGAACCTCTACGATCTCGCGCTCGAAATACTTTCAGAGCGCGGGATCTTAGAGCAGGTTCTTGAAATTGAGGCCGACAGTAGCAAGGGTGAGATCAAGGAGCTTCTACAAGGCGTCTTGGACCCACAGGCTCATCTGATCCCGCATATTGGCCAGGCGATCCGAGCGACCCCACATGACGTCATTTTCTTGTCAGGCGTTGGTGAGGTATACCCTTACATCCGCTCTCACAACGTGCTGAACAACCTACAAAGCACTGCGAAAGAAGCACCAACCGTTCTCTTCTTCCCAGGAAGCTACACCCATGCTTTGGCGACTGGCGCGTCATTGGATCTCTTTGGTCAGCTTCATGACGACAAGTATTACCGCGCCTTCAACATTCTGAATTACGAGGTCTAAGCCCATGGCCCAGCTGCTGAAAGATATTTTTGAGAAACCCGTTGATCGCGCCATTGACGGCGTCATCAAGGCCGACGACGAGGCAAGCCTTCGCATCGAACTTGATGAGTACGTCATCACAGGAGAAATCGGCCAACGGCTGGAGCAGTTCCTCGAAGCCTACAACAACTATGACACTTCAAATGGCGTCTGGATCTCTGGCTTCTTTGGCTCTGGTAAGTCGCACTTGCTGAAGATGCTGGCGCTACTGCTCGAAAATCGTGAGGTCGACGGCAAAACTGCTCACGAGATCTTCGCTGAAAAGCTCAAAGGCGAGCCAATGCTGGCAGGCGCACTCAACAAGGCCGTTTCCATCCCGTCGAAATCGATCTTGTTCAATATCGACCAGAAGGCAGATGTGATCTCGAAAACGGATGTAGATGCGCTTCTATCTGTCTTCCAAAAGGTCTTTGACGAAGCCTGCGGGTTCTATGGCAAACAGCCTCATATCGCGCAATTCGAACGCGACTTGCAGGGGCGTGGGCAATTCGAGGCATTCAAAGAAGCTTTTCGAAGCGCTGCCGGGAAAGACTGGGAGCGCGGTCGGGAACAGGCGCTACTCGAAGCCAAGAACATTGCGACAGCGTTTGCAGAAGCAACCGGTGGTGATCCTTCAGATGCAAAAGACATCCTGAGCCAATACCGGAAGGACACACGTGTCTCGATTGAGGACTTCGCTGGCACAGTCAAAGCTTGGATCGATGACCAGCCCAAGGGTTTCCGGCTCAACTTCTTCGTTGACGAAGTCGGCCAATATATTGCGGACAATGTAAAGCTCATGACCAACCTGCAAACCATCGCAGAGAGCCTTAACACCAAATGCAAAGGGCAGGCGTGGATCATAGTAACTGCGCAGCAAGACATGGCGTCGGTTATCGGCGACATGACGCAACAGCAAGAGAATGACTTCTCAAAAATCCAGGCCCGCTTCAGCAACCGCATGCCGCTGAACTCGGCCGATGTCGCCGAAGTGATCCAGCGCCGCCTGCTCGCCAAGACGTCGGAAGGGCAAGTTACGCTTGGCAACCTTCATGACCGCGAAGAAAACAACCTCAAGACCCTGTTCGATTTTGCTGACGGCTCGATGAAGCTCAAAAACTACCGGGATCGCGAGCACTTCATCTCAAGCTATCCTTTCCCTCCCTATCAGTATGACCTCTTCCAAATGGCGATCACGTCTTTGTCGGAGCACAACGCATTTGAAGGCAAACACAGCTCGGTCGGTGAGCGTTCGATGTTGGGCGTTTTCCAAGAGGTCTCTAAGAAGCTGAAAGACAAAGAAGTCGGAGGGCTGGCCACTTTCGATCTCATGTTCGAAGGAATCCGCACCGCACTGAAATCTTCGGTTCAACAGAGTATTCAGATTGCCGAAAAAAACCTGGACGATCCTTTTGCCGTTCGGGTTTTGAAATCCTTGTTCCTCGTCAAATACGTCAAAGGCTTCAAACCGTCGGTTCGAAACATCGGAATTCTGCTGCTGTCAGAGTTTGAGGCGGACCAGACGGGCCAACGCCGCAAGATCGAGGAAGCATTGAGCCGTCTGGAAAGGGAAACCTATATCCAGCGGAACGGCGAGGTCTACGAGTTCCTGACGAACGAAGAAAAGGATGTCGAAGCTGAAATCAAAGCCCTCGAAATAGACCCTTCTGAGCTCTCAAAAGAACTCGAAACCCTCGCATTCGATACCATTCTGCGTCATCGCAAGATCAAGCATCTCGCAACTAACAGCGAATATTCCTTTACCCGGAAGCTTGATGATCACGCGGTTGGTCGCGAGTACGAACTGGCAATCAATCTCGTTTCGCCCCTCAGCGACGAGGTTGAAAGCCCCGATGGCATTCGAATGAAAACCATGTCTCGGGAAGAGCTCGCGGTTGCCATGAAGCCAGATGCCAACTTCGTCCGCGACCTGATCCTGTTTAAGCAAACGGACAAGTTCATCCGGCAGTCCCGCAGCGGTTCTCCGCAGCCGGGCCGCGACCGTATCGTCGCAGAAAAAGGCGAACAAAACGGCCGCCGCGCAAAAGACCTTGAAATGCGGCTTCGCAAATTGATGGGAAGCGCCCGACTCTTCGTCAGGGGTGACGAATTGGAGATCGGTGGAGAGGATGCTCAAGAGCGCATAAGCAAGGCATTCCAGTCCCTGGTCGACAAAGTCTACACCAATCTCCCGATGCTGCGCGGCGTCTGCTATACTGAGGCCGATATCAACAAAGCGGTACAATCGGAAAGCGGGCTCTTCGGTTCTGACGGCACAGGTATCAACGAAGCCGAACAAGACGTCCTCAGCTTCATCAACGCGCAGGCACGCAACGGGGTTAAGGTCTCCGTCAAATATCTGGCTGATCGGTTCACATCCAAACCCTACGGCTGGCCAGTTACCGCAGTCCTTTGCCTAGCGGGCAGCTTGGTCGCCAAAGGTAAGATCGAAGCGCGTGTCGACAGCGCCATCAAGGAAGGATTGGATCTTGCCAAGGCGTTGAACAACAGTCACGCGCTTCCGAACATACTATTGACCCCTCAGACGGAATTCTCCGCTGCAGAAATTCGTCGAGCGAAGGAACTTTATCAGGAGCTCTTTGCGCACCCCTCATCGGGAACAGATGCGCGTGGTTTGGGTGCGGAGTGGGCTACAAGCATCGATACGCTCGAAGCCGAGGTAGACGGGCTTGTTCGCCAGTCACACCGCTACCCTTTCCTAACCGCGCTCGAGCCGTTCCATGAACTGCTGCGGGGCATGAAGGGCAAACCAGCGAACTGGTATATTTCTGACGCGCCCAAGCGCGAGGATGACCTTCTGAACGCGAAGGAGGATATCCTGGACAAGGTGAAGTCCTTCATGGGGGGCGCGCAAAAGGGTATCTACGACGATGCCCGCGATATGCTCGCCAGCCAATCTGCCAACATCGACTATGTCGATCCTGATGCTGGGGCGAAGGTGCGCGCTGCATTGGAGGATCCGGCCTGCTTTAAAGGGTCGTCGATCCAGAACCTCAAATCCGACCTGTTTGATCTGAAAAACAAGGTCGAACTCAAGGTGCTTGAGGAACGCAAAGCCGTCATCGCAGAGGTCGAAGACGTCTCAGTTAAGATCGCACAAATGCCGGACTTCCAGGCGCTCGACCCGGACAAACAGGCCCGCATCACCACGCGCATTGAAAGCCACAAGGCAGGTCTTGATACGGTCACGCTGATCCCCGTACTGCGCGACCGGGCCAATGGCGCGCGCACAAACCTGCTGTCGGACGTTGTCACCGAACTCGACCGCCTCGCGCGCCCGGCACCTGCACCCGAACCACAGCCCGGCATGTCGGACCGGCCAGCGCCCGCACCGCAGCCCCCCACAACGGTCCTGGCCTCGCAGCTGAAGGTCGCAGCTCCCAAGACGCTGCTGACCGATGAGGCCGACGTCGACCAGTACCTTGAAGAAATGAAAAAGACCCTGCTGGCCGAAATCCGCGCGGGTAAGAAAGTTATTGTGTAATGGATACCAACGCGCTCAAGAAATTTGCCCAGGCCGCCCGCAACCTGCTGATCGATCAGGTCACCTCCAAGCTCGACGTCGTGCTGGCCGAAGGCAGCGCCGCACGGCGTGAGGCCCCCGAAGCCATCAAAGACCTCGAAAACGCCATCAACAAGGCCGACAAACAGCAGGTCATCGAACAGGTCGCCTACACGTGGTTCAACCGCTTCACCGCCCTGCGTTTCATGGATGCGAACGGCTACACGCAGGTCCGCACCGTCTCCCCCGCTGACGGGGCCACGCGGCCGGAACTGCTCTCAGAGGCGATGGCGGGTAACCTGCCGGACGGTGCCCCCACGACCATCCAGTCCCTCCTCGACGGGCGCACGCCGTCCCATGACCCGCAGGCCGAGGCATACCGCCTCCTGCTCGTCCATACCTGCAACCAGTGGCACGGCCCCATGCCGTTCCTGTTCGAACAGATCGACGACTACACCGAACTGCTGATGCCCGAGGATCTGCTGTCCCAGACCTCTATCCTCGCCGAACTGCGCAAGGTCATGACCGAGGACGCCTGTCAGGACGTCGAGATCATCGGCTGGCTCTACCAGTTCTACATCTCCGAGAAGAAGGATCAGGTCTTCGCGGGCCTCAAGAAGAACCAGAAGATCACCGCCGAGAACATCCCCGCCGCGACGCAGCTCTTCACCCCGCATTGGATCGTCCGCTACCTGGTTGAGAACTCGCTGGGGCGGCTTTGGCTGCTCAACAATCCGCAAAGCGGGCTGGCGGCCAAGATGGACTATTACATCGCGCCAGAAGAGCCTGAGACGGATTTCCTGCGCATCACCAAGCCGGAAGAGATCCGCATCTGCGATCCGGCGGCGGGCTCGGGGCATATGCTGACCTATGCCTTTGACCTGCTCTACGCCATCTACGAGGAAGAGGGATATGACGCGACCGAGATCCCCGCGCTGATCCTGACGCACAACCTGACGGGGGTGGAGATCGACGACCGTGCGGGCGCGCTGGCGGCCTTTGCGCTGGCGATGAAGGCCGCGGCGCGGCTGGGGCGGCGGCGGTTCCTGCGGATGGAGGCAAAACCCGACATCTGCGTGTTGCAGAACGTGACCTTCAGCCCGGCCGAGATGCAGGACGTGGCCGCCGTGGTGGGGCGCGACCTGTTCACGGACGAGTTCCGCGAGACGCTGTTGCAGTTCGAGCAAGCCAAGAACTTCGGCTCGCTGATCGTGCCGAAGCTGCGCGACCCGGCCGAGACGCTGCGAGTGGTGGCGGCGCGGGATTTCGGAGGGGATCTGCTGCTGAAGGAGGTGCAGGAGCGCGTCGTCACCGTGCTGCGCATGGCCGAGGCGCTGTCGCCGAAGTATCACGTGGTGGTGGCCAACCCGCCTTATATGGGCGGGCGCGGAATGAATGCTGAGCTTTCCGACTTTGCCAAAATGCACTACGCGGATAGCAAACTCGATACGTTCGCGTGCTTTATTGAACGTGCCAACTTCTTGGTAAAGTCAAAGGGTTATTCCGCGCTGGTAACCATGGAAAGTTGGATGTTTCTTTCGACATACGGAAACCTGAGGAAAAAACTGCTTTCAGTTGGCTCGATCCGATCTTTGGTTCACATGCCCTACCTTGGCAAAGGCGGCACAGCGATGGGCATAAGCTTCGGAACAAGTGCATTTGTATACAAGGCGGCAAGTGATCCAGATTTCTCCGGGAGCTACTCTTGCACTCGTTACTATGAAATGGATGCAGCCTTTGTTCCCTACAGCTTTCCCACAGAAAATGAACGCCTTTCACAGGCATCGACGAAGAATTTTCTTAACATTCCCGGCTCTCCAATTGCCTATTGGGTGAGCGACAAGCTCGAATTTGCATACGGCAAGTTTCCGCAAATCTATGAAAACTCGGTTTCTGAAGGGCAAAACATTACCGCCAATAACGATCGCTACACCAAGAGCATATGGGAGGTTAATAAATCAAAGATCGGATCCAAATGGCGACACTATGCAAAGGGCGGCGAATTCCGACGTTGGTATGGAAATTTGGACACGATTGTTGATTGGTCTCAGGAGGCTCGTAGTCATTATCGTAAGCACTCTTCAGCAAGGATCATCCCAGAGTATTTGCAGTTTCGGCCGGGGATCACATGGACGCTCGTAACTTCTGGCTCACGCAGTTTTCGAATTTTGCCAGATTACGCTACCTTCGACAAAGGTGGTTCGAGCATATTCTTTGAAGATGAAGGCCAGCTTCTACCAACACTGAGCTTCCTTAACTCACGGGTGGCTAACTTCATTCTAAATATACTGAATTCAACATTGAATTTGCAGGTTGACGATGTTCGCCGCCTACCTTTTTCAAGCGCCCAGTATCGCGAAATATCTGCATCAACTGAATGCCTTGCTGAACTCAGCAAATCCGACTGGGACGCCTACGAAACCTCCTGGGATTTCACCACGCTCCCGCTGCTCTCGCCCGAACACCGGGCCGGAACGCTGGAGGCCACCTATGCCCGCCTGCGCGCCCACTGGCAGTCCATGACGGACGAGATGAAAGCGCTGGAGGAAGAGAACAACCGCATCTTCATCGACGCATATGGCCTGCAAGACGAGCTGCCCCCCGAGGTGCCGCTGAACGAGATCACCCTCACCTGCAACCCCGCCTATCGCTATGGCGTGAAGGGCTCCGAGGAGGAGCGCGAGACGCGCCTGCGCGCCGAAACCATGGCCGAGTTCCTGTCCTATGCCGTGGGCTGCATGTTCGGGCGCTACAGCCTCGACGCGCCGGGCCTGGTCCTCGCCAATCAAGGCGAGCGGCTGGAGGATTACTTCGCCCGCATCCCCGAGCCGCAATTCATGCCGGACGAAGACAACGTCATCCCCGTGCTGGACGATAACTGGTTCCCCGACGACATCACCGAACGCTTCCGCCTGTTCCTGCGCGTGAGTTTCGGCGAGGCGCATTTCCGCGAGAACCTGAAATTCATCGAGGACAGCCTTGGCAAAGACATCCGCAAGTATTTCACCAAGGATTTCTACACCGATCACGTGAAGCGCTACAAAAAGCGCCCGATCTACTGGATGGTCTCCTCCCCCAAGGGCACGTTCAACGCACTGATCTACATGCACCGCTATCGGCCCGACACCGTGTCGGTGCTGCTCAACGACTACCTGCGCGAGTTCATCACCAAGCTGGAGGGCGAACGCACCCGGCTGGAAAAGCTGTCCGATGATCCGACGGCGACGCAGGGCCAGAAGACCAAGGCGTTGAAGGATGTGGCGGCGGTGGCCAAACAGATCGACGAGCTGAACGAATGGGAACGCGACGTGATCTTCCCGCTGGCGCAGCAGAAGATCGAGATCGACTTGGATGACGGGGTGAAGGCGAACTATCCGAAGTTCGGCACGGCCTTGAAGAAGATTGCGGGGCTGTCATGACGGACCGGATCAAGGCGGGCCTAGAGCGGCTGTTCATCGATCACCGGATCGTCTTCTGGTACGACGCCGCGCGCGACATGCGGGCCGAATATGACGCCGTGGATCTGCCGGATGTGGAAAAGATCGAGATCGCGAACAACGAGTTCGGTCTGAAATACCGCATGCTGCGGCAAGAGCCAAAACAGAAGTTTCTGGTGTTCCACGACGGCCCCGCGCCCGAGATGGCCAACAATTGGCTGCTGGATCTCTATTTCGCCTGCGGTGTCTTCAAGGCCGATCAAGCGGCGATCTGGCTAGCTGAACTGGGCCTGCCGCTGCAATTCGAAGACGTTGTACGCGACCACATGGAATTTTACCGCGCCAAGGGCCGCATCGAAGCGCTGAAACAGATGATCACGCCGTCGGACACGAAGACAGACGTGCAGCGCCGCATGCTGGCCGTCTGCGCCGGGGCGGAAGGTGCCCTAGACACAGTCATCGAGGAGCTGCTGGCCGAGCTTGCAGACGAGCGTGATGACGCCATGCGCCTGATGGAGCGGTCCGGTCTGACAGAGTTCTTCTGGAAGCAGGTTGAGAATGCCTACGGCTATGTCAGCAATGCGCCTGACTTTGAGGATTTCGCGATCACACTGTTCCAGTCCTGCTATGCCCGCGCCTTGGGCGAAGATGGCAAGCTGAACGGCGAGGCGCTTCTTGTATTCCGCCGCTGGAAGAACAATCGGCTGGGGGCGCAGGCGTTTGAAACGCTGAGTGGGAAGTACCAGGAAATCCTGCGGATCCCAGAAGACGTGCAAGAGCGCGACATCAAGGCCTTGCGTGCCATCGACCATTTTGAAGAGATCGACCGGCAGATCATTCGCTCTCTGGTGCGTGAGATGGCGAGCCAGACGGTATCGTCGGCCGAGGTGCTGAAGACCGTGCGAGAGAGGCGGCAAAGCCATTGGTACCCGACCTATGAGGATATTTATCAAGCCATCGGCTATGCCACAGAATTCCAGCAAGCGTTGGCTGAGGCGAACCTGACCATGACCTCCCCCGCTGAGGGGGTGAAGCGCTATGTTTCGCATTGGTACAAGATCGACCAACTCTACCGCAAATTCATCTATCATATGCAAAAGAGCGGTCAGTCCTCTCTGCTTAGCGCGTTGTTCGAAAGCGTAGAGAACCGCTACACGACCAACTTCCTGTCTGCCGTCAATGACGCCTGGCAAGATCAGATCGCTGGACTGAGCGATTGGAAGATATCGGGATTTGCGCATCAGACCGATTTCTATATGGACCAGGCCGCCGAATTCCGCCGCCGCGATCAGAAGGTGGTTGTGATCATCTCTGACGCGTTGCGCTATGAGGTTGCAGAAGAAGCCCTGCGCGAGATCCGCAAGCTGAACCGGTTCGACGCCGACCTAAAGCCGATGATTTCTGCACTGCCCAGCTACACGCAACTCGGCATGGCTGCGCTCTTACCGAACAAGGATCTGGAGCTGTCGGAGGACGGCAACGTGTCTTCGTTTGGCTTGCCTACTCAGGGAACCGCTAACCGCGAAAAGGTTCTGGGCATGGGGCGTGCCGGAGACCGTGTCAAAGCCATGAAGGCCGATGATTTCATGAGCTTGAAGGCGGACGACGGAAAAGAGATTTTCCGCGATCATGACATTCTCTACCTCTACCACAACAGGATCGACATCGTTGGCGACAAGCTCGCCACTGAGGAACGCGTGACAGAGGCTGCAGAAGTCGCTGTCGAGGATCTGACCAAACTGGTCCGCAAGCTTACGACGGCCAACTTTTCCAACATCCTTGTGACGGCGGATCATGGCTTCATCTATCAGCACCGGGCATTAGATGAGACTGACTTTTCGGTAGCGGCTCCCGCTGGTGCGGAAATCCTTGTTAAAAATCGTCGATTTATCATCGGGCGAGACCTGGATGCGACATCTGGAATGAAGAAGTTTTTATCCTCAAATCTGGGTCTATCAGGCAACTTGGACGTTCTGTTGCCCAATTCGATCAATCGTATGCGCGTCAAGGGAGCGGGAAGCCGGTTCGTACATGGCGGGGCCACGCTTCAAGAGGTCATTGTTCCCGTACTCCGTGTCGGCAAACGACGCGAAGCCGATGTTGAAAAAGTTGAAGTGCAGATCATCGTCACTGGAAAAAGCTTGATCTCTTCCGGCCAAACGGCCGTCACTCTCTATCAAACTCAGCCAGTTTCAGAGAAGCAGCAACAGCGTAATGTTCTTGCTGGGATTTACGCTTCGGACGGCACGCTCATCTCAGATGAGCACCCGCTGACCTTTGACTACACCTCGCAAAATGCGCGCGAACGGGAGCTGCCCATCAAGTTCCTGCTTTCTCGCGATGCTGATCGGTTCAACAACCAGGACGTCTTCCTCAAGCTTCGCGAACGTATCGGCAAAACGAGCCACTTCGAAGATTACACAAGCCACCGTTTCCAACTGCGTCGTGGCATATCGACAGATTTCGACTTTTAAGGACCTATCATGAGCGCACTCGACGAAAAGATTAACGAGCATTTCGCGGGCTACGTGGTCCGCAAAGACCTTGTTAAAGCGGTCAAAGGCAACGCAATCGTTCCAACATATGTCCTCGAATACCTGCTTGGGCAGTACTGTGCGACTGACGACGAAGCATCGATCGAGAGCGGCATCGAAACCGTCAAAGAAATCCTTAGAAAGCACTACGTTCACAGAAGCGAAGCGGGACTGATCCAATCCACGATCAAGGAAAAGGGTCGCTACAAGGTCATCGATCAGATCAGCGTCTCACTGAACGAAAAAACAGACAGTTACGAAGCCACGTTCGACAACCTGGGCATCAAAAAGGTTGCGGTGGATAGCGGAACGGTCAAAGCGCACCCAAAGCTGCTTGTGACCGGCGTATGGTGTATTGCCGATGTCCAATACGAGTTTTCAGAGGACGCAAGAACATCTCCGTGGGTGCTCGAGACCATCAAACCCATTCAGATCGCAAAGGTCGATTACGAGGGGTACAAGGAGGCGCGCGCGCAATTTTCCAAAGAAGAGTGGATCGATCTCCTGATGCAGTCGATCGGCTTCAATCCTGAAGCCTTCGGCCGCCGAAGCAAGCTCCTGCAGCTGATGCGCCTGATCCCCTTCGTCGAGCGAAATTACAACATCATCGAACTTGGCCCAAAGGGTACGGGTAAATCGCATATCTACTCTGAGTTTTCGCCACACGGCCAGCTGATCTCTGGCGGCGAAGTGACCATCCCGAAGCTGTTTGTAAACAACTCGAATGGGCGGATCGGACTGGTCGGCTACTGGGATGTCGTGGCCTTTGATGAATTTGCGGGACGCGAGAAAACCGCGAACAAAGCCTTGGTCGATATCATGAAAAACTACATGGCAAACAAGACCTTCTCGCGCGGGGTTAACCCCATGGGGGCAGAAGCGAGCTTCGCGTTTGTCGGCAACACAGACCACAATGTGCCATTCATGCTCAAGAACAGCGACTTGTTCGAAGCCCTGCCGCCCCAGTTCCATGACTCTGCATTCATTGACCGCCTCCACGCTTATCTGCCTGGCTGGGAGATCGACGTGATCCGAGGCGAGATGTTCACCACTGGCTACGGGTTCATTGTCGACTACCTCGCCGAGATCCTTCGCCATTTGCGCCAAGAAGACTTCTCCAACCGGCCGGACCTGCATTTCAAAGTCAGCGAGAAGATTTCAACCCGTGATCGGGACGCCGTCTACAAGACCATGTCGGGCTTCCTGAAGGTGATTTTCCCTGCCGGAGATGAAACAGCCGATGACGTTGAAGAGCTCTTGCAGCTCGCACTTGAAAGTCGAAAGCGCGTAAAGGACCAACTGTTTCGGATCGATGCGACCTATCCAGATGTCGACTTCTTCTACACTGGCTCTGACGGGGAAAAGCGGCGCGTCCAAACCGTCGAAGAGCAAGAGTTCCCCCAATTCTACTATCTGAAACCTGCCTTAGACCCAAAGCAGCAGGACCAATCCACTGATGCAGTCGATGATGACGTCATCGAAGTCGAACATGTGCCGGGCGAAACATCGGAGACCTCAGCGCCCGCCAAGCCGCGCACCGAAGAGGGGCACCACGTATTCGCCGAAAACCGAAAGGGCGTCAGCTACGATAAACTGTTTGGGCCCTATCTGGACGGTGCATCTCGGATCGTGGTGACAGACCCCTACATTCGCTATTTTTACCAGATCAAGAACATGATGGAATTCGTCGAAATGGTCATTCAACGCAAGGCGTTGGAAGATCAAGTGGCCATCCATCTTGTCACCGGGCCTGATGACGGAAACGTGCAAAAGCAACGCGAATTGCTGGAGAGCATTACCGAGGCATGCATTGGTTCGGGCGTTGATTTCACCTGGGCATTTGATGGTTCAGGGACCGCGCACTCGAGAGATATCGTCACCGATACCGGCTGGAAAATCGTACTTGATCGCGGTCTAGATATTTTCCAAGCGCCTATGCGACGTGACGGGTTCAGCCTAGGTGACCGCCTGCAGGAGCACCGCATGCTGAAGAACTTCTATGTGACCTATGTGCGGCAAGACTAACGGTGAAACTGAGTAGATATTTCATAAAAGAGCCAAGCCATGTTCCGCGTTGATTTGAACCAAAACCGTTTGTCCCGCCTATCCCAAAAGCGCTTTTCTGAGTTGAACCTGCGCGAGCGCGACCATCTGCAGGAGTGGCTGGCGAACCAGCCTGACGCCCTCGGTGAAGAATTGCTGATCATTCAGAAGGAGTTCGACGGGTTTGATGAAACCCGCGAACACCTGGATCTCTTGGCGCTCGACAAGGACGGCAACCTCGTTGTGATCGAGAACAAGCTTGATGACAGCGGCAGGGATGTCACCTGGCAGGCGCTGAAATACACCGCCTATGTCTCGGGCCTGACCAAGACGCAGATCGTCGACATCTATCAGCAATACCTCGACCGCTATGCGGGCGGTGGCAATGCGGCCGTGCGGATCTGTGAGTTCATGGAGGTCGAGGAGTTGGAAGAGACCGTCCTGAACCCCGGTAATGACCAAAGGATGATCTTCATCGCAGCCAATTTTCGGCGCGAGGTCACGGCAACGGTGCTGTGGCTCCTTAGCCGCGGAATTCGCGCACAATGCTTCAAGGTGACCCCATATTCGTTTGGCGACGAGCTGATGGTCGACATTCAGCAGATCATACCTACGCCTGAGGCGGCAGACTTCATGATCGGAATGTCTAGCAAAGAAAACGAAGAGAAAGCCATTCAGGACACACAGAAGAAGCGGCATAAACTGCGCTTGGACTTCTGGGAAGCGGCCCTTGAACAGCTGCGTGTCGACGGCGTTACACTTTACCAGAATATCAGCCCTACCAAGGATCATTGGCTCAGCGCAGGATCTGGGACCCGGTCTTGCCCCTATCAGATGATCTTCTCGAGAGATGAAGCGCGGGTCGAGATAAGCTTGCAGCGGTCAGAAACCGCAGAGAACAAATGGCTGTTCGATCAATTATATGGACAGAAAGATGCGATCGAGGCGGCGTTCGGTGCTGAGCTTGATTGGCGACGCATGGATGACAAGAAGGCAAGCCGCATCGTCTACGCTCAACCCTTTGACGGTTTCAACCGGGAAGCATGGCCCGAGATGATTGGTTGGCTTGCGGCTCATATCCAAAAACTGGAAGCGGCTTTCAGCGAACCGCTTTCGCGACTAAACCCGCAGGTCCGCTCTCAAGACGAAGCGACCTAGCTGGCAACCTTTTTTTCAGCGATGAAGGCCAGGACGGGAAACCCGCCCTGGCGCTCAGGTCACTCGGTGACCGGATCTTCGTCCCGGCGCGGAAAGGGGACCATTTCGACGTCGGGGATCCTATCGGGATTTCGACCTCAGAACAGAGGCAGCCCAATTTCGCACGCTTTGGGCCGTCCGCCGGCTTCACTCAACTGCAGCGAATTGGTCTTCAGCCCAGCGGCGAATTTTTTCTTCTCGCGGCATGCCTCGATATTGGCGCGGAGTATTCCAGGCTTGGGTTGATGGGTGCCCTGTTCGGTAGGCTCTTATGTCAGGAATATGCTCTTCAAACACTTCGTGGGCGAACTGTGCCGCCTTTCCCAGATAAACGATGATTTCGGGCTGAACGCGTTGCAAACGGGCAATGAGCCTAGCCCGGTTCTCGGGTGCCAGAACGTCCTGTCTGCGTGGCTGCGTGCTCCCATCATATCCCTCGCGCTCGGGATATCTTGGCAGTGAATGTGCATTGACTAAGCTGTAGGCATCTAGTTGCGGCGATGGAAAAACCAGCGGATGCAGGACCTGCAAGCGTCGCAGCATGATTTCAAGATTTTGTCCGGACTGCCCTGCGAAAGGCCGTCCGTCCCGTTCTTCTTCACGTCCAGGACAGGCCCCGACCAGCAGTACTCTTGGATGTACATCGACAAATCTGAAATCAGCGGCGTTCCTACACATCTCGAAAACCTAGCTGACCATGATCGGGAACCCAAGGGCACCGGCGACGTGGTGCGAATACGTCCTTACAGTCCAGCCGATAGCGAAGTGAATACGGCAGAAATCAATCGGCCATGCCCACGAAATTTCACCTGAAAGCCGAACTACAGATTAGTTCTGTCGCCCCAGAAGAAAGCCAGGGCGGGAAACCCGCCCTGGCGCTAAGGTCACTCGTTGACCGGTTCTTCATCGCGGCGTGGGAAGGCGACCATTTCGACATCGGGGAACATGCTGTGTTTGACGTTGATCGAGGTGATGTTGCCGCTGTCGTCGGTGTTGACGAAGAGGACGCCGCAGCGGTCCCAGAAGTTCTTGCCGTCTTTTTCGCCGGATTTGACGTTCAGTTTCAGAGTTTGAGTAGCCATTTTTCGATCCTCACTTTGAATGTTTCGATTAACATGACCAAAGCTGGCACCAAGGGGCTGTCAGCGAGAAAATTGCCTCGCGAGGAATGCGCTGGCGCAGGGGAATTTTCTGATTGAAGTGGGGACTGCCCCGCGTCTGACACGACTGCCCGCTTATGTTCAGCAATCGGAAACACGACAGTGAGAACGAAAAATTGGCATCCCCAAAATACTGCTGCGTAACTTACAAAAGCCTCAAAAAAGAACCAGAACTAGAGACCACGGCCTGGCCAACTGAAACCAAAATGACGGACGTAGTATTTATCATGCATGTACTTCAGATCGTCTTCCCAATCCGAAATCGCATCCTCGTAGCCACGTGACTGCATTTTCTTGAAGTTTTTCGCTAGACCGGCAATGTGATAAGCGATTTTTCTAAGCCTCAAAGCAGACTTTGGTTCGCCCCACATACGAAGCGCCGAAATCCCTTCGACTGGTGGAAGATGCCCCGAGAAGCAGCGGTCCAGGATCAACTGCCGTGTTGATGCTGGCAAGCCATTTGTTTTCCCGACGGTATATCCGAGCACTTTCAGAAAGCTTTCCTCAGCCCTCTCGAAATCGCCACCACCATGACCGCTTCCCACATCTGTGGTTGGCCATTTGAACGCTTCCACCTCGGGCAGATCTCGGACCCTTCGCCTCCACTCCTTTTCGACGGCGGAAACAATCAAGAGGTGTTCGTTTTTCTTTTGACCTGTCGAATTGGCCGCACGTGATGTGTTTGCCTTCCACAGGTTTAGGAGTTGCTCATTGTTTGACTTGGACAGGGAAGAGCGAATTCTTTTTCCGCTTTCGACGAGTGATGACATCTCTCGCTTCTGACGAGCTTTTGCTTGTCGCTTCACCTCTTCTTTTCTGCGAGCTTCTTTTGATTTCGCCTTTTCCTGCATCTTTTGGACTTTTTGCTCTTTGGCTGCCCGCTGTTGATCGAGATGCCGCCGCTTTCTAGCAGCTGCTTCGATAATCTTTGCCCATGAATGAAAGTGTCGCTTGTAGATCAAGTCTATTTCCGCCTCGTGGCGGATGACGGTTTGCCCTTTGAAGGTCAGGCCGACCGTGAATTTCGGTCCTTCCTGCGGAGACCCGACCCACATTTCGTCTCTCATCACAGTGAAGAGACGCACGAAAACCTGGTTGAAGGTCGGATCGTCGCCAAAGCCGTGCAGTTCCTGATAAGCCTTGCCGACAGCAACCCACTCTTTTGGCTGATCAGCCAAGCTGTTCAAAACGAAAAGCGACAGCTTTCGAACAGTATCGAGACTAGGTTCAAATTTGGATCTGCTCATGTGCATCCGCTTTCAAGAGTATTTTTTTGGAGGCCAATGGAGTTGCGCCCTCATCTCAAGAGCCGCAGGCTGGCCGATCAACATAATTCACGCTCGCGCCCGATCCGCTGCCTCGTGCTCGAAGGCTGTCGCCATCTCCCTGATCTCCCGCTCTGGAGCCCCCAAGGCACGGGCAACGTCACGCCAAGCGATAGTCGCTTCTACGACCTCTGCAATGATACGATCTGCCTCGCCATGTTCGAGAAGATAGGATTCATGTTGCGCGCGGTGCAGGGCGATACTGGCATCCGGATTATCGTCATCAACGTAGCTTTTGAGCACGCGCGGTTGGTTCGGCACAGGGTTGATGTCGTAGGCCGGTGAAAGGTGCCATCCGCCACGCCCACGCAGAAATCCATGATTGCGCATATGGTCATCAAGGTTCGTCACGAGAATGGAAAAGGCCACCCGCCGGTAGAGTTCCTCGCGGTCTTGGTCGGGCGTTACGCTTTCTGAGGTGATGATATCTGCCAGGTCCAAATAGCTGTAGCTTTCGCCATCCTTGCCGCCCAGCATCGCCATAGCTGAGATGAACGGGATCCTGCCGTCCTCGTTCCGGTCAAACCGATGGGACAGGAAAACAGGCTTGTCGCCAGCCATCTCAAGCGTGTGATCCGAGACCGTAATTCCAGCGCGCCTTGCCAGCTCCAGCGCTATGGCCTCCCAGCGTTCCACGCAATAGGTGTCGGTCTCTTTCGGGAACTTGGCGACAGACAGGCGGCCGTGCTGGTCAAGGATGCTGGCCTTTGGCCGAGCGCCGCCCAGAGAACTTCCCGGTGCAAACAGCATTTTGAGGTCCTCAGCGGTCTCCTCCCCGCGCAGAACGCGCTCAGACGCATGAAGCAAATCCCCGAGGCTCACGAGCGCAGGCACGCCGATGCCTTCGCGTGCTTGAAAGTCGCCATCAACCCTGAAGCGCAGCGCACCCAAACGGGTCTCATCATTCACCCCAAGCAGGTAGTCGGTTTCTTGCAGCACTCTCGGACGTCGCCCCTCGGCCTCTGCCATGCGCCCCTCATAGCGCCGCATCACAGTTCTGCCCCAGGTGTCGGGGGCAGAATCTCCAAGCGGTGCAAGCATGTCCTGCCCTGCCTCAGGCACGAATTGCCCTCTGACGAGAGGCATGTCCGGCGAAAGCCCAAAGGCATTTTCGTCGGCAAGCCAGCCGTCATGATAGGTAAAGGACACCCGCTCTCGGCCGCGCCCCGCTGTGCGGTGGAGCGTGCCAACCCGTTTCAGCCCCTTCCAGTCGATCCAGACCTCAACCATTTTTCAATCTCGCACGCTGCGGGAGGTCATCCAGGGCCATCTGCTCGCCAACCGGATCGTCGATATCCCCCCAACCTTTCAGAAGGCCGAGCGCCTGCAACACGGCCACGTAAGTGCCGATCTTCACTGCGGGGTTGCCGCTTTCGATCTTGGCGATGGTCTGCCGCGTTGTGCCAGCACGCTGCGCAACAATCTCAGCGGTCAGTTTGCGGCGCAGTCGTGCAACACGAATGTTTTCCCCAAGTGCCACGAGCTCCTTACGCGCCGCCCTGGGCATTTTGATCGGAACAGCCATAATGATATCTCCAAGCGACACTAAGCACCAATATGTTACGCTGAGAAAACATTAATGTCAAATTTCATCGCTTAGCTCCATAACCCAACGCCGCTACACCAGCCGCATCTTATGTTAACTTAATATAACATTGGGGGCGTTAAAGTTACCATTACGCCACACAATCCGGTTACCTAACCGCACTCATCCAACGCGTCTGCTCGAACGAAACGATTGCGTTGCCTTCCCTCGAAAGTCACGCCTGCAGCCCCGCAGCCCGCACCTGCTCAGGCGTCACCATCTTGGATGCGATCAAATCCTCGATCTGCCGGTTGGTGATGTGGCGGCACAAGGGATGGCGCTCGTGGATCCACTCGGCGAGGCTGGCGCGCCCCTTGGCTTCGGCCTCTCGCGCTTTCTCGCGGTCGGCCTGGATCTGGGCCAGCCCCTTCTCCCAACGCCGCATCTTGAACCAGTTGTCCGAGAAACAAACCTTGCTGCGGGTGTAGCCCTCGCTTTCCTTCGCATAGGCTTTGACCGCCTGAAGCAGGTCTTCGGGCTTCACACCGGCCTTCAGGGCCGCAGCGATTAGGCGCAGACTGGTTCGCCGGTCTCGGATCCTGTCTTCGGGATAGGCCGCCAAGATCTTCTCAGCTTCAAGATCTTCAACCTCCGCCGCCGCCTCGCGCCTGCGCGTAGGTGGTTTATGGATGGTTTTAGGGTGGTTTGGGGTCCACCGTGAACCCCGTACCCCGTCCACCGTGGACCCCGTACCGGGTTCAGGCTGGACGGGGTTCACAGTGACCCCCGTCTCAATCTCGGGCTCCGCCGTGGGTTCGAGCGCGGCCACGCGCTCCAGAACGATGCGGTAAATGACGGTGTAGCCATTCTTGCAGTGCCGCCGTCCCGTCTCAATCAGAATGCCTTCGCGTAGGAAGTCGATGATGGTGCGCTTGACCGTGCTCTCGCTGAGCTCTGTGTGGCGCTGGATGGTCCCCTTCGAACACCAGATACCAGAGCCATCGTCGCTCGCTTTGTCGGCTAGGAACATGATGATCTGCTTGCGCGCGGCGCTGCCAAAGCGGCGCTCGGCGCATTCATTTGCAATGCGCCAGCTCATGGTCTCACCGCCAATTGGGTTGAGGTTAGACCGGAAATGCCGTAAGCATTGGGACGGAAATATTCTTCTATGCCGTTGAGGTGGGTGGCCGCCCCCTCAGCGGTTTTTCTTTGCCCTTTCGCCAGAGCGGGAGAGTGTGAAAAACCGTTTACTTGGGCCTCGTAACCTATTGAAAAGTGACCCTGAACGAAACAAGTCCGTTTACAATTTTTCCCTTTGATATCAACGAAATTTTCCGGATTGCAAATCCGTGTACACCGGTTCGATTCCGGTACTCGCCTCCAAACAAAATCAAGCCCTTGCGCTGATTTAACCAACCCCCAAAACGTCAAGAACAACACTTCCTCAGAGCGGACACTTTGCTTGCGGCTCAGCGCAGCGAAATCTAGGTTTCTTCGCCTAGAAGTCACGGCAAGTGGCACCTCCGGACCTCCAGCGCCCTGCATAGCAACGGTATGCGATCACCGCGGCGACCTCTGCAAAGGCGTAAAATTGCCCCAGGTCGCCGCCAGCAAAACCTTCCCGGCCTATCTCTGCGTCATCTCAGAAAGAAAAACTGCATGAAACCGGAGGGGACCTTTACTGTTTCAACCGGAACCGCTGGATCTTGCCGGTCTCGGTTTTGGGCAGAGCATCGGTGAACAGGATGGACCGCGGGTATTTATACGGGGCAATCTCTGCCTTCACGTGGTCCTGAAGAAGCTTGACAAGCTCTTCACCCGGCTGATGGCCCTCGGCCAATACCACGTGTGCCTGCACGATCTCGCCACGCGCCTCGTCCGGCGCGCCGACCACCGCGCATTCCGCCACGGCCGGATGTGCCAGCAGCGCTGCCTCGACCTCCGGGCCGGCAATGTTGTACCCCGCCGACACGATCATATCGTCGTTGCGGGCCGCAAAATGCAGATACCCCTCGGCATCCTGGACAAAACTGTCGCCGGTGATGTTCCAGCCGCCCTGCACGTAATCCGCCTGCCGCGCGTCCGCCAAGTATCGGCAGCCGGTCGGCCCCTTCACCGCCAGCCTGCCGACCACGCCGCGCGGGGCCTCATTGCCGTCGGCGTCCAGCACCTTCACCTCATAGCCGCTCACCGGTTTGCCGGTGCAGGCGGGCTTGTGATCGCTGAAACGGTTGGAGATGAAGATATGCAGCATCTCGGTGGCCCCAATGCCATCCAGCATCGGCTTGCCGGTCTTCTCCATCCACTCCTGGTACACCGGCGCGGGCAAGGTTTCCCCGGCCGAGACCGCCGCCCTGAGCGAGGACAGATCCGCCCCCTCCTCCATCGCGCGCAGCATCACGCGATAGGCGGTTGGCGCGGTAAAACAGACAGTTGCGCGGTATTTCTCGATGATCTCGACCAGGTTCGGCGGGCTGGCATTTTCCAAAAGCGTCGCCGCCGCGCCGAAGCGCAAGGGAAAGATCGCCAGACCGCCAAGGCCAAATGTAAAGGCCAGCGGCGGCGAGCCCACGAACACGTCCTCGGGCTGCACATCCAGCACCTCGCGCGCATAGCCGTCGGCGATCATCAACAGGTCGCGGTGAAAATGCATCGTCGCCTTGGGCGATCCCGTGGTGCCCGAGGTGAACCCCAGCAGCGCCACATCGTCCCGGCCCGTCTTCACCGCCTCATAACTCACCGGTTTTTCCAGCGCCAGCCGGTCCAGCTCCGCATCGTGGTTGGAGGTGCCGTCAAACCCCACCACAGTTTTCAGGAATTCCGAATCCTTGGCACAGGCGACCAGTTCGTCCTTCAGCCGGGTGTCGCACAGGGCGTGGGAGATCTCCGCCTTGTCGACGATCTTGGCCAGCTCGCCCCGGCGCAGCATCGGCATGGTGTTGACCACCACCGCGCCCGCCTTGGTCGCCGCCAGCCAGCAGGCCACCATCGCCGGGTTGTTGGCCGAGCGTATCAGCACCCGGTTGCCCGGCTTTACACCCAGGTCCTCTGTCAGCACATGCGCCAGCCGGTTGGTCCAGTCGGCCAGTTCCTTGTAGGTGCGATAACGCCCGTTGCCGATCAGTGCAGTGCGGTCGCCGAACCCCTTCTCCACCATCGCATCGGTTAGCTCGACTGCAGCATTCAGGTATTCGGGATAGTCGAACCCCTCCAGCAGGAATTCCGGCCATTGCTCTGCCGGAGGCAGGTTGTCGCGGGTGAACGTATCCACATGCGCTGTCGGTCCCAGCATCTCAATTTCCTCCCTGAAAGGCGGCCAGTGCCTGGCGCGCGATCACCACCCGCTGCACGTCTGATGCACCCTCGTAAATGCGCAGCGCACGGATATCGCGGTAGAGTTCCTCCACCTTCTGCCCCGAACGGACCCCGTCGCCGCCATGCAACTGCACAGCCTTGTCGATGACTTGCTGCGCCTGGTCGGTGGAGAACAGCTTGGCCATCGCGGCCTCGCGCGTCACCCGCGCAGCGCCGGTGTCCTTGGCCCAGGCGGCGCGGTAGACCAGCAGCGCCGCGGCGTCCACATCCAGCGCCATGTCGGCGATATGGCCCTGCACCATCTGCAAGTCGAACAGCGGCGCGCCCTGCACCTGCCGGGTGGTGACACGCTCCAGCGCTTCATCCAGCGCGCGGCGGGCAAAGCCCAGTGCCGCCGCCGCCACGGTGGAGCGGAACACATCCAGCACCGACATGGCGATCTTGAAGCCCTGCCCCGGCTGGCCCAGCAGGGCGGATTTCGGAATGCGGCAGTCGGTAAAGCGCAAGGTCGCCAGGGGATGCGGCGCGATCACCTGCTGACGCTCCACCACCTCGAACCCCGGCAGGCCCGCAGGCACCACAAAGGCGCTCAATCCCTTGGCGCCCGGTGCTTCCCCCGTGCGGGCAAACAGCGTGTAGACATCGGCGATGCCGCCGTTGGAAATCCAGGTCTTCTCGCCGTTCAGCACATAAAAATCGCCGTCCAGCGTCGCGGTCATGGTGGAGTTCGCCACATCCGACCCCGACTGCGGCTCGGTCAGCGCGAAGGCCGAGATCGCCTTGCCCGCCCGCGTCAGCGGCAACCATTCCGCCTGCTGCTCCGGCGTGCCGAACAGCGAAATTGCCCCGGTGCCCAGCCCCTGCATGGCAAAGGCAAAATCGGCCAGCCCGTCATGGCGCGCCAGCGTCTCGCGGATCAGGCACAGCGTGCGCACATCCAGCTGCTCGCCCGCTTCTGCCCCGCTGTGCCGGGTCCAACCCGCCGCGCCCAGCGCCGCCACCAGCGAGCGGCAGGCCGTATCCGTGTCGGAATGATCAATCCCCCCCAGATGCGCCCCGGCCCAATCGTCCAGCTCCGCCGCCAGGGCACGGTGCCGGTCTTCAAAGAACGGCCAGGTTAGAAAGCTCTTGTCCGCCATCCGCGTCTCCTCCCGGTGAACAGGCTGCGCGCCCGTTTCATCTTTCCCCAAATACTCCCGCCGGAGGCACCCGCGCTCTACTGCCGCGCAGGTTCCGGCGGTGCCGCGGCTCAGTCGCCTTCAAACAGCGGCTTTTCCTTGTTCACAAAGGCATGATAGGCGCGCTCGAAATCCGCCGTCTGCATGCAGATCGCCTGCGCCTGCGCCTCGGCCTCGATCGCCTGTTCGATCGACATCGACCATTCCTGCGCCAGCATCGTCTTGGTCATCATGTGACCAAAGTTGGGCCCGGCCGCGATCCGTGCGGCCCAGCTCTGCGCCTCACCCTCCAGCTCATCCGCCGCCACCAGTTTGTTGTGGAACCCCCAGGCATGGCCCTCCTCGGCACTCATCGAGCGGCCGGTGTACAGAAGCTCCGCAGCCCGGCCCTGGCCGATGATGCGCGGCAGGATCGCGCAGGCGCCCATGTCGCAGCCCGCCAGCCCCACCCGGGTGAACAGGAACGCGGTCTTGGCCTCGGGCGTGGCAATGCGGATATCCGACGCCATGGCGATGATCGCGCCTGCGCCCACGCAGATGCCGTCAATCGCCGCAATCACCGGCTTGCCGCAGTTCACGATCGCCTTGACCAGATCGCCGGTCATGCGGGTAAAGGCCAGAAGCTCCTTCATGCTCATCTTGGTCAGCGGGCCGATGATGTCATGCACATCCCCGCCCGAGCAGAAATTGCCACCATTGGAGGCAAAGACCACCGCATTGACGCTGTCATCATAATGCAGATCGCGGAACCAGTCGCGCAGCTCAGCATAGCTGTCGAACGTCAGCGGGTTCTTGCGCTCCGGCCGGTTCAGCGAGACGGTGGCGATGCCATCCTCGATCCGGCACAGGAAATGCTCCGGGGTGCGGTCTACCTTCATGCTCTCTCTCCGTTCTCCAGCCGCCGGGCAACCGCGTCCAGGCTCTCGGCAATCGCCTGCGCCTCATCTGCGGTCAGCCCGTCAAAGGCGGCGTTGATCCAGCCTTCATGCGCCTCGGCCTGGCGGGCGAACTCGGCCCGCCCCGCAGGCGTCAGCCGCACCAGGTTGGCGCGGCGGTCCCCTTCGACCTTCTCGCGCTGCACATGGCCATCTTCGACCAGCCGCTCCACGATGCCGGTCACATTGCCGTTGGAGACTTTCAGAACCCCCGACAGCTCACTCATTTTCAAGCCTTTTTCGTGCTGCACCAAGGCTGCCATCACGTCAAAACGCGGCAGCGTGGTGGCGAACTCGCGCCGCAGGTTCTCGCGCACATTGCTCTCGACCGCCTTGGTCGCCTTCAGCACTTTCAGCCACAGCCGCAGCCGATCCTTGGACGTGGTGCTCAAATCTCACCTCCCGACACGCTCATCGCGTGCCCGTTGACCGAGGACGCACCGGGCGAGGCCAGGAACACCGCCGTGGCCGCGACCTCTTCGGGCATGATCAGCCGCTGCATCGGGTTGCCGCCAACCACCATTCTCACCGCCTTCTCCCGCGGGATGTCATGCCGGGCCATCAGCCCGGCGATCGCGCTTTCCGCCATTTCGGTATTGACAAATCCGGGACAGATCGCGTTGCAGGTGATGCCCCGCTTGGCCACCCCCTGCGCGACCGAGCGCACCAGCCCCAGCACCCCGTGTTTCGACGCCGCATAGGCCGGGATCTGCGCCCCGCCCTGCAAGGACGCGGTCGAGGCGATGGCGATCAGCCGCCCGCCTGTCCCCATTCCCGCCCGCAAGGCCTCGCGGAAGGTCAGGAAGGTGCCGGTCATGTTTACCGTCAGCGTGTGCTGCCAATCCGCCAGCTCGACATCCTCGATCCGCCCTGCCACGCCCGTGCCCGCATTGGCCACGACCACGTCGAAAGGATTTTCGAACAGCGCCTTGACCTGCGCCTCGTCAGTCACATCCGCCTCGCGGATCTCCATCTGATGGCCCGCTGCCGCCGCTTCCAGCGGCGCGCGGCGGCGGCCGGTGATGGTGACGTCGCACCCCTCGGCGGCAAAGGCATGAGCGATTGCCCGGCCGATGCCGGTGCCGCCGCCTGTCACTAGAACCCGTCGTGTCATGCCCGGATCACCTCCGCTTCGCGGTCCGCCAGCCGCCAGGCCTGATCGCGCCCGGCGTGATAGGGCAGCGGCCAGTCCCCGTGCCGGTCGCCGATGCGCGCGGCCTCGTGCAGCGTCCAATAGGGGTCGGCCAGATGCGGCCGCCCGACGCAGACCAGATCCGCCCGCCCCGCCATCAGGATCGAGTTGGCGTGGTCCGCCTCATAGATGTTGCCGACCGCCATGGTGGCAATTTCCGCCTCATTGCGGATGCGGTCGGAGAACGGCGTCTGGAACATGCGCCCGTAGACCGGCTGCGCATCAACCGAGGTCTGCCCGGCGGAGACGTCGATGATATCCGCACCGGCGACAGTGAAGGCCTTCGCAATCTCGACTGCTTCCTCCGGGGTCACGCCTTCGTCGCCGACCCAGTCGTTGGCAGAGATCCGCACCGACATCGGCTTGCCCTCTGGCCAGACCGCGCGCATCGCCTGGAACACCTCCAGCGGGTAGCGCAGCCGGTTTTCCAGCGAGCCGCCGTAGGCATCCTGTCGGATGTTGGATTTGGGCGAAATGAAGGACGAGATCAGATAGCCGTGCGCGGCGTGGAGTTCGATCATGTCGAAGCCCGCGCGCTCTGCCATCTGTGCGGCCGCAACAAATTCATCGCGGATCTGGTCCATCTCCGCCCGCGAAATCTCGCGCGGCGCGGGATTGTTGTCCGACCACGGGATCGCCGAGGCCGAAACCGTCTCCCAGTTACCCTCAGGCAGCGGCGCGTCCATTTCCTCCCAGCCCAGCTGGGTCGATCCCTTGCGCCCGGAATGGCCGATCTGGCAGCAGATCCTGGCGCTGGTCTCTCCGTGCACGAAATCCACCAGCCGGGTCCAGGCGGCTTCATGCTCCGGCGCGTAGAGCCCCGGACAGCCCGGCGTGATCCGCCCCTCCGCCGACACGCAGGTCATCTCGGTGTAGACCAGCCCGGCGCCACCCTTGGCGCGCTCGCCATAGTGGATCAGGTGCCAGTCGGTCGGGCAGCCGTCGACGGCCTTGTACTGCGCCATGGGCGAAACCACGATGCGGTTCTTCAGATCCATATCACGCAGTTTAAACGGCGCGAACATCGGCGGCCGCACCGGCGCATCGGCGGGCGCACCTGCCTTGGTCTGGAACCACTTCTCGGCGCTTTGCAGCCAATCCGCATCGCGCAGGCGCAGGTTTTCATGGGAAATCCGCTGCGAGCGGGTCAGCAGCGAATAGTTGAACTGCACCGGATCCATGTCCAGGTAGCGCTCCACCTCCTCGAACCACTCCAGCGAGTTGCGCGCCGCCGACTGCAGCCGCAGCACGTCCAGCCGCCGTTCGTCCTGATAGCGCTCAAAGGCGCGCTCCAGCGTGGGTTCGGTGCTGACCAGCTCCGCCAGGGCAATCGCGCTGTCAAAGGCCAGCCGCGTGCCCGACCCGATCGAGAAATGCGCCGTGGCCGAGGCATCGCCCAGCAGCACCACGTTTTCATGGTACCACTTCTCGCACAGCACCCGCGGGAAGTTGATCCAGACAGCCGCCCCGCGCAGATGCGCCGCGTTAGACATCAGCGCATGGCCGTCCAGATGATCGGCAAAGATCTCCTCGCAGGTGCGGATGATCTCTTCCTTGCTCATCCCCTCGAACCCCCAGTTCTGCCAGGTCTGGGCCGAGCATTCGACGATCACCGTCGCGGTGTCGTCGTCGAACTGGTAGGCATGGATCCACATCCAGCCGTGCTTGGTCTTCTCGAAGATGAAGGTGAAGGCATCGTCGAATTTCTGATGCGTACCCAGCCAGATGAACTTGCAGGGGCGCACGTCGATCTGCGGTTTAAAGTGCTCCGCGAACTCATTGCGAACGCTGGAATTCAGCCCGTCGCAGCCGACCACCAGATCATAGTCTTTCTGATACTCCGACGCGGGCTTGGCGATGGTTTCATACTGCAGGTCCACCCCCAGCTCGCGCGCCCGCTCCTGCAACAGCAGCAGCATCTTCTTGCGCCCGATGCCGGCAAAACCGTGCCCCCCGGAGACCGTGCGCGTGCCGTTGTGCACCACCGCGATGTCATCCCAATAGGCAAAATTCGCGCGGATCGCCTCGGCGCTTTGCGGATCGTTGGCCCGCAGGTTCTCCAGCGCGTCATCCGACAGCACCACACCCCAGCCAAAGGTGTCATCGGCGCGGTTGCGCTCGATCACCGTCACCTCCGCCTCGGGCTGGCGAAGTTTCAATGAGATCGCAAAATACAGCCCCGCAGGACCGCCTCCCAGACAGGCGACTTTCATGCGCATCCCTCCCGCTCAGCCTTAAACCGTTTCCCAGAGGATAGGCCGCTGCGGAAATAAATTTCAAGCCTAAAGTTTTAGGTTTGAAATATGCGCGCACGGGGCTGCCACGGCTGCCTGAAAAGCAGCCGCGCACAAGGGTCATTGCTTAAAGCTCGCGCAGGTACTGCATCACCGCAGGACGCACGGATTGCTCTCCGCGCTGACGGGCTTCGGCGATGATCTTGCGGATCTTCTCCAGGTCGACCCGCAGCAACAGCGATTTTACCGGCCCGATCGACGCCGGGCGCATCGACAGCGTGCGGATACCCATGGCCGCCAGGCAGACGGCTTCGACCGGGCGTCCCGCATCCTCGCCGCAGAAGCTCAGCGGGGTTCCCGAAATCGCGCAGCGTTCGACGATCTGTTCGATGAAGCTCAGAAAGCTGACGTTCAGCGTGTCATACCGTTTGCGCACCCGCTCGTTCTCGCGGTCGGCCGCAAAGAAGAACTGTTTGAGGTCATTGCCGCCAATCGACAGGAAGCTCACCTCGTCAAAGAACTTTTGCGGCGCATAGGCCAGCGACGGGGTTTCCAGCATCGCGCCCACCTTCAGCTCCGAAGGCAGCGCATGGCCGAGAATCCGCTCGCGCTCGATGGTCTTGTCGACCTCGGCCTTGGCGGCACGGTATTCCTCGAACTGGGCCACGAAGGGGAACATGATCGACAGCGGCCGCCCCTCGGCCGCGCGAAACAGCGCCTGCAGCTGCATCCGCATCACGCCGGGCTTGTCCAGCCCGACCCGGATCGCCCGCCAGCCCAACGCCGGGTTCGGCTCATCCGTTGGCTTCATGTAGGGCAGCACCTTGTCCGACCCGATGTCGAGTGTCCGGAACACCACCGGCTTGCCATGCGCCGCATCCAGGACCCGCTTGTACAGGGCCACCAGCTCCGAACGCTTCGGCATCTGGTTGCGCACCAGGAATTGCAACTCGGTGCGGAACAGCCCCACGCCCTCGGCGCCGGAGCCCTCGAGCGACGGCAGGTCCGCCATCAGACCGGCGTTCATCACCATGTTGATATGCTGACCATCGGTGGTGATCGCCGGGGTGTTGCGGATCGAGGCGTAACGCTCCTGCGCCTTGGTGTGCATCGCGATCTTGTCGCGAAACGCCCCCACCACCGTGTCATCCGGACGCAGATGCACCACGCCCTGATCGCCGTCGACCATGATGTGGTCGCCATTCAGCGCCTCGGTGGTGATCCGCTTGGCGTTGACCACCAGCGGGATCGCCAGCGCCCGCGCCACGATCGCCGCGTGGGAGCCGACAGACCCCTCCTCCAGCACGATCCCACGCAGGGACCGACCGTATTCCAACAGGTCGCCGGGGCCGATGTTGCGGGCAATCAGGATCGGGTTTTCCGGCAGCTCGGCACCAGTATCCGCGCCCTGCCCGGTCAGGATCCGCAGCAGGCGGTTGGACAGGTCATCAAGGTCGCTCAACCGCTCCCGCAGGTAGGCATCCTGCACCTGCGCCATTCTCGACCGCGCCTGCGACTGTTCCTTTTCCACCGCGGCCTCGGCGCTGAGCCCGCGGGCGATGTCCTCTTCCATGCGCCGCATCCAACCCTTGGAGTTGGCAAACATCCGATAGGCCTCAAGCACTTGCAGCTGTTCCTTGTCGCCGTTGCGCGACACCTCCAGCATCTTGTCGACCCCGACGCGCAGTTCTTCGACGGCCTCGTTGAGCCGCTCCAGCTCGCGCTTGGGATCGTCGGCAATCGGGTTGGTCACGATGACGCGCGGCTCATGCAGCCAGACATGGCCCTCGGCCGCTCCCTCCTGCGCCGAGGTGCCGTGAATCAGGACCGCCTGCTGGTGCAAGGGCGACAACGCCGCGCCCTCACCGACAAAGGCGCCCAGCTCGGTCATCTCGGCGATGACCATCGCCACCACCTCCAGCGCATAGACCGCGTCGGACGAAAACTCCCGCGCCTCCTTCGACTGCACGACCAGCACGCCCAGCATTTCGCCCAGCCGCTGGATCGGCACGCCAAGGAACGAGGAATACCGCTCCTCACCGGTTTCCGGCATGTAGCGAAAGCCTTTGGCGTTGGGCGCATCCGGCGTGTTCACCACCTTGCCGTATTTGGCCACGCGCCCCACCAGCCCTTCGCCGATGCGCATGCGGGTCTGGTGGACGGATTCGGCCAGCAGACCCTCGGTCGCGCAGAGCTCCAGCGTTTCCTCATCGCGAAACAGGTAGACCGAGCAGACCTCGGTGCCCATGCTGTCGGCAATCAGATGGGTTATCTTGTCAAGCCGCGCCTGCCCGGCATCATCGCCGGCCATCGCCTCACGCAGACGCACCAGAAGTTTCCGGCTTTCGGATTCCATCGTATCAGCCATTCTCACCCTTTCTCGGGCCCACCCTTTTCCCGGGCATAATCCCTGCGCGTCGGCGCATCATCACCTCCTCAGGAGCGGACAGGTTTACAGCCACGCAGCCCAAAGACGTGCGCCAGCGCACTCTCCTCCCCCCTCTTCTCCCACCCTGACGGGAAAAGTCCAAGCGTTTTTATCCCTTTGCCCGCTAACATCACGGTCCGCCGGAAAAATGGGCACGCGGCAGGGCAAGCGCCCCTTGAAACGGCAAAGGCGCCCCCAGGACGCCTTTGCTTTGTACGAAAAATCGTTTGCGTGCCGAAACTTAGGCAGCCTTGTCCAGCTCGAACGCATCATGCAGCGCCTGGACGGCCAGCTCCATGTACTTGCGGTCGATCAGCACCGAAATCTTGATCTCGGAGGTGGTGATGACCTTGATGTTGATGCCTTCGTCCGACAGCACCTTGAACATCTTGGCCGCGACACCGGATTGCGAGCGCATGCCGATGCCCACCACCGACACCTTGGCGACATCCTTGTCGGCCAGCAGCTCGGCATAGTTCAGCTCGCCCTTTTCCTTGATCGCCAGCAGCGCTTGCTCAGCGCGCGCCACCTGGTCGGTGGGGCAGGAGAAGGTCATGTCGGTGCGGCCCTCTTCGGAGATGTCCTGCACGATCATGTCAACGTTCACACCCGCGTCGGACAGCGTGGTGAAGATGGTTGCCGCGATGCCGGGACGGTCCGCCACCGACTGCACGGTCAGCTTGGCTTCGTCACGGGAATAGGCCACACCGGCCACAACATTGGATTCCATGATTTCCTCCTCGTCGCAGACCAGGGTTCCGGCCTCGTCGGACTGTTCCTCAAAGCTCGACAGCACGCGCAATTTCACCTTGTAGCGCATTGCCAGTTCAACCGAGCGGGTTTGCAGCACCTTGGCCCCCAGCGAGGCCAGCTCCAGCATCTCTTCAAAGGCGATCTTGTCCAGCTTGCGCGCCTTGTCGCAAATCCGCGGGTCGGTGGTGTAGACCCCGTCCACATCGGTGTAGATGTCACAGCGCTCCGCGTCAAAAGCCGCCGCGAACGCCACGGCCGTGGTGTCGGAACCGCCGCGCCCCAAGGTGGTGATGCGCCCTTCGGGGCTGATGCCCTGAAAGCCCGCAACCACCGCCACCTTCATGCCCTCGGCAAACTTGGCGTTGATGTTCTCCGGCGGGATCTCCTCGATCCGGGCCTGGCTGTGGGCGGAGTTGGTCTTGAGCGGCACCTGCCAGCCCTGCCAGCTGCGCGCCGGGATATCCATCTCCTGCAGCGTCAGCGCCATCAGGCCGGCGGTGACATTCTCGCCCGAGGACACCACGGCGTCATATTCGCGGGCGTCATACAGCGGCGAGGTCTCGTCGACCCAGCCCACCAGCTCGTTGGTCTTGCCGGACATGGCAGAGACGATGACGATCACGTCATAGCCCTTGGCCACCTCGACGCCGACGCGTTTGGCGGCACGTCGAATTCGGTCCAGGTTGGCGACGGATGTGCCGCCGAATTTCATCACAAGTACGGGCATGCGGAACGGGTCTCCCTGCGCTTGCGGGTTTCGATCCCGAGCCTCATATGCGACCCCCCGCCCAAGGGCAAGAGCGGGCAGCCCCCGAGGGCAAGGAAGCTGCGCGCAACAGCGCGTTTTGCACCGCGGCAAACCGCCACAACGGCAGCCTTGCGCAATTTCCGCAAATCAGCTGCGCCAGAAGCGCACCGTCAGCATCGCGTAGACCGCCATCAGCTCCAGCCGCCCGATCAGCATCGCCGCGATCAGGAGCCACTTGGCCGGATCGTTCAGGGTCGAGAAATTTCCGGCAGGCCCGATGGTGTCACCGAGGCCCGGTCCGATATTGGCCACGGCCGTCGCCGCGCCGGATACGGAGGTCACGAAATCCAGCCCCGTCAGCGCCAGCCCCCAGGCGACCAGCCCTACCGTGACGACGAAGAACATGAAAAACGAGATCACCGAACTCAGCACCTCGGCGTCCACCACCCGCCCGTCATACCGGGTCGGGAACACCCCATGCGGCGAGCGGATGCGCTGGATCTGCGCCCGGATCGAGGCAAACAGCAGCTGGTAGCGGAAGATCTTCACCGAACAGGCGGTCGAGCCCGCGCAGCCACCGATCAGCCCGATGAAGAAGAACACCATGATCAGGAAATTGCCCCACTGCATGTAGTCCACGCTGGCATATCCCGTCCCCGAGATGATCGAGGTAATGTTGAACAGCGCCTCGCGGAACGCCTGTTCCGGATGGTGCGGAAACACGGTGAGCAGCACGCCGGTGGTCACCACCACCAGGATCGCGATGGTTGCCATGAACACGCGGATCTGGCTGTCGCGCAACAGCGGCTGCCCATGGCCGTTGATCAGCTGCACATAGCGCACAAAGGGCAGCGCCGCCGCGATCATGAAAAAGGAGGCCGCATATTCCGCCGGGCCCGAAAACGTGCCGAAGGAGGCATCGTAATTCGAAAACCCGCCCGTCGACATCGTGGTCAGCGCATGCACCAGCGCGTCGAAGGCGCTCATCCCCAGCACCATGTAAACCAGCACGCAGGCCATCGTCAGCGACACGTAGATCAGCGAGATCTGCTTGGCGATCGCCTGCGCACGCGGCAGGATCTTCCCCATCGTGTCAAAGGCTTCGGAGCGGAAAATCTGCATGCCGCCGACCCGCAGCTCGGGCAGGAAGACCATCGCCACGACGATGATGCCGATACCGCCCAGCCATTGCAGGATGCCCCGCCACAGCAGCAGGCCGCGCGGCAGCCCATCAAGCCCGGAGATCACCGTGGATCCGGTGGTGGTCAGCCCCGACATCGCCTCGAAGAAGGCGTCAACGAACCGCAGATCGGTCGCGCCCAGCATCAGCGGGATCGCCCCGAACAAGGGCAGCGCCACCCAGACCGTCGTGGTCAACAAGAAGGTCTGGCGGATGCTCAGTCCCTCGCGCACGCCATTGGCGCAGCTCAGCGACAGCAGCCCCCCCACCAGGATGGTGAAGATGGCGCTCTCCAGGAACACATGCCATTCCCCGCGGCCGTCCATCAGATCGACCAGCAGCGGGAACAGCATCATGGCTCCCAAAATTACGACCAACAGGCCAATGACATACCCGACCGGGCGGAAATCCAACATGCGGCGAAGCGTTGGCCTCCCACGCGCTAAGTGTCAAGACTGCGGCGTTATTTGCCGCTGCCCCCCTTGTCGTCAGACTCGCCGGATCGTGTGGCGCGGCCCGTGCTCTGCGGCATTTGCGGCGGCTTGGCCGGTTGGCGCGGACGCTTCGCAGCGGTCGCCGACTCGCCACCTTCGCTGTGGCCACCCGTGCGACGCGAGGGCGGAAAGGTTGCCGGTCCCGTAGCCTTCGCCTCGGACGTCGTCGCCGATGCGCGCGGGGTCGTCACCGGTGCCTTGGCTGCTGGCTCTGACTTGCCAGACGGCGGCGTCGACGCCGCGGGTTTTGCCGCGTCTTTGGGTGTGACCGCAGGCGCCTGTTCCGCGGCGGCGGTGGCGGGTTTGCTGCTGGTCGGGCGAGCGGGTGCCTTGCGCCGAGCGGGCTTTGCCGTGGTGGACTCGCTGGTCGCGGACGTGCCGGTCGCGGTTTTGGTGGTTGCGGTTTTATTGGTCGCAGTTTTGGAGGACGCAGTTTTGCGGGGCGCGCGCTTTACTTCAGCGGCCTTGGCTGTCTCGGCCTTCGGCCGGTCCGACGGCTCCACGCTGGTCTCGGCGGCGCGGCCAGCCTCGGTCGGCGTCGGGGCCGTCGTCTCCTCTTGCGGCGCGGCAGCCGGGCCACCTTGCAGCAACCGCTGCTGCGCCGCCATCAGGCTCTGCGCCACGCGCAGCTGATGAAACGGTGCCTGTACCGCCAGTTCCGTGGCCTGCCGCCACAGTTTCAACTGGAAACCCGCCGCGGTACCGGCCCATTCATGCGCTCGCATCGCCATCCCGGCCATCTGGTGAAAACCTGTCATCTGATACTCCTCGCTTGCGGCGTCAGCTGAAGAACCGGCCCCTCAGGCATCCGGTCCACCAGCCCGGCTGGGCGCACAGGCGCCCTCCCCCAAAGGTCGTTTCAGGGGATTCGCTCACAAGGCTAACATGATATTCTGCACGGCAGCATAAAAAATGCGGCAGCGCAGCATTGGACGTGGCAGTGTCCTGCCTACGCCCTGATAATCACCGCAAGGGCCGACCGCCGACGGTCAGCCCTTGTGGATCAGGCTGGCAAACAACCGCGGGTCCATGCTGGTTGCCTTGAACAGTGCGCCCTGCGTCAGGACGCTGACGGCGTCATGGCTGTGCAAGCTTTCCTGGTGGCTGGCAATGACCCGGAAATCGCCGATCCGCGCATCGCCCTGCAGGGCCTCGCAGAACAGCCGCGCGGCATCCTCGACAAAGATCGGGTTGGCGGCGTTCAACTCTGCAAAGGCCTGCTCGTCCTCGCGCTTGACCATCACCTGCGTCTCGGTGGGCACCGCCTGGCGGCACAGCTCGATGAGATCCTCGAACCACAGGCAGCCCGCGTCCGGCTCGACCTGCACCGAGATCCGCGCAACAGAGCGCTGAGAATGCGGCGTTGCCAGCTGCCCGCGGGCCTGTCGGGCATGCTCAGACAGTTCCAGCGAACAGGGGCACGTCGAGGAATAGACGTAGTCGAGGTGAATGATCTTTTCGCGCACGCCGTCATGGTCCACCAGCTCCAGCGCGAAATCGTAATACTGATACCCGCTGAGCCCCGACCGCAGGCTCTGCACCTTGACCGGGAAGGAAAACCGCATCTGCAACCGCGCATCCGGGCTGTCGAGATCGCTCAGGTAGTCGTCCAACGCCGCTGCCATCACCTCGAAGCTGAAGGTGCGCTCGGCGTGCTTGTAAAAACTGCGCATGATCCGGGACATGTTGATGCCCTTCTTGCTGGCGTCCAGAGACACTGTGCCGGTCACGCTGGTTTCGAGCATCAGATCGCCATTGTCGCGGGTGTGGAACCGGATCGGCAGGCGAAAGTTGGAAATGCCAACGTGCTGGATCTGCTCCTGCGCGCCACGGATCAGGCTGGTTGGCCCGTTCTGCAGATCCGGCAAGGACGCGCGATAGATGTCGTCCGCGTTGAAATCCTCAGGATAGTGCCGCGACAGATCCGGGTAGTTGGCCGTCGCGCGCTCGGGCAGCAGCCGGGCCACCGCCGGATCCAGCTGGGCGATCTCGGTTTCGGTCGCGGTCCCGGCCCAGGCGCGCAGCACGTCCAGCGCGGCGGCGGCGGCCTCACGATCCGGGGTTTGTGCGTTGTCGCGGGTGTGAATGTTCATCGGCGCGTTTCCCTACTCTGGCAGGCGCCCGGCGGCGCCTGCAGACAATGCAATTATACCTTTACGCCGCAAAACTCAAAACGGATCAGTCAAATGCGGCAAAACCTGCGCCTGAACGGACGTTCGGCTCACCCCTGCGCCGCCTCAAGCGCCTGCGTGAGGTCGGCAATCAGGTCGGCTGCATCCTCCAGCCCGACCGACAGGCGCACCAGCCCCGGCGTGATCCCCAGTTCGGCCTTCAGCTCATCGCTGAGCCGCTGGTGGGTGGTGGTCGCGGGATGGGTGGCGATGGATTTCGCATCGCCAAGGTTGTTGGAGATCACCGGGATCGTCATCGCGTTCAGAAAGCGGAAGGCCGCCTCCTTGCCGCCCTTCAGATCCAGCGACAGCACTGTGCCGCCCTTGCCGCCCAGCTGGGTCTGCACCAGCGCGTTTTGCGCATGGCCCGGCAGCCCCGGATAGATCGTGCGCGCCAGGGCCGGATGCCCCTCCAACGCCTCGGCAATCTTCAGCGCGCTGTCGGCCTGGGCGTTCACCCGCAGGGAGATCGTCTCCAGCCCCTTCAGCAGCACCCAGGCGTTGAACGGGCTCAGCGAGCCGCCGGTGTGCTTCATGTAGGGTTCCAGCGTGCCGCGGATGAAGTCCTTGGTGCCCAGCACCACGCCGCCCAGCACCCGGCCCTGGCCGTCGATATGCTTGGTCGCGGAATAGACCACCACATCGGCGCCCTGTTCGATCGCGCGCGAGAACACCGGGGTCGAGAACACGTTGTCGACGATCACCAGTGCGCCCACGGCATGGGCGATCTCGGCCACCGCGGCGATGTCGATCACTTCCAGCGTCGGGTTCGACATCGATTCAAAGAACACCGCCTTGGTGTCGGGCCGCACCGCCGCACGCCACTGCTCCAGATCGGTGCCATCGACGAAGGTCACCTCGACACCATACCGCGCCAGGATATTTTCCAGGATATACAGGCAGGACCCGAACAGCGCCCGGGCCGAGACCACGTGATCCCCCGCCTTCAGTACCGAGGTCAGCGCGCCATTGACCGCCGCCATGCCCGAGGCCGTGGCAAAGGCGTCCTCCGCCCCCTCAAGCGCCGCGATGCGCTTTTCGAACATGTCGACGGTCGGGTTGCCGTAGCGGGCATAGATGAACTCGTCCGGGCCGGTTTCGACAAACCGCGCCTCGGCCTGTTCGGCGTTGTCGTAGACAAAGCCCTGCGTCAGGAAGATCGCCTCGCTCACCTCGTTGTACTGGCTGCGGCGACTACCGCCATGGACCAGCTTGGTGCGGGTGTTCCAGTTGTCGCTCATCTTCTGTCTCCTCGCGCCCGCGGCGCATAAAAAACCCCCGTTCGGCCAAGCGAAAGGGGGTCCTTCACGTCCTGACCTCTTTAGCGGGTATGTTTTACGTGGCCCGCAATCCGGTAACAAATCGCCACGATAGATGGCCCGCATGTACGCGCGCAGGCGCAACCAGTCAAGCTGTAGCAGCTGCGCCGTGCGTCATACGACCGTTACCGGATCGTCACCTGCCGGTCACGCCCCGGGGTTAGGGTTCGGCAAAATTCAGGAGCCGGGAGCCGAAGATGGCCTTGATCCGCATAAATGCCCGCGGGCAGACAGCCGAGCTGCACGGCTCTCCCGCACCGCTCGAGAGCCTGCTGCAGCGCGCCACAGCGGGTGACGGGCCGGTGATCGTGATGATTCACGGCTACAACTATCGCCCCGGCGGCCGCAGCAACTGCCCCCACCGCCACCTGCTCTCGCTCGAGCCTGCGCATCTGCCTTGGCGCGCACCCTCCTGGCCGCGCCAGCTGGGCTTCGGGCTCGGCCATGCCGACGAAGGCCTTGGCATTGCCTTTGGCTGGAACGCCTGCGGTACCCTGCGACAGGCCCAGGCCAGCGCGGCCCGCGCCGGGCAGGCCCTGGCACAGGTCTGCGCCCTGCTGCACCGGCAGGATCCGCGGCGGCCGGTGCATGTGATCGGGCATTCGCTGGGGATCGAGGTCGCCCTGGAAATGCTGCACCATCTGCCGCAGGGCGCCATCGGCCGCATCATCTCGCTGTTCGGGGCCAGCTTTCAAAGCCGCACCGCAACCGCCCTAGACACGCCCGCCGGGCGCTCGGCCGAGTTCATCAACATCACCAGCCGCGAGAACGACCCGTTCGATTTTCTGTTCGAACGGCTGACCCGGCTGCCGACGCGTGGCGACCACGCCATCGGCCATGGTCTCAATGCGGCCAATGCCGTCACGCTGCCGCTGGACGACGCGGACACGCTGAGCCATCTGCGCACGCTGGGCTATGCCATCGCCCAGCCACAACATCGGATCTGCCACTGGTCGTCCTTCACGCGCCCCGGCACGCTGCGGTTTACCGCCACCTGCTGCGCCAACCACAGGAGACGCCCCTGCAACGCCTGCGCCCGGCCTGCCCGCCGCGCTCGGCACGCCGCTGGTCACGGCTGTTTGCGCTGCGCCCCTTCGCCGCCCCCTTGCCCGCCTGGCACCAGCTGTGATCCTCTAGGCGCACGGCAACGAGCAGGAGCGCCCAGATGCAGTCAGCCATTCAACTCTACTACTGGCCCACCCCCAACGGCTGGAAGATCTCCATCGCGCTGGAGGAAATGGGCCTGCCCTATGACACCACGCTGATCGATATCGCCAAGGGCGACCAGTTCGCCCCCGCGTTCCTGGCGCTGTCGCCCAACAACAAGATGCCCGCGATCACCGACCCGGACGGCCCCGGCGGCCGCCCGGTGTCACTGTTCGAAAGCGGCGCGATCCTGATGTATCTCGCCCGCAAGACCGGGCGTTTCTACGGCAGCGACGACCGCACGCGGCTGGCGGTGGAGCAATGGCTGATGTGGCAGATGGGCGGGCTCGGGCCGATGGCGGGCCAGGCGCATCATTTCCTGAAATACGCGCCCGAGCCGCTGCCCTATGCCCAGGACCGCTACCGGGACGAGGTGGCGCGGCTGTACGGCGTGCTGGACCGGCAATTGGCGGACAACGAATATGTCGTCGGGCCGGACATCACCATTGCCGACATGGCAATCTGGCCCTGGGCCTCTTTGTGGGAAGGCCAGCAGCAGACCCTCGACGACAAGCCGAACATGGCCCGCTGGCTGGAGCAGATGTGGTCCCGCCCCGGTGTCATCGCCGGGCGGGCGCTGCATGCCGATCTGCGCGGCGACCGCTCCGACACCAGGGCGCAGCAGGTGCTGTTCGGCAAGTGACCGATTAGGGTCATCGCCCCCCGCCTGCGGCACGCGCTGGCGCAGCCCGCCGCAGGCGGGCTGCCACGCCCAAGGCCTGTGGCCTCATCCCCGATGAGGCCAGGGCGCGGGAGCGCTCCCCTGTTGCGGGTTACTCCGCCGGACCGGTGTTTTCCTCGTCCTCGTCCGGCCCGTATTTCTGAAACAGCGGCCCCTGGAACATGAAGAAGCCGAACATCGCAATCGGCAGACCGAAGGTCTTGAAATAGACCCAGGCCTCTTCGCTCTGGAAGCGCCAGATCAGCTCATTCGCCACCGCCAGCGCAAAGAAGAAGGCGCAGAGGCGGCGGGTCAGGATCATCCAGCCTTCCTGCTCCAGCGGCATCACCTCTTCCATCACCACCTTCAGCCAGCTTTGGCCGCGCAACAGCCCGATGCCCAGAAGGCCGCCGAACAACAGATACAGCATCGTCGGCTTCATCTTGATGAAACGGTCGTCGTTGAACCAAACCGACATGCCGCCGAACAGGACCACCAGCACCAGCGTCGCAAACTGCATCCGCGACAGATGCCCGGTCAGCTTCCACAGCGCCAGCGTTGAGGCCACCATCAGCGGGATGAAAGCGGCGGTGATGACGATGAAGCCATTGTACTCCTCGCCGCCGATCAAAAAGATCTCGTCCTTGAGCTTCAGATAGCCAACGAAGAACAGCACAACCGGACCGAATTCCAGTATCATCTTCAGCGTCGGGTTGATCTTCTTTTCAGCCATCTGGCGTCCTGTCCTGTGTCTGTTGCGGCGGCGGCGCTCAGCCGCCCATTTCCACTATCACGGCGCCCAGCGCGATCAAAGCCATCAGCGCAATCCGGCGCGGCCCGACGGTCTCCTTCAGCACCAGCCAGCCGATCAGGGCGGCAAACACGGTGGAGGTCTCGCGCAGCACGGCCGCCTCGCCCACCTTGTCCAGCCGCGTCGCCAGCATCACCGAGCCAAAGGAGGCAAAGGCCACCAGCCCGCCGAAGAAACCCTTGACCAGAAGCGGCCCCGGCACCGGCGGCGCAGCCATGCCCCGCCAGCGGACCAGCGCGATGACGGGAAACACCAGCCCGTCGATCATGAAGAACCAGGCAAGGAAGGTGAAAGGATCCGCCGTGGCGCGGATGCCATAGGCGTCATAGGTGGTGTAAAGCGCCACGAACAGGCCGGTGATCACCGCCAGCACCAGCGCAATCCCCAACGTGTCGCGCGCCGCGGTCAGGAAGATGAAGTTGTAGACCGCCAGCCCGAAGATCCCCGCCAGAAGCACGCCGACACCCAGCCACTGGGTACCGGTGAAGGTCTCGCCGAACAGCCAGTAGGCACCGATCACCGTGAACAGCGGCCCGGTGCCGCGCACTACGGGGTACACCACCGTGTAGGCGCCCTTGGTATAGGCCAGCGCCTGGAACAGCTTGTACAGCAGATGGATCACAAAGGCGCCGAGGAAGATCACCCACATATGCGGTTCCGGCCAGGGCACCACGAACAACGCAAAAGGCGCGGCCATCAGGCAATAGAAGAAATCGATCGCCCCGCGCGACAGCCAGGGATCGTGCCGCCCCTTCTGCAGCGCGCCGAAGACCGCATGCAGGAAGGCCGCCGACAGCGCCAGGATTAGGGCCATCTGATGCCCGGCCTCGGTGCCCTCAAGGGAAATCAGCCAATCGCTCAAATCAAATACCTTTGTTCACGCCGCATCAGCCGGGTGTTTTCCTTACCGGTTGCCCGGAGGAATTGTCCGGCAAGAAGTGAGCCGGGTCAGGATTTCTCCAACCCGGTCAGTGCGGCGGCAAATTCCTCGGGGTCGAAGGGTGCCAGATCGTCGATCTGCTCGCCCACACCGATGGCGTGGATCGGCAGGCCGAATTTATCCGCCAGCGCCACCAGCACGCCGCCCTTGGCGGTGCCGTCCAGCTTGGTCATTACCAGCCCCGAGACATCTGCCAGCTGGCGGAAGGTGCCAACCTGGCTCAGCGCGTTCTGGCCGGTGGTGGCGTCCAGCACCAAGAGGGTGTTGTGCGGCGCGGTCTCGTCCTTCTTGCGGATCACCCGGACGATCTTGGCCAGCTCCTCCATCAGATCGGCACGGTTCTGCAGACGGCCTGCGGTGTCGATCATCAGAAGGTCAGCGCCCTCTTCCTGCGCCTTGGTCATGGCATCGAATGCAAGGCTCGCTGGGTCGGACCCTTCCGGCGCGGTCAGCACCGGCACACCGGCGCGCTCGCCCCAGACCTGCAATTGTTCCACCGCTGCGGCGCGGAAGGTGTCGCCCGCGGCGATCACCACCTTCTTGCCCGCGCCCTTGAACTGGCTGGCCAGCTTGCCGATGGTCGTGGTCTTGCCCGAGCCGTTGACGCCGACCACCAGCACCACCTGCGGGCGCTTGGCGTAGATCGGCAGCGGTTTGGCGACGGGTTCCATGATGCGGGCGACTTCCTGCGCCAGCAGTTCCTTGATCTCGCGGCTGGACACCCGTTTGCCCATGCGCCCCTCTGCCAGGTTGGCGGTGACGCGCAGCGCCGTGTCCACCCCCATGTCGGCGGCGATCAGCAGCTCCTCCAGCTGCTCCAGCATGTCGTCATCCAGCGCCCGGCGCGGCTCATCCGCCGTGCCGCGCCCCATCAGGCGGCCCAGCAGGCCCGGCGACTTCTTCTCCGGCTCCGGAGCAGGCGCGGGTTTTGCAGCAGGCGCCGGTGCCGGGGCAGGCGCAGGTTTCGTCTCCGGCTCGGGCTGCGGTTCGGGCGCGAGATCCGGCACCGGTGCCGGGGCGGGTTGTTCCGGGCTGACCGCAGGCGATTGCGCCAGCGTTTCGGCCACTTGATCCGCGGCGCTGTCCGCGCCTTCCTCGACGATGGCGTCCAGCCCCTGCTCCAGCTTGGACGAGGATTTGAACAGCCGGTCTTTCAGCTTTGAGAAAAACGCCATCGGTGTCTGCGCTCCGGGATTGCTACGGGGTCTGACATCCACCTAATGCGGATTTCCACCGAGTGCAAAGCGCAAGGCGGGCCGGGACCGCGAAAATGCCGCCGACACGGCCGCCGCGCGCGGCTTTGGCGACATTGCCCTTGGTCCCGCGCCCTGCCCTCTGGCACAGTGGGGCCATGCGTTTTCCTTCGCTGATTCCCCTGCTTGCCGCGCTGGCGCTGCCCGCGCCCCCTGCCCCCGCGGCCGAACCACTGGGCGCCGAGGCTTTTGATCGCTACACCCAGGGGCGCACGCTCTATTACGGCTTTGGCGGCGATCTCTACGGGGTCGAACGCTACCTGCCGGGGCGGCGGGTGATCTGGTCCTTCCTCGACGGCCGCTGCCAGGAAGGCCGCTGGTACGAGGAGGCAGGCCAGATCTGTTTCATCTATGAAAACCGCCCCGACCCGCAATGCTGGCGGTTTGAGCTGGGCCCGCGCGGGCTGACCGCGCAGTTTGAAAACGACCCTGCCGCGACCGAGCTGTACGAGGCCGAGGACATCGGCGAGGACATGCTGTGCCTAGGCCCCGACGTTGGCGTCTGAGGCAGACCCCTGCGCCGTGAGCGATTTTGAACAGAAAGAAGTCGGCCCGGGGCCGTGTCAGAACAGCGAGCCCTGATCGCCGCGGTCGCCACCCGACGGTTTGTCCGACGCGGAGGCCCCGCCCGTTTGCGCCGCGTCCCTGGTCACGTCCAGCGTGCCATCGGCAAACTCGACCTGCAGCGGGCCTGCCGCAGCGGCCGCCGCCGCCCGGGTCGTCACCACGTCGCCCCCTGCGCGCACCACCGCATAGCCGCGCCCAAGCGTTGCCTTGTAGCTGAGGATCTCAAGCTGCCGCCCACTGGCCGCAAGGCTCTGGCGCTGACGGTCGATGCGCGCGGCCTGCGCCGCATCCAGCCGCTGCGCCAGCCGCGCCAGCGCGTCCTTCTGCGCCGCCATCTCGCGCTGGATCGGGCGCAGGCTGAGACGCGAAGACAGGTTCTGCAGCCGGTTGCGCCGCCCCTCGACCAGCTGGCGCAGGGTGGCAGGACGCAAGCTGGCGGCGGTTTCGCTCAGATGCACCCGGCGGCGCTGCACGCCGGAGATCAGCGCGCCGGGCAGCCGGTCGGAAATCCGGTCCAACCGCTGACGCGGGGTTTCCAGCAAGGTGTCGGGCTTGGGCAGTGCACGCGCCAGATCGTTCAGCCGCTGGCGGCGCAGCTGCACCGCCTGCCCCGCTGCCCGCGTCAGCCGCGCGCCCTGGTTTTCCGCCCAGGCCATCAGCTCCAGCCGCACCGGCACCGCCAGCTCGGCCGCCGCCGTCGGCGTCGGCGCCCGTCGGTCCGAGACAAAGTCGATCAGCGTCGTGTCCGTCTCATGCCCCACCGCCGAGATCAGCGGGATCTGGCTGGCAGCCGCGGCGCGGGCGACGATCTCCTCGTTGAAGCCCCACAGATCCTCGATCGAGCCGCCGCCGCGGGCGACGATGATCAGATCGGGCCGCGGCAGCGCGCCGCCCGGCGTCAACCGGTTGAAGCCCTCGATGGCGCGGGCCACTTCTGGTGCGCAGGTCTTCCCCTGCACCGCCACCGGCCAGACCAGCACCTTGCGCGGAAAACGATCGCGCAGGCGGTGCAGAATATCGCGGATCACCGCGCCCGAGGGCGAGGTCACCACGCCGATGATATGCGGCAGGTAAGGCAGCGGTTTCTTGCGCTCCGGCGCAAACAGCCCCTCGGCCTCCAGCTGCTTCTTGCGCTTCTCCAGCAGCGCCATCAGCGCGCCCTGGCCCGCAACCGCGACCTCATCGACGTTCATGTTGTATTTCGACTGTGCGCCAAAGGCCGTCAGCCGACCGGTGACAACCACCTCCAGCCCTTCTTCGGGCACCACCGAGAGGCCGCTGATCTGCCCCTTCCAGGTGGTGCAGGCCAGCACCGAGCGGTCGTCCTTGATGTCGTAGTAAAGATGCCCCGAGCGCGCCTTGAACACGCGGCCCACCTCGCCGCGCACGCGAATGCGGCCGAAGGTGCCTTCCAGCGTGCGCTTCACCTCGCCCGAGATCTCGGAAACGGTGAACTCCGGGGCGTTCTGGCCTGGGATCGGGTCGTCAAACAGGTCGGACATCGGGGGGCTGCTCTCCTGCGGCCTTTGGCCGGTCTTGTTTTGAAGTCGCGCGCAGCATAGAACGCGCGGCAAGCAAGGCAAGCCCCGGGTGGCACCGCGGGGCACAGGGCTCAGGCAGATCGGAGAATGCGCCAATGAACATCCTTATCCTCGGCAGCGGCGGGCGTGAACATGCACTGGCCTGGGCGGTGATGCAGAACCCCAAATGCGACAAGCTGATCGTGGCCCCGGGCAACGCAGGCATCGCGCAGATCGCCCACTGCGCCGCGCTGGACATCGAGAACGGCACCGCGGTGGTAAGCTTTGCCGAGGAAAACGCCATCGATTTCGTCATCATCGGCCCCGAGGCGCCGCTGGCTGCAGGTGTGGCTGACCGGCTGCGCGCCGCGGGCCTTCTGGTGTTCGGCCCGTCCGAGGCCGCAGCAAGGCTGGAAGCCTCCAAAAGCTTCACCAAGGAAGTCTGCGATGCGGCCGGTGCCCCCACCGCCGCCTATGGCCATTTCACCGACGCCGAAGCCGCCAAGGCGCATGTGCGCCAGCATGGCGCGCCCACCGTGGTCAAGGCCGACGGTCTGGCAGCCGGCAAGGGCGTGATCATCGCGATGACCGAAGAGGAAGCCATCGCCGCCATCGACGACATGTTCGGCGGTGCCTTTGGCGGCGCCGGTGCCGAGGTGGTGATCGAGGAATTCATGGAAGGCGAGGAAGCGTCCCTGTTCGTGCTGGTCGACGGGGAGGACGTGCTGGCCATCGGCTCGGCCCAGGACCACAAACGCGTCGGCGAAGGCGACACCGGCCCCAACACCGGCGGCATGGGCGCCTATTCCCCCGCGCCGGTGCTGAGCGCCGAGATCGAGGCGAAAGCGATGGAAGAGATCGTGAAGCCGACCATGCGGGTGATGGCCGAGCGCGGCATGCCTTATCAGGGTGTGCTCTATGCCGGTCTGATGATCAAGGACGGCCAGCCGCGGCTGGTGGAATACAACGTCCGCTTTGGCGACCCGGAATGCCAGGTGCTGATGATGCGGCTGGGCGCGCAGGCGCTGGACCTGATGCACGCCGCCGCCGAAGGCCGCCTGGGGGACGCGCAGGTGAACTGGGCCGACGATCACGCGATCACCGTGGTTCTGGCCGCCCAGGGCTATCCGGGCGGTTACGAGAAAGGCACCGAGATCAAGGGGCTGGACGCCCTGCCCGAGGACAGCAGCAACATGGTGTTCCACGCGGGCACCAAATCCGAGGACGGCAAGATCCTGGCCGTCGGCGGCCGCGTTCTGAACGTCACCGCCCGCGGTGACACCCTGCAAGAGGCCCGCGACCGCGCCTATGCCATGATCGACGAAATCGACTGGCCGCAGGGGTTCCACCGTCGCGACATCGGCTGGCGCGCCCTGTAACCGCGCGCACAACGCGCCCTCCCGCTCCCCTGTAGCTGCCTCGGCACGGGGCCACAGACACAGGCGCGGGAGGCACGCAAACCACGGCACATCCCCGTCATGGCGACCGGGAACCGGTCAGGCCAAGGGCCTGGCCGTGCCGCCCGTCAAGCGCGGGCGCGCCCCGGTCACTTTGGTTTCCATGGGTGGTGCCGTTGATCGGCATCCTGCCCGGCCGGATCAGAACAGGTTCAGTTCACTCATCATCAGGAAGCGGCGACGGAACTGGTCCATCAGGTCCGGCTCCAGATAATCCGCCGGATGGCTGGTGCCAAAGGCCGAATAGGAGCGCTCCTTCAGTTCGCTCAGCTGCCGTTCGATATCCAGCTGGGCAAAGCTGGAGGGCAACGCCAGCGCCGTCTCGAAGACCGTGCGCAGCGGCGGCGATCCCATGATGTTGTACCAATGGGCGTCTTCGCTGCCGCCGGCATCCACGACGCCCTGCATCTCACGCTCGAACGCCAGCGCCAGCCGCATGTTGGAATCCGATTCGCCGATCTGAATCTCGAACTGCCGATCCTGGTATAGCTCCACCAGTTCCGCCGCAAAGCCCTCGGGATAGGTCAGCCCGGTCTCACCCTTGTTGAAGGCAAAAGCCTCGGCCATCGCCCGCAGCCCCTTGTCGTAATGCAGGTTGACGAAGGAAATCTCGTCCGACAGGTCGGAATCCAATGCCTTGATCACCGTATTGAAATCGTCTTCGCGGCGGCTTTGCCCGAACAGGTCCAGCGTCGCGGCAAAAAGATCGAGGTCAAACACCACGTCGCGGGCCTGGCTCAGGTCCGCCGCCTTGTCGCCGATCTCCTGCACGAAGATGTCCATCTTGTTCACGTATTCCGGCCAGCCGTTCTGGAAGGCATCAGCGAAATCGCGATAGGCCACGTTGTCGGGCTGGTTGACGAAGGAATTCGGGTCGTCCAGATCGGACTCCAGCACCTGCCGCAGGTAGTCCTCTCCGCGATCACTCAGGTAGAACAGGTCCAGCGAGTGGGCCAGCAGGTCCGGGTTGTGCAGCAGCTGGTCCGGGCTGGTGAAGGTGTTGATGTCCGGCCAGCCAAAGCCGAAGGCCGCCGAGGCCGTGCGATAGCGCGTGTCCTCCAGCTGGTTCACGAAGGAATTCGGATCGGTGGTGTCCGAATTGAACACCCGCAACAGGAAATCCGGGTGCGTCCGCTCCAGATCGAAGGTCTCGACCACCGCCGCCAGCAGTTTTTCATCCGCCAGCAGGTCCTCGGCACTGGCCAGCCCGTCGGGGTGCTTGCCATATTCCGCCAGCAGCGACTGGATGCTGTTGTCATATTCCGGCGGCGCGGCAAAATTGAACTGGGCGGCGAAATCCGCGAACTTCGGATTGCTCAGCTTGTTCGCAAAGGAGTCGGGATCACTCAGGTCCGATTCCAGCACCTTCTGCAGGAAAAACTGGTTGTTCTCCATCCCCTCCAGCCCGACGTTCGCCAGCGCCTTGCGCAGCAATGTGCCGTTGGACAGCAGGTCATCCGGCGTGTTGATCCCCACGAACTCGGCCCCGGCGCGCGCGCTTGGCAATTGCGGCCCGTCCGCGCTGCCAAAGCCGAAGGTGGTCGCCAGCGCCTGATACCGGGTGTCATTCAACCGGTTCACAAAGGACTTCGGATCGTTGACGTCGGATTCCAGCACCTGCTTGAGATAGGCACGGTTGCCGATGTCCTCGTCGAGGCCAAATGCCCCGAGGGTCACCTTCAACAGGTTGTAGTCATCCAGCAGCTGATCGGCGTTCTCGATCGTAGTGATCCGCTGGGTGAAATCCTCCACCTCGCGGGTCATCACAGGGGACTTTTCGAAAACGTCCTGCTGTTGCTCTCGGGTCCGCTGCAGGAAGGTCCATCCGCTGATCCCCGTGCCCAGCACATAGGGTGTAAAGCTCACGCGCAATCTCCTGTGATTCCGGTCCCTGCCCAAAAGGCCGCCGGGGTCTGATCCGCTATCACGCTACGCGAAGGTGGTGAAGAAATCGCAAACGGCCGCCCACGCTCGGGCGGCCGCAAAGGTCACGGCGGGCTCCCGCCGCGCCGCCCCATCCGCGGATGGGCGCTGCCCGTTGGGCCCGGCGCCGCGCCACGGCGCGGCGCGGCAGCGCGTCATTGGCAGCGCAGCGCCTGCCGCAGGCCGATGTCCGGCTGCAGCGGCCCCAAGTCGCGGCGCCTGAGTTCGCCATCCTGCAGGCGCAAAGCCTTGATCCGCCGCCAGTCACCGTCAGGCACCACCAGCTCCGGCCCCAGGCCGCAGTCGCGGAGGCCCGAGGTGATCCCGGCATCGCCAATGCGGTGATTGCTGTATCCGGCGCGGCTGGCCACCTCGGTCAGCGCACCGTTCCGGAACCGCCAGACGCGCAGGATCCTTGCCAGGTGCGGACGGTCGACATAGGCGATCTCCACCTGGCCGTCGCCATCCAGATCCGCCGCGCCAATCACTGCCAGCCAGCGATGCGGCCGACCGATCGGCGGGGTCTCGGCGACCATCGCCATCCTGCTGCCCCCGGGAGGGTCCGGCGTGGACACCTCATCCCAGATACGCAGGGCAGCGCCTTGATCGAAATAGGAAATGACCGTGATGACCTCGGCCGTGCCATCGCCGTCCAGGTCCACCAGCCGCGGGGCGGTGTCCTCATAGACGGCGCGCTCCGGCGTTGATCGGATCCGCCGCCCGTCGCGCAGCCGGATCTCCAGCCCGGCGTATTCACCGCCAGGCAGCACCCCGTGACCGTAGGCGCGCGTGGGCTCCACGTAGCGCGCCGAGACAATCTCTGCCGCGACCTCCGCCGCAAGCGACAGCCCGGCCAGCCACAGGCACAACAGCCCCCGCGCGCGGCGGGTGAAGCGGGGCCGCAGGCACGACGCCAGACGCCGCGCCGCCGCCCCCGCGGGCATCAGATCTGCTTTTCGGGCATATGCACGACCAGCCCGTCCAGATCGTCCGTCACCTTGATCTGGCAGGTCAACCGCGAGCGCGCCGGGTCCGGCTCAAAGGCGAAATCCAGCATGTCCTCTTCCATGTCGTCCTTGGCGGGCAGCTTTTCCACCCAGTCCGGCGCGATATAGACATGGCAGGTCGAGCAGGCGCAGGCGCCGCCGCAATCGGCTTCGATGCCGGGGATGTTGTTGTCGCGCGCGCCTTCCATCACGGTCAGCCCGTTGGCCACATCCACCACATGTTCGGTGCCGTTGTGCTCGATGTAAGTGATCTTTGCCATTTCCAGCTCTCTTCCCTTTTCCGGTACTTGCAGGACTGTGTAGCCAAGCCCCCGCAGCGGTGCCAGCCCCAATTGCGCCACCAGCCGTCGCTGCTGGACCTGCAGCGCCAGATGTTCTACAAATGTTCCAAATCTTCCCGCCACAGGCCACCGCCATGCCCGCCCCCACGTCTCCCCCTGCGTCGCCCCCCATGTCCACACCCATGTCCGCCCCCGCGTCCGCACAGCCCCCCGCGCGGCCCTCTGCTGCAGGGGGCCCGTGGCCGCGCCCGCCCTCAGCCCTGCCCGCCGCCCGGCTGGGCGAGCCGCCCGAGGGCGCCCGCGTCACGGCGGCGGGCCTGGTGATCCTGCGCCAGCGTCCCGGCACCGCCAAGGGGGTGATCTTCGTCACGCTTGAGGACGAAACCGGCGTCGTCAACGTGATCGTCTGGCGCAAGATCTACGAGGCGTTCCGCCGGGCGGTGATCTCGGGGCGGCTCCTGCGCGTCACCGGACGGCTGCAGCGGGCCCATTCCGTCACCCATGTGATCGCCGAAGTGGTCGAGGACATCTCGCCGATGCTGGATCTTTTGCTGGCGGAACAGGGCCGCCAGGACGATCCTGCCTTTGCGCCCCCCACGGATGTGGGCTAATCTGCCGCCAAATCAACAGCGCCCCGCGCGGGCCGAGGCATTCAGGGCATGACCGCATCCGTATTCACCAGCACCCGTCGAGGCCGGGCCACGGCGCTGCTGGCGGCGTTGGCCCTGCTGGCCGCCTGCGTGCAGCCCCCGCGGGGCGATGACGTCGCACGCGGCGGTCGCTACGCACCGCCCGGCGCGCCCGCGGACAGCTGCTGGAGCCGTTATACCACCCCCGCCGTCATCGAGACCGTCACCCGGCAGGTGCAAATCGCACCCGCGCAGCTGGACAGCAACGGCAAGGTCCTGCGTCCCGCCAGCTTTCGCACCGAGTCCAGCCAGCAGATCGTCAGCCCGCGCCGCGAGCACTGGATCGAGATCCCCTGCCCCGAGAGAATGACCCCCACATTCATTCGCACCCTCCAGCGCGCCCTGGGGGCACGCGGCCTCTACCGCGGCCCGATCCATGGCCGCATGGACCACGCCACCCGGCTTGCCGTGCAGCGCTACCAGGCCCCGCTGGGCGTGGACAGCGGCACCCTGACGCTGGCATCCGCGCGCAAGCTGGGCCTGGTGGCTGTGGCGGGTTGACCGCAGTCAAGACAGCGCGAAACATGTGCGGTTTTCCGCCGAGGCCTGCTCTGCTATGGTTAGCGCAAACCGCACGCCCCGCCCCCAAGGTGTGCCCGCCCCAGAGGGATGGAACCGACACATGCTGAAGACCCGCCTGCCCGACACCGGCTTTCTGTCCGGCGCGTCCGGCCCGCTCAGGCGCATGCTGGAAAGCCAGGCCAGCGAAATCCGCCTGTCGCAGGGCGAGGTGCTGTTCGAACAGGGGGACCCGGGGGATGCGCTCTATGCGATTGTTGAGGGGGCGCTGGAATTCTCGGTGCTGTCCGCCTCCGGGCGCAAGCTGTCGCTGGACATGATGCGCCCCGGCGCAGTGTTCGGGGAGATCACCCTGTTCGACCCGGGCGAGCGCACCGCAACCGCCATTGCCACCGAAGCCAGCCTCGTGCTACGCTTGCGCAGCGGTGATGTGCTGGAACAGATCCGCCGACACCCCGACCTCGCCGCGGATCTGCTGCGACTGGCCGGTCAGCGCATGCGGTGGATGAACAACCAGCTCAATGAACAAGTGTTCCTGCCGATGCCGGTGCGCCTTGCACGCAAGCTGGCGTATCTCGCGCCCGAGGGCAGCGACGGGCGGATTTCGCTGTCACAGGCAGAGCTGGCGGAATTCGTCGGCGCCACCCGCGAAGCCGTATCCAAGACCCTGGCGACCTGGAAACGCAACGGGCTGATCAGCGTCAGCCGCGGCGGTGTCCAGATACTGGACCGCAACGCCCTGGCCGTTCTGGCGGAACCGGAATCGATCTGACCACCGCGCGCCTCCGATTTTTTTTGTAAATTCCCAACAATTTCACCTGTTCTGTAATCCCGGTTACAGAAGCCCCCGGCCCGCGCGGCCATAACAGCAGACATCGGCAGCCATTATCCGTTCCATCCCAATGGCTGCCGCCCCCAAAAGAGCCATGTGCCCGCCAGCACATGGCTCTTTCTCATTCTCGCTTCGCTCTCAAGGTGCTTTGCCCGACGACCGCCAAGGGTCGCCAACGCGCCCGCAGGCTTGGGCTGCACGGACCGCAAAACGAAAAGGCCGGGCACTCCGCCCGGCCATCTCGTGATTGTCAGTCAGGGCAAAAGGCCGCGATCACTCTTCCAGGTTCAACGCCACGAAGCGCGGCTCACCGGCCCGGCGCACCAGCAGCAACAGCGACTTGCGACCGGCTTCACGCGCCTCGGCGACACGGTCTTCCAGCTCGGAAATGGCGGTCACCTTCTGCTGCCCCGCTTCGGTGATCACGTCACCGGCGCGCAGCCCTTTCTCCCAGGCTTCCGAGGCTTCGTCCACCGACAGGATCGCCAGCCCCTGCACGTCGTCGCCCACGTTCAGCTCGGCGCGCATCTGGTCATTGAGGACACCCACGGTGAGGCCCAGAAGCTCGGTTTCCGACACATCCGGCATCGTATCGCGGCTCGGACGCGAGCTGCCCCGTTCAGCGTCTTCACGACGACCCAGGGTCACCCGCAGAGTCTCGGTCTTGCCTTCCCGGTAGACTACCACCCGCACGGTCTTACCGACCTCGGCATTGCCCACCTGGCGCACCAGGGCGCGGGTATCCTGCACATCCACACCGTCAAAGCTGACGATGACATCCCCGGCCAGAACACCGGCCTCCTTGGCCGGACCTTCCGGCACATCGGTGACCAACGCGCCGCGCGCCTTCTCAAGCCCGATCGCCTCAGCCAGGTCGCCGTCCACGTCCTGGATCTTCACACCCAGCCAGCCGCGACGGGTCTCGCCGTATTCCTTCAGCTGTTCGACCACCTTGACGACCACGTTGGACGCCATCGAGAAGCCGATGCCGATCGAGCCGCCGTTGGGCGACAGAATCGCGGTGTTCACCCCGACGACGTCACCGTCCATGTTGAACAGCGGCCCGCCGGAGTTGCCCCGGTTGATCGCCGCGTCGGTCTGGATGTAGTCGTCGTAGGAGCCCGAGAGCTCACGGTTGCGGGCGGACACGATGCCCGCAGACAGCGAGAAGCCCTGCCCCAGCGGGTTGCCCATCGCAACGACCCAGTCGCCCACGCGGGCCGTGTCGCTGTCGCCGAACTTGACGAATTTCAGCGGGCCGGGTGCCTCGACCTTCAGCAGCGCGATGTCGGTATTGGGATCGGTGCCGATCACCTTGGCCGGCAGCAGCCCCTGCGGCTGGCCCTTGCCGGGGAAGAACTCGATCTCGATCTCGTCGGCCCCTTCGATCACGTGGTTGTTGGTGACGATATAGCCGTCCTCGGAAATCACGAATCCCGATCCCAGCGCAGAGGAGCGCCGCGGCCGTCCGCCGTTTCCGTTACGGTCCTGAAATTCTCGGAAAAAATCCTCGAACGGAGAGCCCTCGGGGACAATCCCCTGCGGTCCGGTGCGGCCCTCCACGACGGTGGTGGTGGTGATGTTGACAACGGCCGGGCTGACCCTGTCGGCCAGCGGCGCCAGGCTCTCGGGACGGGCCAGCGCGGTCACCGCCTGCATCAGCAGAACCGCCATGCTGAGAACCGCAAGCGCAGCCAGGCGCAGTACCGCACCCCCGCCGCTTGCCTTGCCGGAAATTGCAATTGCCTGTGGCTGCACGGAATTTCTCCTTGTCATTTCTCGTTCTTCTGTCCCGCCCGCACCCGGGCCTTTCAGCCCCGGTCCCGCAGGAGTCGCGTGCGACCAATGTAAGAACTTACGCCCGACCCGCAACAAATGTTGCAGCCGATCAAGCTCCTGTGAGCAGATTTCCTGCCGCCACCCCGTCAGGACACCCGGCAGGACGCCGGGCGCAGCTGCTCAGACGCCGAGGCGAAAGGCCAGCCAGACCAGCACAAGTCCCAGCGCCAGCGCCGCCAGCCCGGCGTTGCGGCGCTGCTCCTCGCTCAAGCTGCGCAGCATCTCCAGCAGGCGCTCCACAAGCGAAGGGGCCAGTGCGTACACCAGCCCCTCTGCAATCAACACCAGCCCGAGGGCCAGAAGGATGAAGGCCATTACTCGCCTTCCGTCTGACCGTCCGACAGCCGGTTCGACGGCGCGTTGGACCGGCCAGCCGCCTTGCCATCCGAGGACTTCAGGTAGTTGAAGAACTCGTTGTTCGGCGACAGCACCAGCGACGAATTGCCCTCCTGCAGCGAGGCCGCATAGGCATTCAGCGAGCGATAGAACTCGAAGAATTCCGCGTCCCGACCATAGGCTTCCGCAAAGATCGCGTTGCGCTCGGCGTCGGCTTCACCGCGGATGATCTCGGCTTCGCGCTGCGCTTCGGAGACCAGCTCGACCACGGTCCGGTCGGCCTGGGCACGCACCCGCTGCGCCGCCTCTTCACCGCGGGCGATCTCGTCCGCCGCTTCCCGCTCACGCTCGGCGCGCATCCGGGCAAAGGTGGCTTCGAGGTTGGCCTGCGGCAGGTCGGTGCGCTTCAGCCGCACGTCGATCACTTCGAGGCCCAGCGCGCGGGCTTCGGCGATCGCGCCATTGCGGATGCGCAGCATCAGCGTCGCCCGGTCCGAGGACAGGATGTCATCGGAGCTGACGGTACCGAGGATGGCGCGGGTCTGCGACCGCAGGATCGAATCCAGACGGGTTTCCGCCGTGGCGATCCCGCCGGCACCCACCGCCTTACGGAACTGCTCCACGTCCGCGATGCGGTAGCGGGCAAAGGCGTCGACCACCAGGCGGCGGTCATCTTCAGGGGTGATTTCCAGCGGCCCGACTTCGCGGCTCAGGATGCGGTCGTCATAGGTGACGACGTTCTGGATCAGCGGGATCTTGAAAGCCAGACCCGGCTCTTCCTTGACCGACTTGATCTGGCCGAACTGCAGCACCAGCGCCTTTTCGCGCTCATCGACGATGAAAATCGACGACAGGCCGGCAATCACCGCAACCACGAGGATCGGCAGAATGAGAGTGGTGTTCCGCATCAGTTGCCCTCCTGAGACTTGCGCAGCTCATTCAGCGGCAGATAGGGGACGACCCCCTGGCCCTGACCGCTGCCGGTTTCATCGAGAATGATCTTGTCGACCCGGCCCAGAACCTTTTCCATGGTTTCCAGGTACAGGCGCTTGCGGGTCACTTCCGGCGCTTTCAGGTATTCTTCCAGAACCGCGGTAAAGCGGCTGGCCTCACCCTGGGCCTGGTTCACGACCTGTGCCCGGTAGGCTTCGGCTTCTTCGAGGGTCTGCGCAGCTTCACCACGCGCGCCCGCCAGCTTGCGGTTTGCATAGGCATCCGCCTGCTTCTCCAGACGGTCCCGCTCCTGGCCCGCCGACTGAACTTCGCGGAAGGCGTCTTTCACCGGCTCCGGCGGATCGGCCTGGTCGAAGTTCACACGAATGATGTTCACGCCGCTGTCATAGCTGTCGAGGGTGGTCTGGATCAGCTCGCCCAGACGCTCGGCAATGATGCCTCGGTCGCGGTTCAGGATCGGCGCCAGTTCGGACTGCGCCACGATTTCCCGCATCGCCGATTCCGACACCGCCTGGATGGTCTGCTTGGGGTCACGCAGGTTGAACAGGTATTTCGCCGGATCGTTGATGTTCCAGACAACCTGGAAATCCACGTCGATGATGTTTTCATCCCCGGTCAGCATCAGCCCCGCGTCACCGCCGCGAGACCCCGCCCCGATGTGTTCGGTCTGTTCCACCTGCACCGGGATCACCTCGTAGGTGACCAGCGGCCAGGGCGCGATGTTCAGGCCCGGCTCACCGGTGGCCGAGTATTTGCCGAGGAACAGTTCAACCGACTGTTCTTCCGGCTTGACGGTGTAGAAACTGGCAAATCCCCACAGCACCACGGCTGCGGCTGCTGCCAGCCCCAGGGTGCCCTTGGTGAACAGGGGCGCACCGCCGCCTGCGCCGCCGCCGCGACCACCGCGACCGCCACCGGCACCACCGCGACCGCCCATCAGGACGCGCAGCTGCTCCTGGCCTTTCTTGACCAGTTCGTCGATCTCGGGAATCTGGGGGTCATCCGGCTTGCGGCCACCGCCGCCGTTGTTCCCGCCGTTGTTGCCCCGGTTGCCTCCTCCGCCACCAGAGGAGCCACCGCCCCCCCATGGGCCACCGCTATTGCCAGCCATCTGTCTCCTATCCGTTTACTGCCGCCCGCGGGCGGCATGGGTGTTCATCTGCTTGCCGAGGCGCCCTCAGGTGGTGCGCACCGGCGTTTTCAAGGTTACCAACTCTTCCGACATTGTCGGGTGCACCGCAACAGTGCGGTCGAAATCTTCCTTGGTCGCGCCCATCTTTACCGCGATTCCGGCCAGCTGGATCATCTCGCCGGCAGCAGGTGCGACGATATGGCAGCCCAGCACCTTGCGGGTTGCCTTGCTGACCACCAGCTTCATCAGCACCTTCTGGGCACGGCCCGCAAAGCTCTGCTGCATCGGCTTGAAGGAGGTCGAATAGACCTCGATCGGCTCCTGCTTGGCCGCGTCCTCTTCGCTGAGGCCGATGGTGCCCATTTCCGGCTGGGTGAAGATCGCGGTCGGGATCAGCTCGTGGTCGGGGCTGGTCGGGTTGCCCTTGAACACGGTCTCGACAAAGGCCATGCCTTCGCGGATCGCAACCGGCGTCAGCGCCACCCGGTCGGTCACATCGCCCACCGCATAGACCGAAGGCACCGTGGTCTGGCTGTACTGGTCGACGACGATCTCGCCGCCCTTGCCGCGTTCCACGCCCAGCGCTTCAAGGCCGAGGTTGTCGGCATTGGGCGCACGGCCGGTGGCATACATCACCTGGTCGAACAGATGCTCTTCGCCATTGGTGTCGGTGACGCGGATCTTGTCGCCGTCACGGCGCATCTCGGTGACATTGACGTTCACCCGCAGATCGACGCCCGCCTCGCGCATGCCGTCGGCGATCACGCCGCGGGCCTCTTCGTCAAAGCCGCGCAGGATCTGCTCGCCGCGGTAGAACTGGGTGGTCTTGACGCCCAGCCCGTTCAGGATACCGGCAAATTCGCTGGCGATATAGCCGCCGCCGACGATCAGGATGCTTTCCGGCAGCTTCTCAAGGTTGAAGATCTCGTTCGAGGTGATCGCCAGTTCAGAGCCCGGGAACTCCGGCACCGTGGGCCAGCCACCGGTGGCGATCAGGATGTGCTTGGCGGTCTTGCGGGTGCCGTCGGCCAGCTCCACCGTATGGGCGTCGGCCAGCCTCGCGCGGCTGTCAAAGCTCTCGACGCCGCTGTTTTTCAGCAGGTTGCGATAGATGCCTTCCAGCCGGTCCAGCTCCGCGTGCAGCTTGCCCTTGAAGGCGTCCCAGTCAAAAGCGCCCGGCTTGATGTCCCAGCCGTAGGCCTGCGCGTCCTCGACCATGCCGGAATATTCCGAAGCAAAGACCATCAGCTTCTTCGGCACGCAGCCGCGGATCACGCAGGTGCCGCCATAGCGGTCTTCCTCGGCCAGCGCCACCTTGACGCCTTCCTGCGCTGCGACGCGGGCCGCGCGCACCCCGCCGGAACCGCCACCGATGACAAACAGATCGTAATCAAAGCTCATGAAGTTCTGCCCTTTGCAAGTCCTGTGCAGGTGTATCCCATAACGGACCACCAAACGCCATATGCCCAAGTGGGCGTTATTGCGCCGCATTCAACCTTTTGGCGCGGATTTGCACGGGGTTGTGAGGCGAAAGCCCTCGCCGCGCCGAGGACCGCGGCCGCCCGAGTGCGAAACCGAAGTCCGCGCCCAGTCCCTGCCCTCGGGCGCGGACAGTCGCGGACAGGCACGGCCCGGCCTGCCGACCGGGCGACGCCGTCCCAACAAGGCACATCCTACTCCGCCAGATCGGTGAACAGGTTGTCTTCCTCGGCGAACTCCAGCCGGTCCTTCTCTACCGTGCCCTCGTTGATGTCGCGCACCTCGACGTGGCCGTCGCCATAGCCGATCACCACGGTGTCGCAGATGTCGATGAACAGCCCGTTCTCGATCACCCCGGGGATCTGGTTCAGCACCAGCGCCAGCTGGCGTGGGTGGCCGATCCGCTTGAGATGCAGATCGAGGATATAGTTGCCCTCGTCGGTCACGAAGGGCGCGTCGCCGTTCATCCGCAGGGTCGTCATCCGCCCCATCACGTCCATCGACACCAGCGTCTCCTCGATCAGCGCCTGGCTGCTTTGCCAGCCGAACGGCAGCACCTCCACCGGCAAAGGGAAGGCCCCCAGCCGCTGCACCGACTTGCTGGCATCCGCGATTACCACCATCTGGTCCGAGGCCGTGGCGACGATCTTCTCCTGCAGATGCGCGCCGCCGCCGCCCTTGATCAGGTTCAGGTCGGCGTCGAACTCGTCGGCGCCGTCGATGGTGATGTCCAGCCACTTGGCCTCATCCAGCGACACCACGTCGATGCCCATGTCCCGCGCCAGCGCCGCGGTCCGGCTGGAGGTCGGCACCGCGGTGATCCGCAGCCCCTCCTCGCGCACCATCTCGCCCAGGCAGCGCACCAGCCAGGCGGCGGTGGACCCGGTCCCCAGCCCGACCCGCATGCCGTCATCGACCATCGCCGCCGCCCGCTTGGCCGCTACGAATTTCGCCTTGTCGATCGGTGACAGTTCTCCGCCCATCGGCCTTGCTCCCCGGCTGTTTTCCTCGGCCGCGTTATACCGGCTTTGCCCGCAACAGGCGAGAGCCCGCATGCGCGAGGCGGATCGTTTCCGTCCCGCCGCGCCCCTGCAGGCAACCACTGGCACTGGCCGGACAGACGATGTATCAGGAAAGGCGGGTTTCCGATCGGAAACGCCGGAAATGAACACACGCGCGCTCCTTTTGCGGCCTAATGCTGAAACAGGAGCAAGCCCAACAACCGGCCCGACACGCATGACCGCCACCTATCGCCTGCACTATGCCCCCGACAACGCCTCGCTGGTGATCCGGCTGGTGCTGGAGGAAATGGGCCAGCCCTATGACACGGTGCTGGTGGACCGCCGCGCGCGGGCACAGGACAGCGCCGCCTACCGGGCGCTGAACCCCGGCGGGCTGATTCCGGTGCTGGAAACCCCGGACGGGCCGCTGTTCGAGACCGCCGCGATCCTCTTGTGGCTGGCCGACCGCCACGGCGTCATGGCGCCCTCCGCCGCCAGCCCCGCGCGCGCGGCCTTCCTGAAATGGCTGTTCTTCGCCTCCAACACGCTGCACGCCGATCTGCGCATGCTGTTCTATCCCGACAAGTATATCGGGGCCGAGCCAGCCCACCAAGCCCAGCTGCAGGCGACGCTGCGCCAGCGCCTGCACCAGCATCTGACCAGCCTGGAGCGCGCCGCGGCCGACCGCCCCGCCTGGCTTGGCGCGCTGCAACCCTCGGTCCTGGATTACTACCTGGCCTGCCAGCTGCGCTGGATGGCGCTCTATCCGGTTGACAGTGATCGCAGCTGGTTCGATCCTGCCGCCTATCCCATGTTGCAACGGCTTTGCTCCGGGCTGGAAAGCCGCCCTGCCGTTGTCGCCGCGCAAGAGGCCGAAGGTCTCGGGGCGCACCCGTTCACAAATCCCGTTCATGCCAATCCCCCAGAAGGATCAGCCACCTGATGTTCCTCTCCGTCTTCGACATGTTCAAGGTCGGCATCGGCCCCTCGTCTTCGCATACCATGGGCCCGATGGTGGCCGCCGCGCGCTTTCTCGACATGATGCGCGCCTCGCCGTTCGAATTCCACGGCCTGCGCGCCTCGCTGCACGGCTCGCTCGCCTTTACCGGCGTCGGCCACGCCACCGACCGGGCCACCATCCTCGGCCTCGGCGGCTTCACCCCCGAGGATTACGACGACGAGAAGGCCGAAGCCTTCCTTGCCGAGCTGGCCAAGACCCACCAGATGCAGCCCGAGGGGCTGGGGCCGCTGCGTTTCGACCCCAAGGCGGACATGATCTTTGACTACGACCAGGCTCTGCCCGGCCACGCCAACGGCATGATCCTGATGGCCACCGACGCCCAGGGCGACGTGATCCTGCGGCAGGTGTTCTATTCCATCGGCGGCGGCTTCGTGGTCACCGAGGAGGAACTGGCCGCCGGCAAGGCCACCGATGAGGGCGCGCCGGTCCCCTACCCGTTCAAGACCGCCGCCGAGATGCTGGAGATGGCCAAGGCCAGCGGCAAATCCATCGCCGAGATGAAGCGCGCCAACGAGATCGCCCGCGGCTGCCCCGAAAGCCTGTCCAAGGGCACCGCCCGCATCTGGCAGGTGATGAACGACTGCATCAACCGCGGCCTGTCGCGTGACGGCATCCTGCCCGGCGGGCTCAACGTGCGCCGCCGCGCCAAGGGCATCTACGAGGCGTTGCTGGCCGAGCGCGGCATGAACCAGCCCGCACCGCACACCATCAACGACTGGATGAGCGTCTATGCGATGGCGGTGAACGAGGAAAACGCCGCCGGCGGCCAGGTTGTCACCGCGCCGACCAATGGTGCCGCGGGCACGCTGCCGGCCGTGATCCGCTACTACCTCGATCACGTGCCGGGCGCATCGGAAAGCCATGTCGAGGACTTCCTGCTGACCGCCGCCGCCATCGCGGGCCTCGTGAAATACAACGCGTCGATTTCCGGCGCCGAGGCCGGTTGCCAGGCCGAGGTCGGCTCGGCCGCCGCCATGTCCGCCGCAGGTCTCTGCGCGGTGATGGGCGGCACGCCTGAACAAGTTGAAAACGCGGCTGAAATCGCGCTGGAGCATCACCTCGGCATGACCTGCGATCCGGTCAAGGGGCTGGTGCAGGTGCCCTGCATCGAGCGCAACGGCCTGGCCGCGATCAAGGCCGTCTCGGCCGCCTCCCTCGCGCTGCGCGGCGATGGCCAGCATTTCGTGCCGCTGGATTCGGTGATCGAGACCATGCGCCAGACCGGCGAGGACATGCACGAGAAATACAAGGAAACCTCGCTCGGCGGCCTCGCCGTGAACGTGCCGAACTGCTGACGCTGGGCGCACCGACCGCACGCCGCCAAGGCGCGCGTCGGGCCATCCCAGCGCTACACAAGGCCCGTGCCTTCCCTGGGGGACGGTCAGGCGCGGGGTGTGCGGCTAGCGCCCCACGCCCCAGATGGGGTCCTGCCTGCCGCGCAGCTTACTTTGCACGGGTCAGCGCAGCCCCCGCGTCCGCATGCGCCACGAGCTTTCGGCCTGCGGCCTCAACCTTCCCTTGCATCCGCCGACAGGCGGGCCTAGCGTCGCGCCATGACACAGGACCGCCCCCTCCTCGGCATCGCCCTGATGCTGGGTTTCTGCGTGACCATCCCGGTCTGCGACGCCATCGCCAAGCTGCTTGGCGATCATATTCCCGTGGGGCAGATCGTCTTCGCCCGCTTTGCCTTTCAGGCGGCCCTACTGCTGCCGCTGGCACTTCTGCTGGGCAACAGCCTGCGGCTGCCACGCCATGTGCTGCCCTACCTGCTGCTGCGCACGCTGTTGCAGATGGGCGGGGTTGCGGCGATGTTCACCGCGTTTCGATACCTGCCGCTGGCGGATGCGGTGGCGATTGCCTTCGTGATGCCATTCATCATGCTGCTGCTCGGCAAATTCGTGCTCGGCGAAGAGGTCGGGCTGCGGCGCCTGGGGGCCTGCGTCGTCGGCTTCACCGGCACCCTCCTGGTGATCCAGCCCAGCTTTGCCGCGGTCGGCCTGCACGCGCTGTGGCCGGTGCTGGTCGCGCTGATCTTTGCCCTGTTCATGCTGGTCACCCGCAAGATCGCCAAACACACCGAGCCGGTGTCACTGCAGGCGGTCTCCGGCCTGCTGGCAACCGTGCTGATGCTGCCGCTCCTGTGGTATGGCGATGTCACCAACCTTGCCGGGCTGACTTTGGACATGCCCCCGGCCCACACCTGGAACCTGCTGATCGCCACCGGGGTCATGGGCACGCTGGCGCATCTCCTGATGACCTGGAGCCTGCGCTATGCCCCCACGTCGACGCTGGCCTCGATGCAGTACCTGGAAATCCCGGTTGCGGTGTTTGTCGGCTGGTGGATCTTCGGCGACCTGCCGAACGCGCTGGCCTCCCTGGGCATCCTGCTGACCGTCGCCGCCGGGCTTTACGCGGTGATGCGCGAACACAAGGCCGCGCGCAGCCTGCGCCGGATCACCCCTGCGAGCGATCCCGTCTGATCTGCCCCAGCACATCCGCCAACAGCCGCTGCGGCACGATCACCAGCAACCCTTCTCCCTCAGGCTCCAGCCGGATCGCCCCCAGCGCCCGGTTCGAGGTGCCGATCCGCCCCATCGGCGACATCTCCAGCCCGTCGATCGGCCACTCCAACCCCTCCGAGCGCCCCCGCACCCGCTGCATCGGAAACAGTGACACCACCTCGCCCGCCTCGGTCGGCAAGGCGACCGGATGGGTCAGGTGAAAGATGACCTCCTGCGCGCCGAGCAGAACGCAGGGCGTGGCATGCCCCTGCACCAGCGTGTTGAAGGCCGCCAGCTGGTGATCCACCCGCTTGCCGAGAAACCCCACGGCGATCACCGCCGGAGCCGAGACCGAGCGCAGCGCCTTGTCGAAATCGGTGCTCTCCTGCTCGGCCACCTCGTGCAGGCAGCCTGGCGGCAGCTGTTCCCGCAACGCTGCGGGCAGGGAATCAAGATCGCCGATCACCGCCTCCGGCATCCGCCCCGCCGCCAGCACCGCCGCCGCGCCGCCATCCGCCGCCGCCAGTCGCGGTGCCAGCGCCAGCGCCGCCTCCAGCGCCCCCGGCATCACCTCGCCGCCCCCGACGAGGGTAACTGGTTCCGATGCGTCAACAATTCTCGCTGTCATGGGCGGTATTCCTGGCAGTTTTGGAAACAGGTCACAATGTGAACACAAAATGATACGATCTATTGCACGAATTCGAGCAAAATTGGTCCTTCCAGCCCATATGGTGAATGGAAGCAACTGTGGCGAAGACGAGCGAGCTGATGGTACAAAACAACAAAGTCCTGACCGTCTCCTATGGAACCTTTTCCTGCACATTGGAAGGGTTCGAGGATTCCTTCGGCACGATGAAGGCCATCGCCGAGTATTTCCGCGACCTGGCCTCCGAAGACCGGTACTTCGGTGCCGAGCCGCCGCAGCCGGATGCCGACATGCTCGCCCGCATTGCCCAGCGCGAGATCGCCCGCCAGGTCGAGGCGCGCACCAGCGAGGGCGGCATCCACCTGCGCGCCGCGGCGCTTTCCGCCGCCCCGGCGGAACCGCCGACGCAAACCGCGCCTCCCGCCGCCCCCCAGGCGGACACCACGGCGCAGCCCTCGCCCGCCGCCTATCTGGCCACCGAACGCCCGGCGCAGACCCTGCCGACGGCCGCGCAGGCCGCGCCGCAAGCCGAACCTGCCGCCGCGGCTGAAACCGCCCCGGAAGCCGCCGTCGTGGCCGAAGAGGTCGAGGACTGGAGCCTGACCGAAGCCGAAGCCGAAGCCGAAGCCGAAGCCGAAGCCGAAGCCGAAGCCGAAGCCGAAGCCGAAGCCGAAGCCGAAGCCGAAGCCGAAGCCGAAGCCGAAGCCGAAGCCGAAGCCGAAGACACGATCGCCGCTGTGCTCGCCAGTGCAAGCGCCTCCGACGCGCCGGAAGAAACCCGCCCGTCGGGCGCAACTGCCGCACAGCCCGAGCCCGAGGACACCCCGGCCCCGGACAGCATCGCCGCCAAGCTGCAGCGGATCCGCGCCGTGGTCGCTCGCGCCCCGGAACCGGAAGAGGAGTTCTCCGAGGACGAACACGCCGACGACGTGCTGGAAAACGCGGCCGCGGACATCTCCAGCGCGATGCAGGACGGCGACGAGTCCGACGCGCCCGATTTCGACGACGAAAGCGACGACGAGATCGCCCGCGCGCTGGACCGGCTCGACATCGAAGCCGAGGCCGACAGCGCAGCGCCGTCCGAGGCAGAGGCCGACGCGGAAAAGGCCACCGAGACGGAAGCGCAGCCCGCGCCCGCCGCGCCACCCCGCATCCGCGTCGCCAAGATAAAGCGCGCCGATTTCGAGAAAGCCGTCGCCGCCGGTCAGCTGGAAGAAACAGCCGACAGCGACCACGAGCAGGCCGACCACGCCGCGCCCCAGGCCCCCGCCGAACTCTCCGAAGAGGACGAGGCCGACCTGATGCGGGAACTGGCCGAGGTCGAAGCGGAGATTCTCGCCGCCGGGCAGGAGCCCGAGGAGGAGACGGCACCGGACACCCCGGCCGAGACCGGATTTGCGCCTGCGCCGCACGCGGAAACCCCGCCCGCCGCGCCTGCGCCGGACCTGCCCGACAGCGATGTATCGCGGCTGATGGCCGCCGCGGACGAGCGGCTCGAAGAACCCGAATCAGCCTCCACGCGGGAGGCCTACAGCCATCTGCGCGCCGCCGCCGCAGCAGCCAAGAACGGCGAGACCGACGGCTCCGGCGATGACGAAGCCCAGCCCTACCGCGAAGACCTGGCCAGCGTGGTGCGCCCGCGCCGCCCGGAAACCCGCGCCAAGCCCCGCGACGCCGATGGCGATCGCCCGCGCATCGCGGTGAGCCGCCCGGCACCGCTGAAACTCGTGGCCGAGCAGCGCATCGACGAAACCAGCCAGCCACAGCAGCCGGTGCGCCCGCGCCGGGTATCCGCGGCAATTCTCGAAGAGACCGCCACCGACGCCACCGGCAGCAGCTTTGCCGATTACGCCGAGGAGCGCGGCGCGGTGGAACTGCATGAATTGCTCGAAGCCGCCGCCGCCTATCTCAGCTTCGTCGAGGGACGAGACCATTTCTCCCGTCCGCAGCTGATGAACAAGGTCCGCAGCAGCGGTGCCGGCGACTTCAACCGCGAGGACGGGCTGCGCAGCTTTGGCCAGCTCCTGCGCGAAGGCAAGATCGAACGGTCCGGCAACGGCAAATTCACCGCCTCCGGCGAGATCGGCTTCCAGCCCGGCAAACGCGCCGCGGGTTGAACCTGCGAACAGAAACCAAAAAAGGCGGCCTCCGGGGCCGCCTTTTTCAATTCAGCACACAGCGCTGCCGCTTCATCTTTCCCGAAAATACTCCGGGGTGAATTGGCCCGCAGGGCCAAGAGGGGCAGCGCCCATTTTCAAGGCAAACCTGCGGGGCAACGCCCCTCCGCTTACTCGCCGTCCGCGTTCGGGTCCGCCTGTCCGACGCCGCGGAAGACAAACTTGAACGGCAGCACCCAGACGATGCCCAGCGCCACATAGACCACCAGTTCCAGCCACAGCGGCGGCCGGTCCAGCCAGTTCATCACCGTGACCGCGGCCACGATGTAAACCGGCATGCCCACCAGCAGGATCACCAGCGCCCAGCGCCGCCGCGCCTTGTAGCTCAGGCCTTGCTTCTCAGCCATCAGTCGGCAAACGGGTCGGTCACCAGGATGGTGTCGTCCCGCTCCGGGCTGGTGGAAAGCAGCGCCACCGGGCATTCGATCAGCTCTTCCACGCGCTTCACATACTTGATCGCGTTGGCCGGCAGGTCGTTCCAGCTGCGCGCGCCTTCGGTGGATTCGCTCCAGCCCGGCATCTCCTCGTAGATCGGCTTGCAGCGCGCCTGCTGGTCGGCAGCGGTGGGCAGGTAGTCCAGCCGCTCACCATCCAGCTCATAGCCGGTGCAGATCTTCAGGGTTTCAAAGCCGTCCAGCACGTCCAGCTTGGTCAGGCAGATGCCCTTGATGCCCGAGGTCGCGCAGGTCTGGCGCACCAGCGCGGCATCGAACCAGCCGCAGCGGCGCTGGCGGCCGGTGGTGGTGCCGAACTCATGGCCGCGGGTGCCCAGACGCTCGCCATCGGCATCGGGCTTGCCCTCGGCGTCCAGCAGCTCAGTCGGGAACGGACCTTCGCCGACGCGGGTGGTATAGGCCTTGACGATGCCCAGCACGTAATCGATCGAGCCCGGGCCGATGCCCACGCCGGTCGCCGCCTGCCCCGCAATCACGTTGGACGAGGTCACAAAGGGATAGGTGCCGAAATCGATGTCCAGCAGCGCGCCCTGCGCGCCTTCGAACAGGATCCGCTTGCCCGCCTTGCGCTTCTCGTTCAGCACCTTCCAGACCGGCGCCGCGTAGGGCAGGATCTTCGGCGCGATCTCTTTCAGCTGGGCAATCAGCGCATCGCGATCGATTGCCTCGACGCCGAGGCCCTTGCGCAGCGGATCATGGTGCTGCAACGCGCGGTCAACGCGGGCGATCAGCGTCGCCTCATCGGCCAGGTCCGCGACGCGGATGGCGCGGCGGCCGACCTTGTCCTCATAGGCCGGGCCGATGCCACGGCCGGTGGTGCCGATCTTGGTGCCCTTGCTTGCCGCTTCCTCGCGCGCGCGGTCCAGCTCGCCGTGCAGCGGCAGGATCAGCGGGGTGTTTTCCGCGATCATCAGCGTCTCCGGCGTGATCTCCACGCCCTGGGCGCGCACGGTCTCGATCTCTTTCAGCAGGTGCCAGGGGTCCAGCACCACGCCGTTGCCGATGACTGACAGCTTGCCACCGCGCACCACGCCCGAGGGCAGCGCGTGCAGCTTGTAGACCTTTCCGTCAATGACCAGCGTGTGGCCGGCGTTATGGCCGCCCTGAAAGCGTGCGATCACATCCGCGCGCTCGCTCAGCCAGTCCACGATCTTGCCTTTACCTTCGTCGCCCCACTGGGCGCCGACTACGACGACATTGGCCATATCCGGTCCTTTACAGTCTTTGGTTCAAACCCACGCTCATATAGCGATGCTGCGCAGGCAGGGGAACCGGTTTTTCGCCGCAGGGGGCAGTGTTTCACCGCAACGCGTGCCGCCCCACGTCCGTAATCAAGCCGCAGGCGCCGGGCGAGCGCCTGCCCGCCCCACCGGGCTGGCGCTTTGGTACAGGTATCGCTTCACTGCGGCCTAGTACGGATTTTGCTGACATAATCTGCCCGACACGACCCAATCAGCGCCCCCCCTCGGTCAGGCGCTCGCCCTCATTGTGCCGTCTCCAAGCGGGTGTTGCGCAACCACCGTACGCCTGCTTCACGCAATCCTCAGACCGACCTGCCAGACTGCCCCTGATCGCGATCCCCCGCCATGATCCTTGCGCAAGGGTCATGATACGTGGCGCAGGCATCTGTGCGGCTGCCTGCGCATCACCCGGAGACCGGCCCCGATAAAAAGGGGGTCGTTAAGGAAGTCCTGTCCGAGCCTCCCCCGCGGGGGAGCGTCCATCCTCCACCCGGCGGCGCCGCCCCCTTTATCAGGGTATAGCGCAGAACCAGAGCAAAGACGCTGATACCCCCGCCCCGGCGTCCGGCCGCGGCGGCCAGAGCTGCCGGAGTCACTCCGGCAGATGCACCGGCGCGCCATGCGGCGTGGTCAGATAGGCCTCCTCCCAGCGCTTGCGCATCTGCTCGGCCTCGGCCGGGGCCACCGCGCCGTCTTCCGCCAGGTAGCTCTCAAGCGTTTCCAGCCAGGCGCGAAAGTAATCCTCGCCGCCGTCCAGATCGCGGTCCAGCCCGTGCCGCTTCAGGGTGGCCGAGAACCGCTGCACCCAGTCGGCCCAGCTGAACCGCCCGGCCTCGTTCAGATGCACCGTCAGGGCAAAGACCTGCGCGTGCCAGGGTTCGGCAAAGACCGGCTCCGGCGCGGAAACCTCGGCACAGCTGCTCATAGCGGCTCCAGGTAGCTTTGCCACAGATCCAGCACCACCTCGTCATCGGGGTGTTCGGGATGCGCCCACAGCTGGCTCGCGGCAAAGCGCACGGCATAGAGCGGCTGCGGCGCCTCGCCCAGCCCGTGGGCATTGCTGTCGGGCAGCACGTGGCTGCCGTGCAGCCGCAGGATCTGGCCGCAGGCCCCGGCCGCGTAGCGCGGCAGCCGGGTGTGGCCGCCCGGCTTCAGCACATTCTCGGCAGGTCGCCGCGTGCGCACCGCCTGCCCGGGGGAAAACCGCGGTGCCGGGCCGCCATCGCGTGCCGCCGGGCCGCCCCTGGCCAGCGCCGCCGCGACGTCTTGTGCCTGCAGCGCCCGCCCCGCCAGCGCGTGCAGCTCGGCCGTGCCCTTGCCCTGCAGGTCGGTCTCGCTCAGCACGCCGGTTTCCACCAGCAGGTCGGCCAGCGCGGCGATCCATTTCTCGTAATAGGAAAAACGGCTGTAGTCCCCGGGCGACAGCCGCTCGCGCGCGTGACGCGAGACGTCGATGTTCCACTGGCCCAACGCGCCGCAGGCCAGCGTCACCGCCAGCGCGCGGCCGTGCCAGTCCTGCGCAAAGACCGGCGCGTCCGCGGTCTCAGGTTTTACCGGCCCGTCGCCGAATCGCCCGCCCATGTCATGCACTCGGGTCATGGCTGCGCCTGCCCCGGCGCCGCCGGCAGGGCGGTTCCGATCATGCTGTCACGGCTGACCAGCGCCGCCAGCGCCGCCTCGTCCAGGCCCTCGGTGCCTTTGGGCCGCATCGGCAGGACCAGATAGCGAACCTCCGCCGTCGAATCCCAGACCCGCACCGCAGTCTCCGGCGGCAAGGTGACACCGAACTCCGCCAGCACCTTGCGCGGCTCGCGCACCGCGCGGGCGCGGTAGGCGTCGGATTTGTACCAGCCGGGCGGGATCCCCAGCAAAGGCCACGGGTAGCAGCTGCACAGGGTGCAGACGATCATGTTGTGGCGCTGGGGCGTGTTCTCCACCACCACCATATGCTCCCCCTGCCGCCCGTAGTAGCCAAGCTCGGCGAGCACCGGGTCGGCATCCGCCAGCAGTGCGGCCTTGAACGCGGGATCGCGCCAGGCCCGCGCCACCACCCGCGCCCCGTTCTGCGGGCCGATGCGGTTCTGGTAGGTGTCGATGATCTCCTCCAGCGCGGCGGGATCGACCAGGCCCTTTGCGGTCAGAATCGTCTCCAGCGCTTTCACCCGCAGGGCGGGGTCCGGGGGCAGATGGGCGTGCGGGTGGTCAGGCAAGTCATGCGGCATAAGGGCAGACTGCGCCGCCCCGCGCGCCCTGTCCAGCGCCCTTTGATGATAGGAGAAATCAAGATCCGTGATGCAGCTTGGCCATTGCCGGCATCGCAGGCAAACTGAGCCCTTGCCCCCCCGGCCAATCTTCCCTATTTACCGCCCGATACTCAGCCAACCGCCGCAGGGACCCATGGAAAACGTTGTTCTCATCATCCATCTTCTTCTGGCTCTCGGCCTGATTGCCATTGTCCTGCTGCAACGCTCCGAGGGCGGCGGTCTGGGCATGGGCGGCGGCGGCGGCGGAGCGATCTCCGGCCGGGCCGCGGCAACCGCGCTCAGCAAGCTGACCTGGCTGCTGGCCATTGCCTTTGTCGGCACCTCGATCACCCTGACGGTGCTGGCCGCACAGAAATCCGCGGGCTCCTCGGTCGCCGACCGGCTGACCGTTCCGCAGGCCGAAGGCGAGGCTCCGGCAGCTCCGCCTGCTCTGGGCAGCGATCTTCTGCCGCCGAGCGAAGGCGACAACGCACCGCTGGTGCCAAGCCTGGACTAAACCACTATACCTTGACGGGTTTTCGGGAACTGCAACAGCATCTTGCGGTTCCCTTGCGCATGATGCGCGAATCCTCTATATATGAAGTCCCGTGATGCTGCGGTTTTTCGGATGATTCCGATCACCGCCGGGCAGCTGAAATCTGACTTCTCACGGGGGCAGCCGAACACATATGGCGCGTTTTATCTTCATCACTGGCGGTGTTGTTTCATCACTGGGCAAAGGTCTGGCTTCGGCGGCACTGGGGGCACTTCTGCAGGCTCGCGGCTATTCCGTTCGCCTGCGCAAGCTGGACCCCTATCTCAACGTCGATCCCGGCACCATGAGCCCGTTCGAGCACGGCGAGGTCTTCGTCACCGACGACGGCGCCGAGACCGACCTCGACCTCGGCCACTACGAGCGCTTCACCGGGGTGCCTGCCCGCAAGACCGACTCGATCTCCTCGGGCCGGATCTACACCAATGTGCTGGAGAAGGAGCGCCGCGGCGACTACCTCGGCAAGACCATCCAGGTCATCCCGCACGTCACCAACGAGATCAAGGACTTCATCTCGATCGGTGAGGATGAGGTCGACTTCATGCTCTGCGAGATCGGCGGCACCGTCGGCGACATCGAGGGCCTGCCCTTCTTCGAGGCGATCCGCCAGTTCGCCCAGGACAAACCGCGCGGCCAGTGCATCTTCATGCACCTGACCCTGCTGCCCTACATCAAGGCCAGCGGCGAGCTGAAGACCAAGCCGACCCAGCACTCGGTGAAGGAGCTGCGCTCGATCGGCCTTGCCCCCGACATCCTGGTCTGCCGCTCGGAAGGGCCGATCCCGAAGAAGGAGCGCGAGAAGCTGGCGCTGTTCTGCAACGTGCGCCCCGATTCGGTGATCGCCGCGCAGGACCTGAAATCGATCTACGAAGCGCCGCTGGCCTACCACCGCGAGGGCATGGACCAGGCCGTTCTGGACGCCTTTGGCATTGCCCCTGCCCCCAAGCCGAACCTGGCGCGCTGGGAAGATGTGGCTGACCGCATCTACAACCCAGAGGGCGAGGTGAAGGTGGCCATCGTCGGCAAGTACACCCAGCTGGAAGATGCCTATAAATCCATCGCCGAGGCGCTCACCCACGGCGGCATGTCGAACCGGGTGAAGGTCAAGATCGAATGGGTCGACGCCGAGCTGTTCGACAAGGATGACGCCGCGCCCTACCTGCAGGGCTATCACGCGATCCTGGTTCCCGGCGGCTTTGGCGAGCGCGGCACCGAGGGCAAGATCAAGGCAGCGCAATACGCGCGCGAAAACAACGTGCCCTACCTCGGCATCTGCCTTGGCATGCAGATGGCGGTGATCGAAGCCGCCCGCAATGTCGCAGGCATCGCCGAAGCCGGTTCGGAAGAATTCGATCACGAGGCCGGCAAGAAGCGGTTCGAGCCGGTGGTCTATCACCTCAAGGAATGGGTGCAGGGCAACCACAAGGTCAGCCGCACCGCCGATGACGACAAGGGCGGCACCATGCGCCTGGGCGCCTATGACGCGACGCTGAGCGAAGGCTCGCTGGTGTCGCGCGTCTATGGCAGCACCCATATCGAGGAACGCCACCGTCACCGCTACGAGGTGGACATCAAGTACCGCGAGAAGCTGGAAGCCTGCGGGCTGCATTTCTCGGGCATGTCGCCCGACGGCCGCCTGCCGGAGATCGTCGAATGGAAGGACCACCCCTGGTTCATCGGCGTGCAGTTCCACCCCGAGCTGAAGTCCAAACCCTTTGCGCCGCACCCGTTGTTCGACGACTTCGTGCGCGCAGCCAAGGAAGCCTCGCGGCTGGTCTAAGCGCTGGCGGGCGGCGGCGCTCCCGCCCGTCGACGGCGCCATCCGGGATGGCGCCTTGCCAGTTGGGCCCGGCGCCGCTGCGCGGCGCTGGGAGAAACAGGAAAAAGGCGGGCCATCGGCCCGCCTTTTGCATTTTGGTTTTCCGAAACAGGTATCCGATCCATTCTCCCCACCGGCATCCGTTGCGACGTCCGCTCATGCAGGGGATAGGGCGTGCAGCTCCCTTGCGCGCGGGGCCACCTCTGCCCGATCTGCGACCGGGACCCCGCATGCAATGGCAGGATCAGAAGCCGTGCATCCGCTTGGCCCATTGATAGGCCACCACCAGCCCCTTCATGCGCGGCAGCATCACCAGCGAGGCGACCACCGTCACCACCGACAGGATCAGCGCCAGCGTCCAGGGATCCGGTCGCAGCTGCACGTAGACAATGTGCAGGACGAAGCCCAGAATATGGCCAACCACCAGGATGGTCAGATAGGCCGGCCCATCGTCCGCACGCTGGTGATGCAGCTCCTCGCCGCATTCGCTGCAGCCGTCATTCACCTTCAGGTAGCTGTGCAGCAGCTTCCCCTGCCCGCAGGCGGGACAGCGCAACCGCAGCCCGTTCACAAGCGCAGGCTTCATCGCCCGCACGTCCTGTTCCATCAGATCGGTGCCACTCATTTGCGCGTCTCCTTGGCTTTGCAGCCTGATACCGTGATTCCGTCATTGCATGCAATCAATATGCAGTCATTTATCTTGCATAGATTGTCGCAGTTTGGCATTGAACCAGTCAATTCCGAAACAAAGTGACCAGCTGACGGGAGATGAGGCAGATGGACGACTGGAGCCCGGAACGACTGGCAGGGGCGCTGAACGGCGGCAGACCGCGCTATCTGGAGATAGCCGAGGCGATCGGTGCGGATATCGACGCGGGCGTGCTGTCACCGGGCGACCGCCTGCCGCCACAGCGGCGGGTGGCGCAGCGGCTGGGGGTGGATTTCTCAACCGTGGCGCGGGGTTACGCCGAAGCGGTGCGGCGCGGCTATATCGAGACCTTCGTCGGCCGGGGCACGTTTGTCAAAGCCCCGCAACCGCAGCCCCTGCGCCCCGATCCGCGCCGGGCGCGGGAAGAAGACCCGATGATGAACATGCCCCCCGAGCCTGAGGACCCGGCGCTTGTTGCCCGGATGCAGGCGGGTCTGGCGCATGTCTCTGCCAACCTGCTGCCCCTGCTGCGCTACCAGTCGGTCACCGGCAGCCCGCAGGACCGTGAGGTGCTGTGCGACTGGCTGCAAGCCAACGGCCTGCCCTGCGCGCCGGAGCGGCTGGCGCTGACCCCCGGTGCCCATGCGGCGCTGTACGCAATCCTGACGGTGTTGTGCGAACCCGGCTCGGTGGTGCTGTGCGAGGATGTCACCTACCCGGGCCTGCGGGCGATCGCGGCACAGCTGGGCGTACAGCTGGTCGGCCTGCCCGGCGACGAAGACGGGATCGATCCGCAGGCGCTGGAGACCGCGATCCGCAGCCATTGGCCCGCGGCGCTCTATCTCAATCCGACGCTGCACAATCCCACCACCCGAACCATGCCCCTCACACGCCGCCAGCAAGTGGCCGCGGTGCTGGCCGAGCATGACCTGCCGCTGATCGAGGACGACGCCTACTGCCTGGTGGCGACCCCGCCGCCAACGCCGATCAGCACGCTGGTGCCGGAGCTGGGCTGGCACATCGCCGGCCTGTCCAAATGCCTGGGCGCGGGGCTGCGACTGGCCTGCACCACGGTGCCGCAGCAAAGCCAGATGGGCCGGTTCAGCCAGGCCCTGCGCGCCCTGCACGTGATGGTCTCGCCGCTGACCTTGGCCCTGCTGACACGGTGGATCGAGGATGGCACCGCCGCGGAGCTGCAGGTCCACCTGCGCGAGGCCGCGCGCGCACGGCAGGCCCTGGCGACGGAGATCCTGTCGCCGGGGGCCCCGCAAGGGGTGGCGACACGGAGCGATCCGCTGGCCTTCAACCTGTGGCTGTCGCTACCGCCGGGCACCAGCCGCGCCGAGGTGATGGGCCGGATGGCCACGCGCCAGATCGGTATTCTGCCCAGCGATGCCTTCACCGTCAGCGGCCCGCCCCCCGAGGCGCTGCGGGTCTGCCTTGGCGGGCCGATCCCGCTGCCCGCCCTGCGGGCCGACCTGCTGGCCTTGCAGGACGCGCTGAGCCGCAAGGACTGGCTGGGCTGAGCCGCGCGCAGCGGCGCGGGCCGCGCGTGCGCAACGGCGGCGACCCGTCGGCAAGCGCCCGCAAAAGCTTCACCCGTTAGCGCAATCGACCCGTTGTTTTCGCATCATTTCGCGGTATAGACAGCCCGACGACAGATATTTCCAACAAGAGTGACGCATCATGGCAAAAGACGCTTCCACCCAGCAGGCTCAATTCGACCGCATTGCCACCGGCAAAGGGTTCATCGCGGCACTGGACCAGTCCGGCGGCTCCACCCCGAAGGCGCTGAAGCTGTACGGTGTGAACGAAGACGCCTACTCGAACGATGACGAGATGTTTGCCGAGATCCACAAGATGCGCACCCGCATCATCACCTCGCCCAGCTTCACCCAGCAGCGTATCCTCGGCGCGATCCTGTTCGAGAAGACCATGGATGGCGACATCAAGGGCAAGCCGACCGCGCAATACCTGTGGGAAGACTGCGGCGTGGTGCCGTTCCTGAAGGTCGACAAGGGTCTGGCCGACGCCGAAAACGGCGTGCAGATGATGAAGCCGATGCCGGACCTCGACGCGCTGCTGGCGCGCGCCAACGACAAGGGCATCTTCGGCACCAAGATGCGCTCCGTCATCAAGGAAGCCAATGCCGAGGGCATCAAGGCGGTCGTCGCCCAGCAGTTCGAAGTGGGCAAGCAGATCGCCGCAGCCGGGCTGGTGCCGATCATCGAGCCGGAAGTCGACATCCACTCGGCCACCAAGGCCGAGGCCGAGGACATCCTGAAGGCAGAGATCGCCGCGCAGCTGGATGCCCTGCCGGCAGACACCAAGGTGGCGCTGAAGCTGACCATCCCGACCAAGCCGGGCCTGTATGACGATCTGGCCGATCACGCCAATGTGGTGCGGGTCGTGGCCCTGTCGGGCGGCTACAGCACCGACGAGGCCTGCGAGAAGCTGGCGCAGAACCCGAAGATGATCGCCTCCTTCAGCCGTGCGCTGACCGAAGGTCTGAACGTGTCGATGACCGATGCCGAATATGATGCGGCGCTGGATGCCAACATCGGCAAGATCTACGCGGCCTCGCTGTAAGCCGCAGCCAAGCCAGATTGATTTCGAGGGGGCCGCACCATCGGGTGCGGCCCTTTTTCTTCGTGCGGATTATTGCGCCTTAGGCCCGGTGGACCCGTCATGCGCCTTATTGGTCAGCATGCGCCTTGCTGCTCGGCGAGCTGGACCGGCTCAATCCTCGGGGCGTCGCGCCAGACAGACCGCGAGGATCAGGCCCGCACCGCTGAGGAACGGCGGCCAGAAGTGACGCAGCCCGGCGGCGCTGAACCAGCTTTCTGATTGCGGCGAGGCGGTCGGGGTCAGGCTGCTGGCCACCTGTTGCCAGAACAGCACCGAGGCCAGGCATATCATCACGCCGCAGACCGCCAGCAGCCAACGGGCGGAGCTAGGCACACCGGCACCGCCACGCTGCCAACCTGCGCGCGGTGCAAGCGCTGAGGGGCAGCCGGATCACGCCGCCTCGGTCAGGGAGGGGCGCAGGCCGGTGCAGCTGACCCTGTTCTCATTTGCTGCCAAATATTTCTGGGCCGACTCGCGATCTCCAAAGCTCAGCGCCTCGTCGTAGAAATAGGTGATCCGGTCGCCGCTGCGCGACAGCAGCGCACCACTTTCAAATGCAATGAACCACTTTTTCCGCACCAGATACATCAGCCTCAATCCTTCTTTTCACGCCCGATCCTGAGGTCCATGACCGCGGTCGGGTTCGCATTGCCTTGTGACCGGCCCGCCCCGACGCAAGAGGCGACGGCCTGCCCTGCCGTCTTGACGCCAGACCTAGATCTGGGCGCTTACTGGCAGAGCTTGGCCAGATTTTGCGCTATTTCCTTGCCAAAAGGTTAACGAGTTCCCGCACCCCTTGCACTGCGGCAGCATTCTGCCGGCCGCGGGCGGTTTCCTGCCGGCCTCGGCGGGATGTGGGAAAATCTGGCAAGAATTTGCGTCAAATTGATGCCATCCGCCTTTTCGCTTGCCAGCCCGACTTGCCGTGCCGCAGCCGCGACTCTACGGGCGGCCGTCAGCGCGGTTGACCGGGATCAGGAAAACCGTGGCGGGCGTTTTTGCAGCTGGGCGGCGACCGCTTCCATCTGGTCTGGCTGCCCGATCAGCGCCAGTTGCTCGCGGCTCTCGGCGAGCAGCACCTCGGACTGGCTGGCACCGCTTTCGGCAAGGCCGATCAGCCGTTTGGCCGCGCGGATGGCAGAGGGGCTCTGCCCCGCGACCTGTGCCGCCAGGGCCTGCGCACGCGCCAGCGGGTCGGCAGCCACTTCGGTGACCAGGCCGCAGTCCTGGGCGTCGTCGGCCGCGATCACCTCGGCCGTGTAGGTCAGGCGGCGCAGCATGTCAGAGCGCAGCAGCCGCGGCAGCAACACCATGCCGCCCATGTCCGGGATCAGCCCCCATTTCATCTCCATCACCGAGAAACGGCTGTCGGGGTGGGCAATGCGGATGTCGGCCCCGAGCGCGAGCTGCAGCCCGCCCCCGAAACAGGCGCCGTGGATCGCGGCGATCACCGGGACCGGCAGCCGCCGCCAGACCATGGCCACCTCCTGAAACCGGTTGGCGTCGTGATGGCTGCGCTGCATCACCTCCTGCGTCAGATCGCGCTGCGCGAGGGTTGCGAAACTGGCCATGTCGAGCCCGGCGCAGAAGCTCTTGCCCGCCCCCGAGAGCACCACCGCGCGGGCCTCCGTGTCCGCGAGCTGCTGCCCGGCCGCCACGATTTCGTTGATCATCGCGTCATCCAGCGCGTTGTGCTTGTCGGCACGGCTCAGGGTGACATGGGCGACGTGGTCCTTGTGGTCGATGGTGACGCGCGGCATGGGCGGGGCTCCGATGTTGCTGATGGCGGCAGCCTGCCCCGGACACGCCGCACAGGCCAGCGCAACGTGGCGGCAGCCCGAGGCTTGCCCCGGCCCCGGCCTTGCGGTTATCTGCCGCCATGACTGGACCCCGTTACACCCCGCTTGTGCAATCGCTGCCCGCCACCGTGCCCTTTGTCGGCCCTGAAACCCAGGAACGCACGCGCGGCACGCCGTTTGCCGCCCGGCTGGGCGCGAATGAGAACATCTTTGGCCCCTCGCCCCGCGCGGTGGAGGCGATGGCGCAGGCCGCGGCCGAGATCTGGAAATACGGTGACGCCGAGAACCACGACCTGCGCCGCGCGCTGGCCGCCGAGCATGGCGTGGCGATGGAGAACATCGTGGTCGGCGAAGGCATCGACGGGCTGCTGGGCTACCTGGTGCGGCTTCTGGTGGCGCCGGGCGATGCGGTGGTGACGTCTGAGGGCGCCTATCCCACCTTCAACTACCATGTGGCGGGGTTTGGCGGCGTGCTGCACAAGGTGCCCTACCGCGAGGACCACGAGGACATCGCGGCGCTGTTTGCCCGCGCTGCCGAAGTGGATGCCAAGATCGTCTACCTGGCCAACCCCGACAATCCGATGGGCAGCTGGCACCGCGGCGCCGATATTGCCGCCGCGCTGGACGGACTACCCGAGGGCTGCCTGCTGCTGCTGGACGAGGCCTATGTGGAATGCGCGCCTGAGGGCACCGCGGCGCCGATCCGCGCGGATGACGCGCGGGTGATCCGCATGCGGACCTTCTCCAAGGCCTATGCGATGGCGGGGGCGCGGGTCGGCTATGCGCTGGGGCACCCGGACCTGATCGCCGCCTTCCACAAGGTGCGCAACCATTTCGGCATGAACCGCGCCGCGCAGGCCGGGGCGCTGGCGGCGGTGCAGGACCGCGCGTGGCTGGCGCATGTGGTGGCGCAGATCGACGGCGCGCGACGCCGCCTCGGCGAGATTGCCGCCGCGAACGGGCTGACGGCGCTGCCATCCGCAACCAATTTCGTTGCCATCGACTGCGGCGCCGACGGGGCCTTTGCCAAGCGGGTGCTGGAGGCGCTGGTGGACCGCGGGGTCTTTGTGCGGATGCCGCTGGCGGAGCCGCAAAACCGCTGCATCCGTGTCAGCTGCGGACCGGAGGCCGAGATGGCCGCCTTTGCCGAGGCGCTGCCTGCCGCGCTGGCGGTCGCGCGGGGCGGCTGAAACCTGCCCAGTCGCCGGTGCTCACGCGATCTTTTACCGGACTTTCCCCGCTTTCGGGCTACCCTTGTCAGGGTATCACCGGGAGAACTGTCATGCGTGACCCTGACCTGCCGGACGGCATTCCGGACATGTTTGCTGCGACCATTACCTTTGCCGGCATCAACCTGATGTGGATCTTCTTCGTGCTGTGGGTGCTGTACGGGCTGGTGCCCGTGCTGGTGCTGGCAGTGCTGATCAACCACCTCATCACCAGGCTGGAAATCCGCCTGAACGGGCACAAGGGGCAACGGGGGCAAAAGGGGCATAACGCCTGACTGCTGCCTGACCGGGGCCTGATACGGTGCCTGACACGAGTACCTGATACGGGCGCCCCTACCCGCCCCGCGGCGCGCCCTTGCGAGCCGGGTGCTTCAGCGTGAGCCTCAGCTTGCCGCGAGCACCGCGGCCGCGCGCGCCAAGGCGTTCTGGCCGTGGGGGATGTCCAGCGCCTTCAGGCCGACGTCGATGCCGCCCAGCAACCCCATGATCATATGCCCGTTGACATGGCCCATGTGGCCAAGCCGGAAGAAGCCGTGCCACTCGGGGCTGTCCGGTGGCGCCATGCCGAGGCCGATGCCCAGCGTCAGCCCCAGGTTCTGCTCCAGCCAGGTGCGCAGACGGGTGCCATTTGGGGCCGCCATATGCAGCGCGGTCACCGCGTTCGAGCGCAAGCCCGGATCCGGCACGTTCATCCGCAGCGGACCATCCTCGCCCCAGGCCTCGCAGGCGGCCCAGATAGCGCGGGCCAGGTGGGCGTGGCGGGCCCAGACGTTTTCCACCCCTTCGGCATGAATCAGGTCCAGCGCGGCGCGCAAGCCGTAAAGGTGATGAGTGGGCGCGGTGCCCCCGAAGAACTGGTAGAACATCTCCGGGTTGGAGCGCGGGCTCCAGTCCCAGTAGCGGCTGATGCGCGGCAGCGCGGCACGGGCCGCGGCGGCGCGGTCGTTGAAGAACACGAAGCTCATCCCCGCGGGCACCATCAGCCCTTTCTGGCAGGCCGCGACCATCACATCGACACCCCACTCGTCCATCTCGAACCTGTCGCACCCCAATGAGGCGATGCAGTCGGCCATCAGCAGCGCCGGGTGGCCCGCCGCGTCCAGCAGGCGGCGCAGCGCCGCCACGTCGTTGCGGATCGAGCTGGAGGTGTCCACATGCACCCCCAGAACCGCCTTGATGCGGTGCTCCCGGTCGGCCTCCAGCACCTCGGCGATGCGGGCGAGGTCCCAGGGCGCGGTGGTGCCGAAGTCGAGGATCTCCACCTCCAGCCCCAGCGCCTCGGCCATTTCCGACCAGCCGATGGCAAAGCGCCCGGAGGCGGGCACCAGCACCCGGTCGCCCGGCTGCAGGGTGTTGTGCAGTGCCGCTTCCCAGGCGCCGTGGCCGTTGGCGATGTAAATCGCCACATGGTGCCGGGTGCGGGCCACCCGGCGCAGATCGGGGATCAGGGTTTCGGTCATCTCGACCAGCTCACCCGCGTAGATGTTGGGCGAGGCCCGGTGCATCGCCTGCAGGACCTGGTCCGGCACCACCGAGGGGCCGGGAATGGCCAGGTAGGATCGCCCGGCCGACAGGTTGACGGATGACTTCATGGCTGCTGCTCCCTGTGCTGCGGCGGGCGGGCAGCCGGGCCGCAGGTGATTTTGCCCGCCAGAGTAGTCATCCGGATCGCGGGGTCAATCGCCGAGGATGACGCCGCGCCACGCCCCTGCGCCGACGCGGCCTTTGGGGCCAATGGCTTGCACCACGGCCCTCAGCTGCTTAAATGGCGCAACCCCCGCCGGGACGAACACCATCAGAAGAGGCCCGAGATGACCCCAACGAACCGCCGGACCTTGCCCCTGCGACGGACCCTGACGCGATGAGCAAGCCGCATAAATCCTCGCGCGAGCTGTTCGGCTGGCTGTGGCGCGGCTATCTGCGCCATTACATCGGTCTTTTGGGCATCGCGGTGGTCTTCATGTTGATCGAGGGCGCGACAATGGGCGCGCTGGGATACATGATGCAGCCGATGTTCGACCTTGTCTTCGTCGATGGCAATTCCGACGCGCTGGTCTGGGTCAGCCTGGCGTTCCTGGCGATCTTCACCCTGCGCGGGGTGTCCAGCGTCACCCAGAAGGTGCTGCTGAGCAAGGTCTCGCAGACCTCCGCCGCGCATCTGCGCAAGGACATGCTGGCGCGGCTGATCCGACAGGATCCGGCGTTTCACCAGCAGCACCCGCCGGGGCTGCTCCTGCAGCGGGTGCAAAGCGACGTCGGCGCCATCGGTGCGGTCTGGCAGGCGGTGATCACCGGCGCGGGCCGCGATCTGGTCGCGCTGGTGGCGGTGCTGGGCGTGGCGTTCAGCATCGACTGGCGCTGGACCCTGATCCTGCTGATCGGGGTGCCGGTGCTGCTGCTGCCGATCGCCACGATCCAGCGCTACGTGCGCAAGAAGGCATCGAAAGCGCGGGATCTGGGGGCGGATCTGGCGACGCGGCTGGACGAGATCTTCCACGGCATCGTGCCGGTAAAGCTGAACCGGCTGGAAGACTACCAGGTGGGGCGCTTCACCGAACGCACCGATGAGTTTGTCAAATCCGAGGTGAAGGCGGCTTTCGGCACCTCCTCGATCTCCGGGATGACCGACATCATGGCCGGCGTCGGCTTCATGGCGGTGCTGCTGTATGGCGGCAACGAGATCATCGAAGGCGAAAAGACCGTCGGCCAGTTCATGAGCTTCTTCACCTCGATCGGCCTGTCCTTCGAGCCGATGCGGCGGCTGGCGAATATCTCCGGTGTCTGGCAGAATGCGGCCGCGGCGCTGGAGCGCATCAAGGAGCTGCTCGACGCACCGATCCTGTTGCAGGAGCCCGAACACCCCAAACCGGCCCCCGAGGGGCTGCCCGACATCCGGCTGCAGGGGGTGGACCTCAGCTATGGCGACGCCCGGATCCTGCGCGACCTCTCGCTGGAAGCGGAGGCGGGCAAGACCACCGCGCTGGTCGGTGCCTCCGGGGCGGGAAAATCGACCATTTTCAACCTGCTGACCCGGATGGTGGACCCGCAGGTCGGCTCCGTCACCGTCGGCGGCGTCCAGGTGAACGAGCTGAGCACCGCTGATCTGCGGAGCCTGTTCTCGGTGGTTACGCAGGACGCGATGCTGTTCGACGAGACCCTGCGTGAAAACATCGTTCTGGGCCGCACCGACGTCAGTGACGAGGAGTTGCAGGCGGCGCTCGAAGCCTCGCATGTGGCGGACTTCCTGCCCAAGCTGGAACATGGGCTGGAGACACGGGTGGGACCGCGCGGTTCAGCCCTGTCGGGCGGTCAGCGGCAGCGGGTGGTGATTGCCCGGGCCCTGTTGCGCAACACGCCGATCCTGCTGCTGGATGAGGCGACCTCGGCGCTGGACGCGCAGTCGGAGAAGGTGGTGCAGGCGGCGCTGGACAAGCTGGCGGGCGGGCGCACCACGCTGGTGATCGCGCATCGGCTGTCGACCATCCGCAACGCCGACAAGATCGTGGTGATGGACCGCGGCCGGGTGGTGGACCAGGGCAGCCACGAGGAATTGCTGGCGCGCGGCGGCATTTATGCCGACCTCTACCGGCTGCAGTTCCAGGACGGCAAGGCCGTGGTCGACACCACCGCCATCACGGCGCAGACCGAGCATCTGACCAAAGGCCGCAGCGGTTCGCGCGAGCGCTGGTTCCGCCGGTTTGCCCGCAAGCTGTTCGGCTGACGCCCGGCAGTGCATCGGGCCGGTTGCGGGCCGCACCCTTCCCGCGGGAGGGGCGCGCGGAACGGGTTATTTGCTGTAGGACTTTGCCAGACGCTCGGGCGTGGCGCCGAGGAAATACCGCGCCAGCGTCCACAGGTTGCGCCCGCCGCGCCGCAGCCATCCGGCCCGCTGGTAGCGCACGGCACTGGTCAGCGCCGCCGAAGGCAAGGCGGTCAGACCCTTGAGGCGGCGCGCCAGCGCCACGTCCTCCATCAACGGCTGGTCGGGGTAGCCGCCCGCGGCCACATAGGTATCGCGGCGGATCAGCAGCCCCTGGTCGCCATAGGGCAGGCCGAACAGGCGCGAGCGCAGGTTGGCCCAGCCCGCCACCAGCGCAGGCATCACCCCGGACGCACGGAAGCGCAGGCGGAAATAGGCGGGCAGCCCCTGCCCCGTCTCCAGATGCTGCGCCACCGCGTCGGCCCAGCCCGGCGCCAGCCGGGTGTCGGCGTGCAGCACCAACAGCCACTCGCCGCGTGCCACGGCGCAGGCCCGGCGCAGCTGACCGCCGCGCGACGGCGTACCGCTGATCCATTCGGCCCCGGCAGCCTGGGCAATGGCGCGGGTTTCATCCTGCGAACCGCCATCGGAGATGATCAACTCGCAGATCAGCCCGGCGCTCAGCCCCTCCATCAGGTGCTCGAGGCAGGCGGGCAGCTCTGCCCCCGCGTTCAGGGTGGGGATCACGATGCTGACCGGCGCGGGCATGAACGCCTCCTGTGTGGTTTTGCGGTTTTCTTCCGCCGCACTTCCTATATCACTGTGCGGCAAAGTTAAACGCCCCGGCCAACGGACCGGTTCCAGCGGAGACACAAGCATGAGCAACCGTCGCATTCTGCGCCTGAGCGGCGCTGACACACGCAGCTTCCTGCAAGGGCTGGTCACCAGCAACGTGGACCGTCTGAAGGACGGCCTGGTCTATACCGCATTGCTGACCCCACAGGGCAAATACCTCGCGGATTTCTTCCTCGCCGAGGACGGCGAGTCCGTCCTGCTGGACGTGGAGGCCAGCCTGGCCGAGGGGCTGATGAAACGCCTGACCATGTATCGGCTGCGCGCCGATGTGCAGGTGGAGATGACCGAGCTGCAGGTGCGGCGCGGCACCGGCCCGGCACCGGAAGGCGCGCTGGCCGACCCCCGCCACCCGGACATGGGCTGGCGGCTGTATGGCCCCGAAGGCGGCGATGACGGCAGCGACTGGGACGCCATCCGGGTGGCCCACTGCATCCCCGAAAGCGGCATTGAACTGGGGCCCGACACCTACATCCTGGAAGCCGGGTTCGAGCGCCTCGGCGGCGTCGATTTCCGCAAGGGGTGCTATGTCGGCCAGGAGGTCACCGCCCGCATGAAGCACAAGACCACCCTGCGCAAGGGGCTGAGGGTCGTGGAGGTCGCAGGCACTGCCCCGGTGGGCACCGAGATCACCGCGAACGGCAAGAGCGTCGGCACGCTCTACACCCAGTCCGGCGGTCGCGGCATCGCCTATCTCCGTCTTGATCGGGCCACCGGCGACATGCAGGCCGGTGAGGCGCGCGTCACCTGGCACCCAGAGGCGGAGGCCGACGACAAGGGCTGACGCGCGATCTACGCGCATGGCTGGCCGTGTTCACCAGCGGTTCACGCGCGCGCCGTAGGGTGCAGGCGAGTGCTGTACACCCAAAGGACTTCCCATGCGCCTGATCACCGCCGTCGCGCTGACCGCGATACCCGCCTGCCCTGCCCTCGCCACAGACTGGAGCCACAAGGACTGGCGCGTTTCCGTCACCGTGCATGAAACGACCGAGGACCGCCACCTCACCTGCCGCGCCAGTACCGGCGGCGACGGCGATCCGGTGCTGGCGCTGTCGGTCTACTCCGGCGATGTCGGCCCGCCCTACAGCTATCCCATGGCCCAGGTGATCGAACGCGCGCCGCGCGGCTACGGAACCGCGATGCAGCAGAACCAGCCGGTCGATTTCCTGTTCGACTTCGATCGCGGCTTTGCCATCACCGCCACCGCCTCCGCCGGCTTTGACTCCGAAGGGATCGCCACCGCCGAAACCCAGCTGCGCCCGCAGGACCATCTGCCGATGTTGCAGGCAATGAAGCAGGGCCGCTGGGTGGAGATCTGGGCGGGCAACGACATGCTATACGAGGCGTCTCTCAGCGGCTTTACCGCCGCCTACGGCAAGATGATGGACGCCTGCGGCTTTGACCTCGCGCTGCCGCCAAGGTGATCCGGCGGGGTCTGCGCAAGAGCTCTCCGAGCTGATGCCCGCAAGACCGGTCTGAAGGATGTCGGCTGCCAGTCCACGGCCAAAGAGGTCCACAGCCCAAAAGGTCCACCATCAAAAAAGCCGCCCCGAGGGAGGGCGGCTTTCTGTTTTCCGGGTCGTCCTGGATCAGGCGCGTTCGGAATATTCCATGGTCTCGGTGTTGACGACGATCATCTCGTCCTGCCCGACGAAGGGCGGCACCATGACCTTGACGCCGTTGTCCAGAATCGCGGGCTTGAAGGAGTTCGCTGCGGTCTGGCCTTTGACGACCGGCTCGGTCTCGACAACCTTGCAGGTCACCTTCTGCGGCAGGGTCGCGTTCAGCGCTTCGGATTCGTAGAATTCCACCACGATGGTCATGCCATCCTGCAGGAACGGGCGACGCTCGCCCAGAAGATCCGCGGGTAGCTCGATCTGCTCGTAGGTTTCGGTGTCCATGAACACCAGCATGCCGTCGGTCTCATAGAGGAACTGCTGGTCTTTCTGCTCGAGGCGCACGCGCTCGACCTTGTCGGCGGAGCGGAAGCGCTCGTTCAGCTTGGAGCCGTTGCGCAGGTTGCGCATTTCGACCTGGGCAAAGGCGCCGCCCTTGCCGGGCTTGACGTGATCGACCTTCACCGCTGCCCACAAACCGCCATTATGTTCCAGGACGTTACCAGGACGGATTTCATTGCCGTTGATCTTGGGCATGGGAAAATGCCTTTCAGATGGTTGATGATAATTTGTAAGACCCTATATCTGGCAGGCTGATCGCTGGCAAGACAAGGATATGGTGTGTAGAAAGGATGAAAAAGCTATGCGCAAATTGCATGAATGCTATGCATCTGCGCTCTATCCGAATCGTCACAATTCCGCCATAAGCAGCGCTACGCCGAAAATTGCAATAGCAAGAACAACAAGGGATACGAGATGCGAGATTTCGTAGACGGCACCGCTTACAATAACGAGCAAGGCAACCGCGCCCGCAAACTCTTTGCCGCTGTTGTCCTGGCCGCACTGGATGATGCCATCGCCGACGACAAGAAATATGGTAATGGCCCCGAACAGATCGCCCGCTGGGCGCGCTCGCGCGACGGTCGCGAAGTGCTGTCCTGCGCCGGTATCGACCCGAACGAGCGGGTTGTGGAAGGTCTGATGGACTTTGTCGGTCGTGGGGTGCGGACCTCGGTCGCGCTGTCGCGCGAGGAAAGCGAGCGTCGCAACGCCGCCCAAGCAGAAGCCGCCTGACGGCCCCTGCCTGTCTGATAGATCTATCAGATGAAAAACGCGCCCCAGAGATGGGGCGTGTTTTCTTTTGCGCGCCCCCCTCCTCCGGCCGCGCGCTTCTGTGCCCCCCGTGACAATCTGACCAGACGGCAACAGGTCGTGCCGGGGCCAAACCACGGCGGTTCCGGCGCACGCCCCATGGACGGCGGCGGCTAAACTGCTATCCATGGCGGCAACAACAGGCGCAACCAGGGAGCAGCGGATGGCGCGTTCAATCATGATCCAGGGCACCGGCAGCAATGTCGGGAAATCCCTGCTGGTGGCCGGACTGGCGCGGGCCTATGTGCGGCGTGGGTTGCGGGTGGCACCGTTCAAGCCGCAGAACATGTCCAACAATGCCGCCGTGACGCCCGAGGGCGGCGAGATCGGTCGCGCCCAGGCGCTGCAGGCGCGGGCGGCCAGACGCGCGCCGCATACCGACATGAACCCGGTGTTGCTGAAGCCGGAAACCGACACCGGCGCGCAGGTGATCGTGCAGGGCAAGCGCCGCGGCACCCAGGGCGCCGGGTCGTTCCTGCGTGACAAGTCCGGCCTGCTGGAGGCGGCGCTGGAAAGCTACCACCGGCTGGCGGCAGACGCCGACCTGGTGCTGATCGAGGGCGCGGGCTCCCCGGCGGAAACGAACCTGCGCAAGACCGACATTGCCAACATGGGCTTTGCCTGCGCCGCGGAGGTGCCGGTGGTGATTGCCGGCGACATTCACCGCGGCGGGGTGATCGCGCAGATCGTCGGCACCCATGCGGTGCTGGAACCGCAGGACCTGGAGCGCGTTGTCGGCTTCCTGGTCAACCGCTTCCGTGGTGACCTCAGCCTGTTTGACGGCGGCCGCGACGACATTGCCGCGCGCACCGGCTGGCCCTGCCTGGGGGTGGTGCCCTGGTTCTGGGATGCCTGGAAGCTGCCCGCTGAGGACATGATGGATATTGCCTCGCATCGGGGCGGTGCCTGCAAGGTCGTGGTGCCACAGCTGGAGCGGATGGCGAATTTCGACGATCTCGACCCGCTGGCCGCCGAGCCCGCGGTCACGGTCGAGATCGTGCCGCCGGGTCGCGCCCTGCCCGGCGACGCCGACCTGATCATCCTGCCCGGCAGCAAGTCGACCATCGGCGACCTTGGCTACCTGCGCCGCCAGGGCTGGGACATCGACATCCTGGCCCATTACCGCCGCGGCGGCCATGTGCTGGGCCTGTGCGGCGGCTACCAGATGCTGGGCAAGACGATCGACGATCCCGAAGGGGTCGACGGCCGCCCGGGAAAGGTCGAGGGGCTGGGCCTGCTGGATGTTCACACCGTGATGGCCAACGACAAGCGGGTCACGCTGACCGAGGCGTTGACCCGTGACAGCGGGCTGCCGGTCAGCGGCTATGAGATCCACATGGGCCGCACCGAAGGCCCGGATTGCGCGCGCGCCTGGCTGACGATCGGGGAACGCCCTGAAGGCGCTGCCTCTGCCGATGGGCGGGTGAAAGGCTCCTACCTGCACGGGCTGTTCTCGTCAGACCGGTTCCGCGCCAGTATTCTGGAGAGCTTGGGATACGCCAGCCAGCCGGGATATGACGATGGTGTCGAGGCAACGCTGGATGCGCTTGCCGACCACCTGGAGCGGTACATGGATCTGGATCAGCTGCTCACCCTGGCGCAGCCGGTGGTGCGCTGAGGCCAGGCTGAGCACCCCTGCCCCGCCTGCCTCGCACCTCTGCTGCGCGCGCGCAATCAGGGGAGGTCCGGTGATGGCGCCAGGGCTGGAACCGCCCTGAGACTGCACCGAATTCCCCTGCCCCGCACATTGGGCAACTCGCGGATCAGAGCAGGTCGTGCGCGGCCAGAGCGCGATGGATTTCGCGGCGCACCAGCTTGCGCACATTGCGGGTGATCCGCTCACCCAATGCGCCCTGCAGCTCCTCTCGCACGATGCTGGCGACCAGTTCCCGCAGGCCGTCCTCGTCAAGGTAGGCCTCACCGTTGGCCTCTGCTTCGGCGGCCAGCGCATCCATCGCAGCCTCGGTCGCCGCAGATGCGGTCAGGGCCTCGACCTCATCGCTCTCGGCGCTCTGCGTTACCGGTGCTTCCTCGCGCGCCTCGGCCGATGCCGCGGGTTGCGCCGGTTGCTCCGCCGCCTTGGCGGGCTGCACCGCTGCGGCCAGTTCCGCCGACTGCGGCGCAACGGACGACAGGGGGTTCTCACGCACAGGCTCGTCGCGCCACACGATCACATCCGGCCCGATCGAGGCAAAGGGCCCCTCGGTCTTGCTGTCGGGTTCCCAGACCGGTTCGGGCGCACCGGCCGCCTGGCCCTGACTGCGCGCCTCCATCTCGGCGATCTTGCGCACGACGGAGGCGGCACGATGGGCCACGGATTCGGTCTGGGCAGCGCCCTCGGACCGGGCAGCACTCTCGGGCGCTTCGGCGGTTGCGGCCTCTGGCGCAGGATCGGCAGCCGCGGGCTGTTCGGCAACCGCATGTGTGCCGTTGAATTCGGAAACTTGGGACGGATTGGCCGCACACGGCTCTGCCGCGATCCCCTCGCCTTCGGGGGCCTCCTCGTGCTCGGCGGCATCCGCAGCAGCGGCAAACAAGGTGGCACCCGGACGGCCCCAGGGCGCTTGCCCGTCACCCGTCTCGGCGGCGTCGGCCTGGGAGACGGAAGCGGCGTCAGCCTCCACGCGTTGGGCAGCGGCGACATCCTCGCTCGCGGCGGCCTGATCCGTGGCGGTCTGATCGGGATAGAGACGTCGGTGATGGAAGGCCAGTGGCGGCTCGGCAGCGAAGTCTTCCGGCGCCGGGGCGGATATGTCCGGGTCCGGGATCTCCGCAAGTGTTGCGGAAGCGGTATCTGCGGCGGATTGGGCCGCCGAGGCGACCGGGGCAGCCGCAGGCGCGGCGCCGTCCTGATCCTGATGATCCTCACTCGTCGCAGGGCCGTCCTGCACCCGCAGGGCTGGTGTCAGGACAAGCCGCGCCGCGGGATGCGGCGCAGCCTCATCACTGCGGGTATCTTCGCTCACCAGACGGCGGATCGAGGACAGAACATCTTCAATCTCGGCGTGGGTAACTGGGTCGGACATTTTTGATAACCACTCTTGCCTCTTACGGTAGAGTGTAGCGACCTTCCCTGTTCCACACAACAGATAGGATGAATTGTCAGTTACGCCCCAAGGCCTTGAGCACCCGGTCCAGATCCTTGCCGCGCTTGCTCAACGGAACGGGGGCGTCCTTGACCAGGTTGTAATAGAGCGTGGGATCGTAGACCTCGACCGCGAGGCCGAGGTGTTCCGCGGTCAGCAACCCCTGCGCCTGCAACAGCTGATAGGCGGCGATGGCCTGGTTGGCCCGGGCATTGACCTGCTCGGTCTGCGCATCGAGGTAATCCTGCTCGGCCTGCAACACGTCCAGAGTGGTCCGTGCGCCCAGCGTCGCTTCCTCGCGGATACCATCAAAGGCGACCTTGGAGGCGCGCACGCGCTCGGCCGAGGAGATCAGGCTGACGCGGGCTGTCTCGACATTGTAATAGGCGGCGCTGACGCTTTGCTGGACCACCCGCTGCGTGTTGATGAGCAGGCCGCGCTGCGCATCCGCATTGGCAATCGCACGCCGCCGCACGGCCGAGTTGCGCCCGCCCGCGTAGAGCTCCTGCCCGAGGGTGACACCGATGCTGGAGCTATTGCCGGAACTGTTGCTGCCATGGGTGTCATCGCTGACGCCGACCTGCGCCTGCAGGCTGACCCGCGGCCCCATGTCGGCGGTGGCGGCGGCCACCTGGTAATCGCGGGCCTTGACCACATGCTGCTGGGACAGCAGGTCCGGGTGGTTGCGAATGGCGACCGCCTGCGCGCTCTGCAAGGAGGCGACGGTGCGCGGCAACGGCGGCTGCCCTGCGATCACGCCGGGGTCGCGGCCCACGACTTCCCTGTAGGTCGCCTTGGCGGTCAGCAACACGCCTTCGGCATTGGTGAGATTGGCGCGCGCACCGGCAACCCGGCTTTCTGCAAGCGCCACATCCGTGCGGGTGACCTCGCCGACGTCGAAACGGTCGCGCGCGGCCTTCAGCTCCTCGCCCAGCAGGCGCAGGTTGTTGCGGCGCAACCGGACATTCTCTTGTGCCTGCAGCACGTCGACATAGGCCTGAACCGCGCGCAGCAGCACCGATTGCTCAACGCTGAGCAGGGCCTGGCGGGTGGCCAGAACCGTTTCCTGTGCCGCCAGCTTGTTCAGGCGGCTGGCCCCACCATCATAGAGAAGCTGGGTCAGTTGCAGCCCGGTGGACAGGGTATTCTGTGTCCGGTCCTGGCGGAATTCGCTGTAGCTGTTGGTGGCGGAGACGGTCCATTCGATCACCGGTCGCAGCCGCGACACCGCAATCGCCACATCCTCGTCGGCGGCCCGCAGCAGGGCCCGGTTCTGCTCCAGCAGGCCACTGGTCTTGTAGGCGCCAATCAACGCATCGGACAGGTTGTCGGCCGCGGCCTTCAGCGGCATCAGCGCCGTGGCGGCGACCCCGCCGGCAAACACAAAAGCCTTGAATACACTCGCAGAAAACTTCATTCGCATAGGTTGCCTTGCTCGTTTGCCGCGCCGCCAGTCGCGGTGATTTACCTCTTGAGCAGCGGCCGCCGACAACGATCCGGCGCCCGGCTCATCCATCTTGGCACACGGCCACCCCCAAGAACCGTGGCGACCATCCGGGGATGGTCTAGAGCGCGAATTCCCGCGCCGCCGCAAACCCCGGCAGGACCGGAGCATTTGCGTTGAATTCAAACCGCCAGGAAATCTGGTCGCCGGATTTGTATCCGATCTTCACTTCTCCCAGCGCGCCGCGCACCAGCAGCGCCGCGATCCGGCCGCCGTCCTTGAGCTGGTCGAGCAGCGCGGGCGGCAGGTCCTCGACGCCGCCCTGCACGAGGATAACGTCATAGGGGCCATGTTCCGCCGCGCCTTCGGCCAGCGGCCCGGTGTGCACGATGGCATTGTCGGCCCCCGCATCCGAGAGCAGCGTTTGCGCGTCCGCCGCGAGGTCCTCGTCTTCCTCGACGCCGATCACCATCTGGGCGATGCGAGCGGCAACCGCGGTGGAGTAGCCTAGCCCACAGGCAACATCGAGCACCAGCTCGTCGTTCTGCAGGTCCACCGCATCCAGCATCTTGGCCAGCGTGCGCGGCTCCAGCAGGACGCGACCGCCGCCAAGCGGCACGTTCTGATCGGCGTAGGCGGCCTCGACCTGGGAATCGGGCACGAACTGCTCGCGGGGAACGTCCAGCATGGCGGCGATGATCGGGTATTTGGTGACATCCGACGGTCGGATCTGGGTATCCACCATCATGCGGCGGCGCTCAGTGAAATCTGGCATCTGCTAAACTCATGTGTTCAGTCGGTCAGGCCGGTTGTGACATATCCCGCCCGGCACGGCAACGGTGGCGTTGGCGCGCGCAATTAAAGTCGTGCAGTGCTGCCATGAGGCAACTGCCGATGATGGTGGAGCACTCGCTTCCGGGCCCGGTCAGACCCTCTGCGAGCCACAGGTCCTGTCGCGCAGAAGGGATGCCGGATGCCACATCAATACCTGCGGCACCGCGGGCCAGACCGGCAGCACGTCACGCCCCCTCCTCGCCGCCCCATGCGACCGACGGCGAGAGGGCCTGCCCTGACGTCTTCCCCACGCAGGGGCTGCCCGCGGGGCGCTAGGGGGCGCAGGATTTGCAGAACGGCGTGTGCGGGCTTTGATCCAGAAGATCCGCGCCGATTTCGTCGCCGCAAATCTGGCAGAAGCCGTCGGAGCCTTCACGCAGCCGCGCCCGCGCCGCTTCGACCTGCCGCAGGTCCTCCGCTCGGACCGCGCCGGTCGCGGCAGGTCCCGCCACCGCGACCGGATCCGGCCAGGCCGAGGCCATGGCCAGCCCCTGCCGCGAATGCGATGCGTCCGGCTGACTGCGGGCACTCTCGGTCACGGCACCGGACACGGCCCCGGACAGCCGCGCGCTCTGCGCCCCAAGCGTTTGTTTCCTCGCAGTAAAATCCATAGGCTCAACCTCCGCCTTCCCTTGCCGCCGGTCAGGCCGGGGCCGACCTGGCACCGGCAGCGCCGACCCAAGCCTATATTGCATTTACAGGATAGCACTCATCCAGAGGTTGCACAAGTTTCCCCTCTGGCCACGGCAAGTGGCGGCGGTTTTTAGCATGCGCCGAAACCGCTGGCCTGAAGAGGGGGTGCTTGTTAAAAACTCTGTCAGATTATCAATCCATTACACTCCAAACCAAGGGGCGAGGGAAATGTTCCGAATTATTGTGATAGGGCTGGCCGTCTGGGGGCTGTCCGCCTGCGAAACCGCCAAGGGCGCCGGGCGCGACATCCAGAAAGCCGGGCAAGCGATCAGCGGCGCGGCGCAGGACGTACAGAACACCATGTAAGCCCGGGCGGCGCGCCGACAGGGCACCGCCGACACCCGCGAGCCAGCCTTGCGCCCCCGGCGCGCCCCACCGCCCGACCACCGCTCGACCACCGTCCGAGCGGAAGCACGCGCACGCCCGCGCGCGTATTATGCCGCGCGGCACACGTGGCGGCTTGACCAAACCCCGAATCCAAATCATATGCCTGAGCATGACTGATCTCGCCAAAATCCGTAATTTCTCCATCGTGGCCCATATCGACCACGGGAAATCCACCCTCGCCGACCGGCTCATCCAGGAGACCGGCACGGTGCAGGACCGTGACATGAAGGAGCAGCTGCTCGACTCGATGGATATCGAGCGCGAGCGCGGGATCACCATCAAGGCCAACACCGTGCGCATCGATTATGTCGCGAATGACGGTGAAACCTATGTGTTGAACCTGATCGACACCCCCGGCCACGTCGACTTTGCCTATGAGGTCTCCCGCTCGATGCGCGCGGTCGAAGGCTCGCTCCTGGTGGTCGACTCGACGCAAGGGGTCGAAGCGCAGACATTGGCGAATGTCTATCAGGCGATCGAAGCGGATCACGAGATCGTGCCGGTGCTGAACAAGATCGACCTTCCCGCCAGCGACTGCGACCGGGTGGCGGAGCAGATCGAGGATGTGATCGGCATCGACGCATCGGGCGCGATCCAGGTTTCGGCCAAGACCGGCCAGGGCATCCGCGAGACGCTGGAAGCCATCGTCACGCAGCTGCCCGCCCCCAAGGGCGAGCGCGACGCGCCGCTGAAAGCAATGCTGGTGGACAGCTGGTACGACGCCTACCTGGGCGTGATCGTTCTGGTCCGCATCATGGACGGCGTGCTGAAAAAGGGCATGCGGGTGAAGTTCATGTCGAACAACACCCTGCACCACGTCGACCGCATCGGCGTGTTCCGCCCCGCCATGCAGGTGGTGGACGAGCTCGGGCCCGGCGAAATCGGCTTCCTCACCGCCTCGATCAAGCAGGTGCGCGACACCCGCGTCGGCGATACCATCACCAACGACCGAAACGGCTGCGAAAAGGCCCTGCCGGGCTTCAAACCGGCCCAGCCGGTGGTGTTCTGCGGTCTGTTCCCGGTCGATTCCGCCGAGTTCGAGGACCTGCGCGACGCCATCGACAAGCTGGCGCTGAACGACGCGTCCTTCAGCTTCGAGATGGAAACCTCGGCCGCGCTTGGCTTCGGCTTCCGCTGCGGCTTCCTCGGCCTCTTGCACCTCGAGGTGATCCGCGACCGGATCGAGCGCGAATACAACATCGAGCTGATCACCACCGCGCCGAGCGTGATTTATCACGTCTACATGAAAGACGGCGAGATGATCGAGCTGCACAACCCTGCCGACATGCCCGACATGTCCAAGGTCGACCACATGGAGGAGCCGCGCATCAAGGCGACCATCATGGTGCCGGACGAATACCTGGGCGACGTGCTGAAGCTGTGCCAGGACCGTCGCGGCATCCAGGAAGACCTGACCTATGCCGGCAGCCGCGCCATGGCGGTCTATGACCTGCCGCTGAACGAGGTGGTGTTCGACTTCTACGACCGGCTGAAATCGGTGACCAAGGGCTATGCCTCCTTTGACTACCAGATGACCGGCTACCGCCAGGACAACCTGGTGAAGATGTCGATCCTGGTGAACGACGAGCCGGTGGACGCGCTGTCGACCATGGTCCACCGCGACCGCGCCGAAATGCGTGGCCGGGCGATGTGCGAGAAGCTGAAGGACCTGATCCCGCGCCACATGTTCAAGATCCCGATCCAGGCTGCCATCGGCGGCAAGGTGATCGCCCGCGAGACCCTCTCGGCGCTGCGCAAGGACGTGACCGCCAAATGCTACGGCGGCGACGCCACCCGGAAGCGGAAGCTGCTGGACAAGCAGAAGGCGGGCAAGAAGAAGATGCGCCAGTTCGGCAAGGTGGACATCCCGCAGGAGGCGTTCATTTCCGCCCTCAAAATGGACAACTGAGACTGTCCGTTTTCGCGGGACGGCATAGTTCTGCAACGCTACGCCGATAAAAACGCTTGCAAAACGGGGCTTCGGCTCCGTTTTCTGTTTTCTGCTATTGCTGCCGCCCCACCCCTTCCACCTTCACAGACCGGCGCGCGCCCCGCGCGCACGTCCGGCGTTTCGCCTGCTCCTCTGGGCTTTAGTACCCCCATGCGCCACTCTCCGCCCATCCGCAGCCAGGCCACCACTCCGCTGCTGAAAACGCAGCCGTTCCGTGCTATCCTTCCGCCGTTCATCTGGGGAGGATAACACCATGAAACACCTGACTTTGGCCGCCGCGATCACCCTTTTGGCGTCGCCGCTTCTGGCCGGGCAGTGCCCCGCCGACATTGCCGCCATCGACGCCGCGCTGGCCGCCGGGACAGAGCTGTCGGAGGAAGACCTGGCAAAGGTCCAGGACCTGCGCGACGAGGGGCAGAGCCTGCATGACAGCGGCGATCATGATGCCTCGGTCGCAACCCTGGCCGAAGCCAAGGGGCTGCTGGGACTCGAATAGGCGCCTTCAGGCATCACGCCTTCAAAAACGCCCGGCGGCAAACCGGGCGTTTCATCTCCGCTCTGCGGCTCCGGCGTTGAGCGGTTCAGGCGCTGCTTTTATCGCCTGTCGCGGCGGCGCGCATCGCGCTGCCGCCCTTGACTTTTGTGCGCCCGGCGGCAGGGCCGCCCGCCCACAGGCTCAACGCGGCCCCGGCCCGATCCCGCCGATGCAGCGCCAGCCGCTGCAATTTCCGGAAAAATCCGCTATACTGCCCACATTCCGCGGCTCACGCGGCCCCTTGCGGGTGACGAACCAAGCACAGGAGGACAACCGGAATGGACGCAATCAAAGCCAGTGAATACGCCCGTGCGCTCTACTCGGCGCATGGCGACAAGGCCGAGGCCGAGGCCGCACAGAAGATGCGCCAATGCGCCGAAGCCGGGCGCGATAGCGAAGCCAAAGACTGGAAAGCCGTGCGCCAGGCCGTGCGCGCGATGCGCGGGCCAAATCAGGCCTGAGGCCAACCAGGAACCGTAACGTCCGGGGTGGCGGGCCGCGCTGTGGCGGAGGCTTGCCGCCCCTCTCTCACCCCAGGTCACCGTGATTGAAACGAAGCCGCGCTTGCGGCATACTGCGGTGCAATTGCGGGCAGCAAGCCCGCGCCGCATGAACAGGGCACGAGCAGATGAAACACTTCCTGACCGCCGCAGCTTGCGCTGCATTTCTGGCCGGGCTGATGCCCGTAGAATCGCAGGCTGGCACGATTGAACGCGCCTGTCGCCAATCCGACCGGACCGCCGCCTCGCCGCGGCTGTGCCGCTGCATTCAGCAGGTCGCCGACCAGAGCCTGACCCGCAGCGAGCAACGCACCGTCGCCAAATTTTTCGCCGACCCGCACCGGGCGCAGGTGGTGCGCCAGTCCGACCGTCGCAGCGACGAGCGGCTGTGGCTGCGCTACAAGGCCTTTGGTGAAAACGCCGCCCGCAGCTGCGGCTGAGCCTGCGATCACCTCCCCAGACCGCCCGGCATGACCGCTGGCGACGCGGGCTGAAGGCTGCCTGCACGGCAGCCGACACCGCACCCGGCGGCTTTGCGACATTTTGCACGTCAACGCCCGCCCTCTTGACCGGCATGCTGCAACGCGGAACAAACGGGTCCAAGCGATTTGGAGTGTTTGCATGTTGATGAAGGGCGTGACCCTGCGCGGGCTGGAGGTGTTCGAAGCACTGGCCAAGACCGGTTCGGTGGCACAGGCGGCCGAGTTGACGGGCCTGAGCCAGCCTGCGGTCAGCCAGCAGATGCGCAATCTGGAAAAGGCGCTGGATAGCGAGCTGATCGACCATGGCCGCCGCCCGATGGTGCTGACGGCCGCCGGTCGCAGCTTCCTGACCCGAACCGAGGCGGTGCTGGCCGAACTGCGGCTGGCCCAGAGCGAGCTGACGGTGATGGATCTCAGCCACCTGCAGGCGCTGTCGATCGGGCTGATCGACGATTTCGACAATGATCTGACACCGCGGCTGGCCACCATCCTGGCCGACAGCCTGACCGGGTGCAGGCTGAAGATGATCACGGCCTCCAGCCATGACATCGTGCGGGCGCTGGAAGCGCGCGATCTGCACATCGCCATTGCTGCGACCTCGGGCAACCTGCACGAAGGCATGGTGGAATATCCGCTGGTGCGCGATCCCTTCATCCTGGTGGTGCCGCGCGGCGTGGTACGGGGGAGCGCTGACGCCGCCGCCCAGCTGGACGGTCTGCCGCTGCTGCGCTACGCGCGCGAGCAGCTGATCTCACAGCAGATCGAGGCGCTGTTGGCGCGTCAGGCGCTGACCTTCGAAAACCGGTTCGAGGTGGGCTCCCACCTGGCGCTGATGGCGATGGTGGCGCGGCGCATCGGCTGGGCGATCACGACCCCGCTGGGCTACATGCGCGCCGGTCGCTTCCACGACCAGATCGACGCGCTGCCATTGCCCTTTGGCGAGATGTCCCGCACCATCTCCCTCTTTACCGCCGCCGATTGGTCGGACCGGGTGCCCCGTGACGTCGCCGAGACGGTGCGTCGGCTGGTGCAGAGCCAGATGATCGATCCGGCGGTCCAGCAGCTGCCGTTTCTTGCCAGCGGGTTTCGGACCATCAGCGCCTGAGGCGCCCTGCCCCTAGCGCCGCGCCGTGCCAATCGCCTCTTGCAGCCCCTTGGCCGCAGCCTCGATCAGGTCGAGGCACCCATCGAAGTCGCGCGTGTAATAGGGGTCCGGCACGTGGTCCATACCGCTCTGCGGCGCGTAATCGGTAAACAGACGCAAGGACGTCTGGTTCCCCCTGGGGCGCAGGGCCTCGATCTTGTCGATGTTGCCCTGATCCATCGCGATGAGCAGATCGAAAGCGTCGAAATCCGCCGGGGTCACCTGCCGCGCCCGCAGATCGCTGATGTCCAGCCCGCGCGCCCGCGCCGCCGCCTGCATCGGTCCATAGGGCGGCTCCCCCACGTGCCAGTCCGAGGTGCCCGCGCTGTCGGTTTGGACCTCGGGACAAAGCGCGCGAAACACGCCTTCGGCCGCCGGGGAGCGGCAGATGTTTCCTAGGCAGACAAACAGAATACGGGTAGGCATGGGGCGGATCTCCTGTGGATGGGAGCAGTGATAAGGGGTTCAGGCGCAATGGAAAAGAGCATGCAGAAGATCGTGATCCTGACTGGTGCGGGGATTTCGGCCGAAAGCGGGCTGGGAACGTTTCGCGACGAGGGGGGCCTCTGGGCGCAGCACAGGATCGAGGACGTCGCGACACCCGAGGGGTTTGCCCGCGACCCGGCGCTGGTGCATGGTTTCTACAATGCGCGCCGCGCCCAGGCAGCGGCGGCGGAGCCCAATCCGGCGCACCGCGCGCTGGCGCGGCTGCAGGCGGAGCATCCCGGCGAGGTGGTGCTGATCACCCAGAATGTCGATGCCCTGCACGAGGCGGGCGGCGCTGACCCGGTTCTGCATATGCACGGCACGCTGGCAGGCGCGCTCTGCGCCGCTTGCGATCATCGCTGGGTGGCACCGGCGCAGATGCACCCCGGCCAGCCCTGCCCCGCCTGTCGCGCCCCAACGGGCCGCCCTGACGTGGTCTGGTTCGGCGAGATGCCCTACCACATGGAGGAGATTTACGCGCATCTGGCGGAGGCGGATCTGTTTGCCGCCGTCGGCACCTCGGGCGAGGTCTACCCGGCGGCCGCCTTCGTGGACGAGGTACAGGCGGCGGGCGCACATACGGTGGAGCTGAACCTCGCCCCCTCTGCCACGACCTCGCGCTTTGCCGAGCGCCGCTATGGTCCCGCCAGCGAGACCGTGCCTGCCTGGGTGGCGGAGCTGCTCGCCTAGCGCCAGGCGGCAAAAAGCCCGCCGCAAGGGCGGGCTTTGGGCGCGAAGGAGGGCTGCAGCGCAGCCTGACGCCGCGCCCGCCCTGCCCCCCGTGGATCAGTTGGACTGGCCGGAGTGGTCGTGACCCTTGTCATGGCCGTGATCATGGCCGTCCCCGTGATTGTGGGCATCGGGCATTCGCTCCAGGTCGACGGGCACCTCGATCTCGATCTCGCCGGCCTGTTCGAACACCAGCGTCAGCTTGACCACATCGCCGTGGTTCAGCGCGCGGGTCAGCCCCATGAACATCACGTGGTCGCCTCCGCGCTGCAGCCGATGGGTGGCGCCCGCGGGCACGGCAAAGCCTTCCTCGACGTGCATCATCTTCATCACGCCGTCACCGCTTTCCTTGTGGGTGTGCAGCTCGACCCGCGCCGCCACGTCGGAGCGCACGGCAATCAGGCGGTCATCCTGCGCCGCGTGGTTGGTGATTTCCAGAAAGGCTGCACCGGCCTTGGCCACGGGCGAGGACACCCGCGCGTATTGGTCGTGCACCATGATCTTGGCAGCGTGGTCAGCCAGCGCAGAGGTGGCCAGAGCAGCGGCAGCGGAGGCCGCAAAAAGTACGGATTTCAGGGACATGGCATGTCTCCTCATAGGTCGGAATTTGGCAATGGTATCAGTGGGAAAGCGGCCGCAGCCTCAGCCCGCCGCGGGCGGCGCGCGGGCACTGGCGTGCAGCCGCGGGGCCGCGCCCTGCAGAACCGGGGCGTCCATCGCCACGCCTGCCGCAGCATAGCTGCCGGGCACCGGCAGCGCCGAGGGTGGCACCACCGCATCCAGCACATGTGTCACGCAGTCGGGGCAGTAATGCGGTGCCGGAACCGGCTGGCCCTCGGCATCGGTGTAGACGACCACCGCCCCCATGCCGGTGCAGATCACCATCGTTCCGGTGGCATCGCGGCCGCCTTGGGCCGCGGCCGCGCTGTGGGCCGTCAGGGCGACGGCCAGGGCCAGGAACAGGCCGAGATATCTGCGCAATACGGGTGTCATCGCGGCATGATATGCCCGCGCAATACCCCGCCCGCAAGGGGGCGCAGGCGACAGGCGCCGCGCAAAACCGCCGCAGGCCGCAGCAACGCAAACACCGCGCGAAGGCTGCCCTTCGCGCGGTGCTGCAATTCCGTGATCCGCGCGGGATCAGCGCCAGTGATCAGGCCGCGGCGGCCTGTGCCTTGGCGATCTCTTTTTTCACTTTCAGCGCGTTTGCCGACAGCTCTTCGTCCTTGGCTTTGGCCAGGAAGGCGTCCAGACCACCGCGGTGATCGACGGAGCGCAGAGCAGCTGCGGAGATGCGCAGCTTGATGCCACGGCCCAGAACTTCGGACTGCAGGGTCACGTCGTTCAGGTTGGGCAGAAAGCGGCGTTTGGTTTTGTTGTTGGCGTGGCTGACATTGTTGCCAGTCATCGGGCCTTTTCCGGTCAGTTCGCAACGGCGCGACATATCATCATCCTTCGTTTCTGTAAGCCCGGAGCAGCTCCGGGCCAAATCACAAGGGGCGCGGCCATTGGCTGCGCCCGAAAACTGGTCCGCTGCTCATACGCTCAACCGGCAACAGCGTCAAGTGATTCAACTCAGCTTTCTTGCCCGGCTTATGCCCCGGTTTCCGCTGCCTGTGCAAGACGCTTCAGCGCGGCATCCGCCGCCGCCGCCAGCTGCGGCCTGCCGTGCTGCCGGGCGATGCGGGCAAGCTTCTGCCAGTAGCTGGGCGAGTGGCGACGGCGGCTGCGGTGCATTGCCAGCACGCGGGCGGGCGTCAGCGGCCCCTCGCGCAGGAGCGTTTGCAGATCCCAGAAGCTGCCCCCCTCGCGAATGACCTGGCTGGCGGGGTGGCCTGCGCAGGACAGGCGGCACAGCTTCAGGTCGGAAAACACCGCCTGGATGAACAGCGCATGGCTGAGGTCCATCTTGCGGAAGGGGTCGAACAGCACCACCCCCTGCACCCCGTGACGGCCAAAGCGCACGAGATCGCCCAGCTCGGCGTCAAAGCCCGCGGCCTCCTTGCGGCGGCGGTCGTTGGGAACCGCGCCGGGAGCAATGGTGAACTGTGGCGACACCGCGATCAGCCGCTTGAGGTGCAGCGCCTTGGAGAACCGCAGCGCGCCGTAGCCGCCCATGGAAAACCCCATCGCCGAGACGTCCTCGAACCCCCTGGTCAGGGCCCTGAGACTGCGCGACAGCGGTTTGGTCTCGGCGTTGATGTACCAGTCGTTGTGCCGGGGCTGGATGTGCAGATGGGCGTAGCCGTGCCGCGTCATGTTGCGGACCGGGCCGCGGTCTTCGAACTCCCCGGCCACGGCGACGCGTTGGCGGAAGGTGACGAACAGGCGTTTGCTGCCCGGGTTGAACAGCGAGGCGCGCAGATGTTCGCCGTCAAAGACGCGGGTTTCCTGCATGCGCGCTCAGCCCTGCAGGTGCTGCTGCAACATCTGCTGCGCCGCCGCCGCCGGGGTCAGCGCGCCCGTGGCCACCTGCCCGGACAGATCCGCCATTGCCGCCTGCGCCTCAGGGGTGTGCAGCCGGGCCAGCAGCGCCTGGCGCACCTCCTGGTCGAACCAGTAGCAGGCCTGCGCCTCGCGCCGTTTCTGCCAGTGACCGTTCTCGCGCCGCCAGTCGATCAGCGCCTGCATCTCGGTCCAGGCCTGATCCAGCCCATGCTCCTCGACCGCAGAAACCATGAGCGCCTTGGGAAAGCCCTCGGGGTCCTGCGGGCGTTTGCGCAGGAGCCGCAGCGCACCGGCGTAATCGGCGCAGGTGCGGCTGGCGACCGGTTTCAGCGCGCCGTCGGCCTTGTTCACCAGGATCAGGTCGGCCATCTCCATGATGCCGCGCTTCACGCCCTGCAGCTCGTCGCCGCCTGCGGGCGCCAACAGCAGCACGAACAGGTCGGACATCTCCGCCACCACGGTTTCCGACTGGCCCACCCCGACGGTTTCAATCAGCACCACGTCAAAGCCTGCCGCCTCGCACAGGGCCACCGCCTCGCGCGAGCGGCGGGCGACGCCGCCGAGGTGGCTTTGGCTGGGGGACGGGCGGATGAAGGCGTTCTTCTCGCGGCTGAGCCGCTCCATCCGGGTCTTGTCACCGAGGATCGAGCCGCCGGACCGGGTCGAACTGGGATCAACCGCCAGCACCGCCACCCGCAGCCCCATGCCGATCAGCATCATGCCGAAGCTTTCGATGAAAGTGGATTTGCCCACGCCGGGCGTGCCCGACAGGCCGATGCGCAGCGCCTGGCGTTTGTGCTCGGCCAGTGCGGACAGCAGCGCGCCTGCCTGCGCGCGGTGGTCTTCGCGGCCGCTTTCCACCAGGGTGATGGCACGGGCCAGGGCGCGGCGGTCGCCCGCCAGGATCTTGGGTGTCAGCTGTTCGATGTCCATCTGGGCCTTCCTGTCGTCTTGCCGCGGACCTTGGCGCATGGGGGGCGGCAATGTCCAGTGGTTGCGGGGCCTGTTCCGCCCGCGGACGGGAGATGCCCTCCGTGTCTTGTCCGCAAGAACTTTACCGTCGCATGCGCTAGACCTCCCTCGCCGCTTTGGCGATAAGGCGGACATGACCAGATTGCCGATCGAAGACGCCCTTCCCGAATTGCTGGACGCGCTGCGCGTGCGTGGCCGTGCCGTGCTGCAGGCGCCGCCCGGCGCGGGCAAGACCACCCGCGTGCCGCTGGCGATGCTGGAGGCCGGGCTGACGCAGGGCCGCATCGTGATGCTGGAGCCGCGTCGGCTGGCCGCCCGCGCCGCCGCCGAACGGATGGCTGAGACGCTGGGCGAGAAGCCGGGCGAGACCGTCGGCTACCGGGTGCGCGGCGATGCCAAGGTGTCGAAATCCACCCGCATCGAGGTGGTGACCGAGGGCATCCTGACACGGATGCTGCAATCGGACCCAGACCTGCCCGGCGTCGGCGCGGTGATCTTTGACGAATTCCACGAACGCTCGCTGAACGCGGATCTGGGTCTGGCGCTGTGCCTTGAGGTGGCCGGGGCGCTGCGTGACGACCTGATCCTAGTGGCGATGTCGGCCACGCTGGACGCAGGCCCGGTGGCGGCGCTGATGGACGCCCCCATGGTGACCTCCGAGGGGCGCAGCTACCCGGTAGAGACCCGCTGGCTGGAGCGCCCGCTGCCCGCGCAAGCGAGGCGCGTGGATGCGCTGGTGGACCTGGTGGTGCAGGCCGAGCGCGACACCAAATCCACCGGCGGCGGCATTCTGGTGTTCCTGCCCGGCGAGGGCGAGATCCGCCGCGCCGCGGGGGCGCTGGCCAAGCGGCTGCCGGGTCATTGCCACATCCGGCCGCTGTTCGGCGCCCTGCCCTTTGCCGAGCAGCGCGCCGCGATCCAGCCCGAAACGAATGGCCGCAAGGTGGTGCTGGCGACCTCGATCGCCGAAACCTCGCTGACCATTCAGGACATCCGGGTGGTGGTGGACATGGGCCAGGCGCGCCGGGCGCGGTTCGATCCGGGCTCCGGCATGTCGCGGCTGGTGACCGAAAAGGTGACCCGCGCCGAGGCGACCCAGCGCCAGGGCCGCGCGGGCCGGGTGGCGGAGGGCATCTGCTACCGGCTGTGGACCAAGGGCGAGGAAGGCGCGCTGCTGGGTTTCCCGCCTGCCGAGATCGAGAGCGCCGACCTGACCGCGCTGGCGCTGGAGCTGGCGCTGTGGGGAGCGGCGCCCGACGATCTGATGTTCCTCACGCCGCCGCCTGCAGGGGCGCTGGCGGAGGCGCAGACGCTGCTGGCAATGCTGGGCGCGCTGGATGCGCAGGGGCGCATCACCAAGCACGGCAAGGCGCTGGCAGCGCTGCCGCTGCATCCGCGGCTGGGGCATATGCTGCTGCAGGCCGGGCCGGATGCGGCACCGCTGGCCGCCCTGCTGGGAGAACGCGATCCCTTGCGCGGCGCACCCTCGGATCTGCTGCTGCGGCTGAAGGCGCTGAAGGACCCCAAGGGGTTTGAAAGCCGCCATCCCTATCAGCTGAACCGGGCGGTGGTGGAACGGATCAAGGCCGAGGCGCGGCGACTGCGCCCGCAGGCCGGACGCTCGGAAGCCGGGTTGTCACCGGCCGCGATGGCCGCCCTCGCCTATCCCGATCGCATCGGCCAGCGGCGCAAGGGCGACACCCCGCGCTATGTGCTGTCGGGTGGCAAGGGCGCGGTGCTGGACGGCGGCGACACGCTGGCGGCGGCGCCCTTCCTCGTGGCGCTGGACACCGACGGCAACCCGCGCGAGGCCCGGATCCGCATGGCGGCGCAGATCACGCTGTCGGAAATACGGGCGCTGTTTGCCGACCAGATCAGCTGGGTCGATGTCTGCGAGTGGTCGAAACGCGAGCGCAGGGTGGTGGCCCGCCAGCAGGAGCGGCTGGGCGCCCTCGTGCTGGACGACCGGATCTGGAAGGATGTGCCCCCTGAAGCCGTGGCAAAGGCCATGCTGGACGGGGTGCGCGACCTTGGCCTGCGGCTGACGGGCGCCGCGGCGCGGCTGGCGGCCCGGGTGGAGCTGCTGCGCGCAGATGGCCATGACCTGCCGGATTTCTCGATCCCCGGACTGACCGAAACGCTGGACGACTGGCTGCTGCCGATGCTCGGCGGGGTGAAATCCGCGGAGGACTGGAAACGGTTCGATGTGCTGCCCGCGCTGCGCACCGCGCTCAGCTGGGAGCAGACGCAGCTTTTGGACCGCGAGGCACCGGGCAGTTTCATCACCCCGCTGGGCCACAAGGTGCCGATCGATTATGCCGGCGAGGTGCCAGAGGTCTCCCTGCGCCTGCAGGAGCTGTTCGGCGTCACCCGGCACCCCACGGTGGGTGGGGTTGCGCTGAAGGTCACGCTGCTGTCCCCTGCCCGTCGCCCGATCCAGATCACCCGTGATCTGCCGGGTTTCTGGGCCGGCTCCTATGCCGATGTGCGCAAGGACATGCGCGCGCAGTACCCCAAGCACCCCTGGCCAGAGGACCCGACGCAAGCGGACCCCACCCTGCGCGCCAAACGGCGGACCTAGCGCCCCGAGACGCTCCGAGACGCCCCGGGGTCGGTACAACCGCAAGCGCAGCATCAAAACCGCCGCAAGCCCTGGGCGCAGGATGGCTGACGGCGGCGCGCGGCCTGCTGCGTGCTTGCAAAGCTGCGGGCACCCTCCTACTTTGTCGGCAATCCGAACAAGACACGGGGTAACCCGATCACAAAGGCTGAGCAGACATGACCCGCACCTTGACCCGCGCCTGGGAAGAAATCGTGAAACCACTTTTAAGACGGCCGAACCGGCTGCAGGTTGCCGCGCTGTGCTATCGCACCGGCGAGTCCGGCAAGGAAGTGCTCATGATCACCAGCCGTGGCACTGGCCGCTGGATCATTCCGAAGGGCTGGCCGATTGATGGCAAGAACGGCCCGGATTCAGCCCTTCAGGAAGCCTGGGAAGAGGCCGGAGTGCGCAAGGCACGGGTCTCCGAACGCCCGATCGGCGAATACAACTACATGAAACGCCACGACAACGGCACCGACGAGCCGGTGACGACGCTGATCTTCGCCGCCGAGGTCGAGGAACTGGAAGACAGCTACCCCGAGGCCGCGGAGCGCAACCGCCAATGGATGAGCCCGCAAGAGGCTGCAACCCTGGTGCATGAACCCCAATTGCAGGACGTGCTGCGCCAATTGTAACATTTTTGTAACAGCTTCATGTCAGGCGCTTGCAACCCGGCAGGTGCCTCGCTAGGCGCGTGCCGAGACCTCAGAATCAGGAATGTCGAGAATGAGCGATGCACCGCAGCGCAGCCAATGGAAAACCCTGGACAAGGATCTGAACCGGATCTCCCAGGTTGAGCTGGCGACCAGCTATGTCTCCCGCCCCCTGGTGGCACCGGGGATTGCGCTGGCCTTCATCGTGCTGGCGGGCCTAGGTGCCGGCGTGTTCTTTGGCGGCTCGGCCATGAGCATGGTGGTGATCGCCGCCGCCGCATTCGGCGCCTATATGGCGATCAACATCGGCGCCAATGACGTGGCCAACAACATGGGCCCTGCGGTGGGTGCCAATGCGCTGACCATGGGCGGCGCCATCGTCATTGCCGCCATCGCCGAGAGCGCGGGCGCGCTGCTGGCGGGCGGCGACGTGGTCTCGACCATTTCCAAGGGCATCATCGATCCGACGGCCGTGGCCAATGAGACGATCTTCATCTGGGCGATGATGGCGGCGCTGATCTCCTCGGCGCTGTGGGTGAACCTGGCAACCTGGGTCGGGGCTCCGGTCTCGACCACCCATTCGGTGGTCGGCGGTGTCCTTGGCGCGGGTGTCGCGGCGGCGGGCGTGTCGGTGGTGAACTGGCCGACCATGGCCAAGATCGCCGCCAGCTGGGTGATCTCGCCGGTGTTGGGCGGCGTCATCGCGGCGCTGTTCCTCGCCTTCATCAAGGCCAAGATCATCTATCAGGAAGACAAGATCGCCGCCGCGCGCCGCTGGGTGCCGGTGCTGGTCGGCATCATGGCCGGTGCCTTTGCCGCCTATCTGGCGCTGAAGGGGCTGAAGCGGATCATCAAGATCGACCTGCAGACCGCCCTGCTGATCGGTGCTGCCGCCGGGGCCTTGTCCTACGTGATCACCGCACCGCTGATCAAACGCCAGTCCGAGGGCATGGAGAACCGCAACAAGTCGCTGAAAGCGCTGTTCGGCCTGCCGCTGGTGATCTCCGCGGGCCTGTTGTCCTTTGCCCATGGCGCCAATGATGTCGCCAACGCGGTCGGCCCCCTGGCGGCCATCGTGCATGCCACCGAATTCGGCGATTTCGCCTCCAAGGTGGCGATCCCGACCTGGGTGATGGTGATCGGCGCCTTTGGCATCTCCTTTGGCCTGTTCCTGTTCGGCCCCAAGCTGATCCGCATGGTCGGCAGCCAGATCACCAAGCTGAACCCGATGCGCGCCTACTGCGTGTCGCTGTCGGCGGCGATCACCGTGATCGTGGCCAGCTGGCTGGGGCTGCCGGTGTCCTCGACCCATATCGCGGTTGGCGCGGTGTTCGGGGTCGGCTTCTTCCGCGAGTGGCACATGGAGCGCCGCCTGAAAAAATCCGCCGCCAGCCGCCCGCCGGAAAAGCGCATCGCCCCGGAGGAGCGCCGCCGTCGCAAGCTGGTGCGCCGCAGCCATTTCATGACCATCGTGGCCGCCTGGGTCATCACCGTCCCGGCCGCTGCCCTGCTGTCCGCGTTGATCTACCTGCTGCTGAACACAATCACGGGCTAAGCCCTACCGACCACACCCGCGCGCCATCCGGTCGACACGACGGATGGCGCGTTGCATTTTCCGGGCCACGGCGCCTTGCGCCCCTGCCCGATCAGCGCGCTGAGCTTGCAGCCTTCCTCGCAGGTTCCTGCCCTGATGTCCCTGTTTCCCCACCGCCTGAAACCAAGAAACCTGCCGCGTATCCCGCGACAGGTTCGATGGTCTGGGCGGCGACACGGTGCCCCGCCCCCGGTGCGAGGTCCGGCCGCAACAGCATACGGACCTCGCTGTGAGACGTTTCCGATCGCTCAGCCGCAGGCCTTGGTCAGGGCCTGGTCGAGGTCGCGGATCAGGTCGTCCGCGTCTTCGATACCGATCGAGACACGCACCACGTTCGGCCCGGCTCCAGCGGCTTCCTGCTGCTCAGGCGTCAACTGCCGGTGGGTGGTCGAGGCGGAGTGAATGATCAGCGACCGGGTGTCACCCAGGTTGGCCACATGGCTGAAGATCTCCAGCGCATCGACCAGCTTGACGCAGGCCTCGTAGCCGCCCTTGACCGCAAAGGTGAACAGACCGCCGGTGCCCTTGGGGTAGCAGCTCTTGGCGCGCTCGTGATAGGGCGACGACGGCAGACCGGCGTAGGTCACGTAGTCGACACGATCGTCCTGCTCCAGCCATTCTGCCACCTTCACCGCGTTCTCGCAGTGGCGCTGCATGCGCAAGGACAGCGTCTCGATTCCCATCAGGGTGTAATGCGCCGCCTGCGGGTTCATCGTCATGCCCAGATCGCGCAGCCCGATGGCGATGCCGTGGAAGGTGAAGGCCAGCGGGCCAAAGGTCTCGTGGAACTTGAGCCCGTGATAGGCCGGTTCGGGCTGCGACAGCGACGGGAACTTGTCACTCGCGGACCAGTCGAACTTGCCGGAGTCGACGATGCAGCCGCCGGTCACGGTGCCGTTGCCGGTGAGGTACTTGGTGGTGGAATGCACCACCAGCGTCGCGCCCTGTTCGATCGGGCGGCAGAGATAGGGCGTGGCCGAGGTGTTGTCGACGATCAGCGGCAGGCCCGCCGCATCCGCCACATCGGCCAGCGCCCGAATGTCGGTGACATAGCCGCCGGGGTTGGCGATGGATTCGCAGAACACCGCGCGGGTGTTTTCGTCGATCGCCGCCTTCACCGCCTCCAGATCGTCGGTGTCGACGAATTTGGCGGACCAGCCGAAGCGCTTGATGGTCTGGCTGAACTGGGTGACGGTGCCGCCATAAAGCCGGGTCGAGGCGACCACGTTGCAGCCCGGGCTCATCAGTGCGAACAGCGCCATGATCTGCGCCGCATGGCCAGACGAACAGCAGACCGCCCCGACGCCGCCTTCCAGCGTCGCCAGGCGTTCCTGCAGCACGGCAACCGTGGGGTTGGTCAGGCGCGAGTAGATGTAGCCGACCTCCTGCAGGTTGAACAAAGCGGCGGCATGTTCCGCGTCGCGGAACACGTATGCGGTGCTTTGATAGATCGGCGTCTGCCGCGCACCGGTGGCCGGGTCAGGCTTGGCGCCGGCATGGATCTGCAAGGTGTCAAAACCGTAGCTCGGAGCGTCGGTCATCGTTCAGTCTCCCTTAGACGTTGTTCTGTCGCGCGCACCTCAGCATGGCCGGGGCCGGAACGCAATCGCGCGAATGTCGCGCCAGAGCGCAAAGCGCCCCCGCCGCCGCATGGGCCAGCCCGTCGCCCCTCGCCGCCCCACCGCGCGCAGCGCGGTGCCACCCCCAACTGCAAGCCTGCGCCGCAGGCGCTGCTGGCGCAGGCGGGAGCCCCGCCGCCCCGGTAGTCGCAAAACGCGCGCGCCCGCGGCAGGTCGACCGACGCTAACGCATCCAGAAGCCTTCGGACTTGATCCGGTTGCGGATCGCCTGCTCGCGGCGCGGCAGGTTGTCCTGATCGAACAGCGCCCGCACCTTCTCGCCCCGGCGCTGGTAGACCATCCGCTTGATCGGCTCGTACTGCTTCAGCACCTTCTTGAGGCGGTTGGGGGCGGTGATTTCGTGCAGCAGCGCCACCACCCGGTCGCTTTCCCGCGCATACAGCAGCGGGAACACTCTGTAGTGGCAGCTGACCTCCCCATCCAGATACCCCGCAGGCAGCGCGTCCCGTCCGCCCCCCAATTCATGGATGACCAGCGGCAGCACGATCTGGTCCAGCCAGGGGTCAAGGCTCTGGCCAATCAACTCAGCCGGGGGATCATCCCGCACCGATTGCGCGTAGCGCAGGAACCGCGCGCCAAAGGCCCGCGGACAGGCCCCATAGAAGTATCCCGCGTTGAAATAGAGGTAGCGCTTCCAGAACTCGTGCGGCTGGCTGAGATCAAGACTGCTGGCGAAATCGAGTTTGAAGCGATCATAGAGCGAGCGCCAGATGCCGTCGTATCCCGGACCATACAGCGTCGGTTTCGGCCAGCTGCCCTCGACCCGCAAGGACGCCGACGGACGGGAGAAATCAAAAGGCACATCCGCCAATTCGCCGGTGATGAGCGTATCGGTGTCGAAGAACACGAAAGGCTCGCCTTCCGGCATCACCTGCAAGGCTTCGATCTTGTTGCCATAGGGATAGGCGCTGCCGAACACCTGGCTGTCGAACGGGACCATGCGCGCGCCAAGCTCCTCCAACGCGGCAAGCACGTCCGGGTTGCGGATGCGCGGATCCCTCTGCCACAGTGGGCCGGGCTGAGGCACCGCAACATAAAGCTGACCGGAGAAGCCCGGCGCACAGTGCCGCAAGGACGCCGCAAACAGCACCGCCTCGTACTGCAACCGGCCCGCCTGGCCGACAATCAGGATGTTGAAGGGGGCATCTGCCATGGTTTTCCCCGTGTTCCGTCCCGCCCGCACGGGTAGTTTTGCTTGGTGAAACAGCTAAGCGCCAAAGCCGGTCCATGCAACCGTCGCGCTTGAAAATCGGGCGCGCGGCAGAGTTTAGCGCATTGCAGGAGACAGACCATGCTTGACGTGATCCTGGCCATTCTGGCAGCCACCGCGCAGACCGGCGATCCGGCCGCTGCCGTGCACGCACCCGGCGGAGCACCTGTGGCCCAGGCGCCTGCTGCACAGTCGCCCGCGCCACCGGCCCTGATTGCCGAGCCACAGGACGCGACTGGCCGCTTCACCACCGCGCTGGAAGTGAGGCCGATCCTGGCCGCCACCCGGAGCAACTGGATCCATGTGCGAGAGTTTCAGGGGCAGGATCTGCTCTATGTCACCCATCTGTGGTCCTGGCGCTGCGGCCTTGTGCAGATCCGGCTGAGCGTCAACGGAGGAGAGCCGGAAGTCTGGCCTCTGCCCGCCTGCCACCTGGACGAAGGTTTTCCCAACATGATCAAAGCCGAAGACGGCATGCCCTATCGCGAGTACCCGCTCGGAAGCGTTCAGGCGGTGACGGTCGAACTTACCTACGATGACCTTGGCACGGAAACGCTCAACTTCGGGCGCAACGGGCAACCCCGCCCCTGACGGCTCTGACGCCCCCGGCCCGGCAAAGTCCTTCGCAGAAAGCGAGATGTGAAACGCGTCAGTATCATCCTCGCGACCTGCCCGGACGGAGGCGAAAATGTTTCTGCGCATGCGCACGTTAGCGGCTTGACGGTACCGACGCGGTCTAGTACCAGTCCCGCACGCGATCGGCAGACCACCCTGGCAGTTTTGCCGTCCCGGGTGCGTCGGTTTGGAACGCGGTGTAAAGAGTGCCCCTATAGCTCAGCTGGTAGAGCAACTGATTTGTAATCAGTAGGTCCGCGGTTCGAGTCCGTGTGGGGGCACCATGATTTTCGAAAAACGGTATGCAATACAAGGTCTTAGACCTAAGAGGCCGCATTCAGCCCCATTTAAAGCCCCACCTTTTCAATTTGATGCCTTTAGCCACCGGCTTCCTAGCCTAGCGGAAACTTGCCCCTCAGTTGGGACGGCGTTGCCTTTGCACCATGGCGCATTGTTCGCGATAAGCATTTCGATTTTGCGATGCTTCATGCATTCTACGCCATATTTTAGGAACACATCATTTGAGGGGAGGGAGAGATGTTGGCACATCTAAAGAAGGCACTGTTGGCATTCAGCCTCACTCTAACGTTGTCTTCGGAGGCAATCCCGTCAGAGCTAGTGCCCGCTGGACAGTGCGCAATTGTTGCCGCCTCCCGAGCCACTCTAGCCGAAGCGAACGCTTTCATCGCCGAATACGGCATTGAGGAACTTGCCACAATCTATGAGTCCGCAAATGGATGGCTCGCAATCTCGATTGGAGCGGTACCAGTTCAACAGTCCGGCTCAATCTTAACAACCTTAAAACGGAAAGAACTGATTCCAAACGACGCGTACTGCTCGACTGGAAAGCGATACCTTCGAGTTGTTCAGGTACCTGATGAACACTTCAATCGGTCGGCACGCCCCTCAAACGTTGAACCTATGGGGGAGTTTGACGCGCGCGTATTGACGTATGATGAGAAGCGCTTCTTACAAACCGCCCTGGCGCTGGAAGGTTACTATTTTGGAATGCTTGACGGAGCATGGGGACGAGGAAGCCAAGGGGCATTGGAGAGATACACGAGAGACAAATACGACGCGGAGCCTGTCAACGTTCACGCTGCTGGCCTGATTTTTGCGGTTATCGATGAAATTGCCGAAGGCGGCTGGCAAATCCGCTATCTAGATAGGCTTGGTATGTCCGTGGCAATTCCCCAAGAGCGGGCAGTTTTAGTCAATAAAAATGGGCATCAGGAAGAATGGCGGGACCCGCGTACCGGCTTGGAGTACGCTTGGGATAGATTTGACCAGAAATCGACCAACGCCGCGCATCAAAATATGATCGACGCGCACACCGGTTTTAAGCCACCCTACACGGTAAGAAAGCCCGGAATGGCAGTCACCTCGATACACTCACGAGACCGCGTAGAATATCTACGCTCAGATTTCATCAATGGCGCTTGGAGCGTGGTGTATATATCAGCGCCCAGACACAGCAAAAACGCCTTCAATCTAGCATCAGCCAGCTTAGCCAGTGGTCGCTCCAGGCTTCTCCAAGTTCCAGAACAGGGAGTTTTGGTTGAGCAGTTCGACGTGCTTTTAGCCGCGTTGGAAAGAGAAAGCTCTAACGGCCCGGCGCACACAGAATCCATATCGCCCGATAACGGGCATGACGGACCCGATGGCACGGGGTCTGCGTTCTTTGTGAATGAAAGCGGTATTGCCTTAACCAATGCCCATGTTGTCAACGGATGCTCAGCACTTCGAATAGACGGAAAAGCAGCGACGCTGATTGCGCAGAGCGAAAGCTTTGACCTTGCTGCAATCAAGTATACGGAACTAGAGAAAACCTCGTTCCTTGAATTTGCCAAACTTCCGGCCAAACTGAACTCAGATCTAACGATTGCGGGCTATCCGCTTCACGGGCTACTTGGCGGCCTTAATGTGTCACGCGGCGCGGTTTCTTCGTTGAAAGGACTGGGCGGCAGCGAAACGACGATGCAAATAACCGCCCCTGTTCAACCTGGTAATTCAGGCGGCCCCGCAGTGAACAACAATGGGTCTGTCGTGGGTGTTGTAGTCGCAAAGCTGGACGCACTATTAGTTGCGCAAAAGGTCGGCGATGTGCCGGAAAATGTTGGGTTTGCGGTTCGCGGTGAAATCGCGCAGCTTTTCCTATCCTCTAACGGCATCAAGTTCTCTCGAAAGCCATCCAACCAAGCACTATCTGGAGAAAGCATTGCAGAGCTTCTGGACAAGGCCACCGCGTTGGTGGAGTGTTTCCGGTGACGCAGCTGCAGCCCCCTCTTTGGATAACGCATTTAGCCAAGCATCTAGCTAAACAGAGGGCTTAGCCGCCTCTTGAACCGTCCACCTCTCACGGTAGATCGCCCAGCGCTTCTGCTGCGCTTGCGCAATTCTATCTCGCCCCTCGGAAGTTTTCGGCCCGGTGGATAGCCCGCCGTGAAACCGGCAACGCCTTTTACCAGGGATTGGCCTAGCACGACAGGCGGCGCCCTTGCGCGTTCGTGCGCCGCATCGCTTAGAAGCGACTTGGAAGTCAGGTGTGTCTAAGACCCCATTCCGCGCGCGCGTAGGTGTTGGAAAATTGTCCCTCGGCTCTGGGGCGTGCGGCACCAGATTCGACACCTCGCACCCCATAACCAAGAATAACCGGGAAGGCGCGTGGCCTCGAATCCGCTCCCTTCCCTTTCGCTCCCAGTATTTAACCGATGACGGATGCAGCCCGGCCAAAGCCGCCAACGCTGGGCGCGACAACCCCAAGCGCTGACGGTGCTGTTTCAGTTCTTCACCGGTCATGTGTTTTACTCCTGCCATATGGCTAGATGTAGATATGTCCTAGTCATTGTGACGCATCCGCACGGAAAACCGCTTAGCCAGACACAATCTTTAGGACGGGAGGGCCGCTGGAGATTGCAGTTTCGGATGATGCGTCAGCCTCATTGTGACGCCGATGCACTGAATTAGTGCGGGGCTTCTTTTTTTCCTGCCAACGCATGAACGCTTTCCGGGCCGGCTTTCCGTCTTGGGTCGGCAACTCATCCAGTGCCCAATGCGCAGCCTCACCGATGCCTGATGGGCCAAGGCAGTGCCCACGCGTTGCGTGGATGAAGCCGTGCTCCTGTAACAAATCAAACCAATTGCCAACAGTGTTGCGGTGTACGCTCAACGCCCTTGCCGCGTCCCTATGACTCAGAATGATTGTCCCGTTGTTGCTACCATTGTAGCGCCGCTTCAGCTCGACGTAGAGCGCGCGAGGGCCAGGTTTGAGGCTCCCCCAAGCAGGGGAAGCCTGGAGCCATTCGTGAAGCTGCACATGGCGGCCACCGCCGCGCTTGTGCCGTTTGTACGGTTTGCGGCTCATAGGGCGGCCTCCCGTTGTGCTATTACCTTTGCCACCTGGCCTGCAATCCGCAAGCTCTTACAGGTGCCCAGATGAAGCCAGGTGCGCCGGTCGTCGGCGGGCTGCCTATGCGCCCAAACGTGCCACAAGCCGCCACAGCGTGTCAGTTTAGTCTCTGGCATGATGCAGCCCTCCAAAGTGCAGTTCTGCCAACACGACAGCCCGTGCGCGGCTCAGGCCGAGAAGCAATTGCAGGCGTCGGATCTGTTTTTCGCGCGAGACGGCGGTGTTATGGTCAAGACTGCTCATGCGGCGTCTCCATCCAGCAAGTGCGCGGCGCTGGGCGGGTAGCGCAGAGTTTTAGGATCGGTACCGGGGCGCAGCCAATAGTGTTTGATGTTGTCCTTGCCTCGGTACTTGTCCTCGATAGGCCAATGGTACTCTGCCCGCAGCTTGTGGATGACAGCGGCAAGCCGCCAGCCGTTCACTTCGCGGATTTCAGTTTTATGGGTCAGGGTGCGCCCTGCCACCAAGTTCTTGCAGACCCAGAAGACCTGACTGGGGTTGCTATGCCAATGATTGCTGTTCATTTGATTGCCTTTGCGATGATGGGGCAAAGGGCGTATGCTGGCCGGGCCTCCAAGCTTTAAGCCGATGACATACTGCCCGCTCCCCTGCGTTAGTGGGGGCGGGTTTGGTTATGCTGCCTGACGGCTGCTCAGCCATTCAGCGATGGCGCTTTCCGGCCAAGCGACAGCCTTGCGGGTCAGGCGTACCGGGCGGGGAAACTCCCCCCGGCTCATCATCGCGTATATCGTGGTACGGCTCAGGCCGGTGAGCGCTTCAACTTCGGGGCGGCGGTAGTGCTTCTCTGCCATCTGGGAATGCTCCTGCATCTGGTGGTCGATGCAGGAATGATTGCAGATATTCCCTTGTGTTAAATGTTTGTAATCAGCGCCTTAAGCGGAAGGCTGTTTTGGTATGAGTGCTTGGGCGATTGGCCAGTTTTCTCCGCACCGCATAAACGATGCCATAGAAGGTGAGGAACCGCCTAGGCGGTTTTGACGTTGAAGAGAGCGCGGTAGCGAGCTTGAATGCTAGGGTCAGGATGCATTGATTTCCGCCGCACTGCGTAATTCACGGCTCGGAAAATGGAGCTGTGACATGAGCGATCTTTTCTGGCTGACCGACGAGCAGATGGCCAAGCTCACCCCTTTTTTCCCGAAGTCGCATGGCAAGCCTCGGGTTGATGACAAGCGGGTGCTGAGCGGAATTATCTTCATAAATCGCAATGGTTTGCGAT